>CAJWII010000024.1 GCA_913041065.1 uncultured Flavobacteriales bacterium
CGACCTTGACACGCTGGACCATTGGCTCGACTTGTGGATCAACCAATACCAGGCGGCCTTGGCGATGGACCGCCACCGCCTTCACTTCATCGGGTACGAGCGTTATTGCGCCGAGCCCACCGCAGTCTTGGCGGGCCTGGTCCAGGAGGTCGGCGCCGAGGTGAATTGGGACGCGTTCGAGCCGTACACCAAACAACGCAAGGTGGAAGGCGACGTGGACCCTGCCAAAATGGAGAAGGCCAGAAAGCTGTATGACGAGATGGAGGCCTTGCAGCGGGGCTGATCAGCGTGCGAGATCCACGAGACGGACGACGCTTGCCGTGTCCATGAGCACGACTTCGATGCCCGTCAAAGGCGACCCGTCCACTGCTCCGGAGAGCACATACCATTGAGGCTCTTCCCGGGTGCCGCTTGCCCCGAAGTCCACGTCTGCGGACCCGACGTACGTCAGGACGTCTGACACAGTGAGGTCAGGTTGCGACGCACGCAATTCAGGAGAGAACTGAATCCCGCCTTCCACGATGGTTTTCCGGACTTGCGCAGAGGGCAGCCACGACCCGCATCCCCGTCCGCCGAAGAAGTACAAGGAGAGGACGGTGCCCAACAAGATGCCGATGCCAAAACGCGAAAGACGTTGCCAAAAATTCATGATTGCATGTGCTTGGTTTGCGAAGCTAAAGCCAATCTCACGCACCGCCTGCGTACCTTGGGGTCATGGTCAGCATTGAGGGGGTGAAGTTTCAATACGACGCGGCTGGACCCGTCCTGAGCTTTCCCGACTTTTCATGTGCCCAGGGGGATCGAATGCTCCTGTTGGGCAACAGCGGTACCGGCAAAACCACCTTGCTTCACCTTCTTTGCGGGCTTTTGACCCCAACGTCAGGTGCGTTGACGGTAGGCTCCAAGTCGCTGCACACCAGCACCGACCGAGAACTCGACCGCTGGAGGGGCGCCGAAGTGGGCGTCATCTTCCAGCAAGCGCACTTTGTGCAGAGTCTGACGGTGCGCGAGAATTTGGCCTTGCCTCACCAACTGACCACCGGCCGCATCCCGGCGGACCTTGAATCCAAGATGGACGACATGCTCGACCGCCTGGGCATCGGGCACCGGGCAGGGGCACAGCCACACGAGCTCAGCGTGGGCGAACAGCAGCGTGCGTCCATTGCCCGTGCGTTGCTGCACAAGCCCAAGGTGGTGTTCGCGGACGAGCCCACCTCCGCCTTGGACGACGAAAGCGCGGCGGCCGTGATGGACATCCTCGACAGAGAAGCGGCCTACGCAACCCTGGTGGTCGTCACCCACGACCAACGTTTGAAGGACCGGTACGCCTCGTGCGTCACCCTCAGCCACCAACGGCCATGAACCTTGGTGTGACCACACAGGCCTGGCGAAACTTGCAAGCCAAGCCCCTGCAGACGGCGTTGAGCCTGGCCCTTTTGGCCTTTGGGGTGGGGATGGTCAGTTTGATGCTCCTGACGGAAAAGCAGGTCAACGACGCGTTTGAACGGAACATCAAGGACATCGATTTGGTGTTGGGGGCCAAGGGAAGCCCCTTGCAACTGATCCTGGCCAACGTCTACCACATCGACGCACCGACCGGAAACATCTCGTTGGAGGCGGCCCAAAAGGTGGTCAAGCATCCTTACATCGCCTCGGGCATTCCGTTGGCGTACGGGGACAATCACGAAGGCTACCGCATCGTCGGCACGGACATGGGCTACGTGGAGCACTACGGGGCGGAATTGGCGGACGGCACCTGGTGGGACAAGACCTTCGACGTCACGCTCGGTGCGAAGGTGGCGGAGGCCACGGGCCTGGCCCTGGGGGATACTTTTTTCAGCGCCCACGGCCTCACGGACCAAACCGACATCCACACCAACCGAACCTTCACCGTGGTGGGCGTCATGGCGCCGAGTGGCACCGTGGTAGACCAACTCATCCTGACCTCGATTCAGAGCATCTGGGACGTCCATGCCCACGAGGGGGAGGAGGTCGATCCCAGCACGCGGGAAATCACCGCCATGCTGCTGAAGAAGCGGAACGCCTTGGCCGTGTTGACCATCCCCAACACGCTTCGGGACACAAACATGCAGGTCGCCCTGCCGGCGATCGAAGTCAACCGGATGACCCAACAGTTTGGGCTCGGCACGGCAGCCCTTCGCGCCATCGCCATGCTCATCATGGCCCTGAGCTTCGCCAGCATCTTCATTTCCGTGTTGGACAACATTCGGGCGCGACGACATGAGTTGGCGTTGATGCGCACCATGGGCGGCACTCCCCGCACGTTGTACACGCTGTTGCTGGCGGAAGGCGGGCTTCTGAGCGCAGGCGGCACGCTCTTGGGGTTGATCCTGAGTCGCGTTGCCATGGTGGTGCTCTCGGCCTTTGTGGAACAGCAATTCCACTACAGCTTGAGTGCCATGATGCCCCTGCCAGGCGAAGTTGCCTTGGCTGCTGCAGCGGTCGCCGTGGGGCTCGTGTCTTCTGCCATTCCAGCCAGACGCACCCTGCGACTGGACATCAGCGAGACCCTCAGTGAAGCTTAACTTCGTGCTGATGAAACGAAGCAGCTTCTTGACGTTTGTGTTCTCGGCCGTGGCGTTGGCAGCCGTGTCCATGATGGATTGGAGCAGCATGTGCCACCCCTCCGAGGCAGCGAAAGCCACGCAAGACCAGTTTCGCCATGTCGGCGAAGCCAAACTTGCAAGCCTCGACCCCAAACCAGTGACAACAACGCCCGACCCAGCTGAAACCGAGGTGGTGTCGTACGACGAGCTGGAGGAATTGACGTGGCAAACGCTGAGCGACGTGGAGTTCACGGACGTGTACTTGGAAGAACTCGACGCGTACTACTGGATGCCCAAGTTTGGAGAATTGGTGGTGGCCTCGGAAGGCAAGGCGTTCCACATCACGGGCTACATGATTCCGGTGGACGTCGACGAAGACTTCTATGTTCTCAGCCGTTACCCCTTCGCCAACTGCTTCTTCTGCGGCGGGGCCGGGCCTGAATCTGTCATCGACTTGCGGTTCCCAGACAAGAGAGAGCGCACTTACCAAACCGACGAGCGCTTGACCTTCAAGGGCACTTTGCGACTCAACTCTGACGACGTCTACCAGATGAACTACATCTTGGAAGGTGCTGTAGAGCACGAGCTCTGACCCTCACTCCAGGCTGGTGGCCTTGAGCCACTTCCGGTAGGCGTTGAACAAGCGCGACCGCGACACAAAGCCCACGTACCGTCCGCCCTCCACCACGGGCAAATTCCAGGCGCCACACAGCTCGAATTTGGCCATCACGTCGTCCATCTTGTCCTCCCATTGCACCTCTGCCAGCGGCAGGGTCATGAGGTCCACGACGCGTAAGGTCAGGTACTGGTTTTGGTCAAACATCACCTGTCGGATGTCCTGCAAATCCACAATTCCCAGAAGCATGCCGTCGGCATCCACCACGGGGTGAAGGTTGCGCTGGCTTTGCGCCACCACTTCCACAAGCTGTCCCAAATTCCAGTGGGCCTGCACCGGCAAAAAGTCCTGTTCCAACTCCTCCTTCAGGTTCATCAGCGTCAGCACAGCCTGGTCCTTGTCGTGGGTCAACAACTCGCCACGTTCCGCAAGCTCACGGGTGTAAATACTGTGGCGCATGAGGGCGCGCGACGTGGTGAACGCGATGGCCGAGGTCAGCATCAACGGAACAAACAAGCCGTACCCTCCACTCAACTCCGTGGCCAAGAAAATGGCCGTCAAGGGGGCGTGCAACACCCCAGCCATCATGCCGCATAAACCCGCCAACACCGCGTTTCCGATGGGCATGGCCGTGGGGTTGATCCATCCGTTGACGCCCAGCGCAAACGCAAAGCCCACCAAGGCGCCGGCGAACAGCGCCGGCGCAAAAATGCCGGCCACGCCACCTGCCCCCACGGTGAATCCCGTCAGCATGGGCTTGAGGCATGCGGCCAGCAACAACCAACCCAACAGACTCGGCAAGGCCAGGGACCCTTCAAGCATCCACATGTCCTCAATCAACACGTCGGAGTAGCCCAAAAACATGGAATTGATGACCTCGTACCCTTCCCCGAACAAAGGAGGCAGGGCCGCAACGGCCGCACCCAACAAGAGCCCGGCCAGGACCATGCGGGTTTGGGGATTCTTGAAACGGCAGATGGCGCGCTGACTCAAGATGTAGAGCTTGGAAAAGACCACCGACCCCAACCCAGTTCCGATGCCCAAGAGGATGTACCAGGGCAACCTGCTCGCCTGAAAGGCGGCCAGCGTAGGGACCGTGAGGATGTCCTCGCCTTCGAAAAACACGAACGCCGTCAGCAACGACGCCAACGATGCCAGCAGGATGGGTACAAGGCTGGACGCCGTGAGGTCAATCATGATGACCTCCACCGCAAACACGATGGCGGCGACTGGGGCCTTGAACATGGCCGCCAAGGAGCCTGCAGCTGCGCAACCGATGAGCAGCAAACGGCGGCGGAAGTGCTTGCGGGTTTGGGAAGCCACCTCTGACCCCAACGCCGCGCCAGCTTGCATCGCGGGCGCCTCGAGTCCGCCCGAGCCCCCAAAACCCACCGACAACACGCTGGTCACGACAGGGGCAAACATCCACGTTCGCTTCATGCGGCCGCGGCGGGTAGAGATGGCGTGCAAGGTCGAGGGGATGCCCGGTCCAGGGTGGTCGCCCTTCAAAAGGCGACGAACCACGTGGGCCGTGGCGACCAATCCCAGAATGGGTCCCAACGCCAAAAACCACGAGCCGCCCACCCACGATTGTAAGGCGAACATCCCAGAGCGCAGGGCGCCCACCGATTGCTTCATCAGGACAGCAAGCAGCCCTGAGGCAATGCCGACCAGAACGGCCCACAACATGAGACCACGGTCAGACCGCATCCATTCCCAAGCCTGGCTACGGAAGGCGGTCACGTTCATGGCACCCGCACGCTGACCACGAGCACGTCGTCCACTTGCTCCTCTTCTCCACGCCATGCCTCGAATTGGTGCTTGAGGTGGGCTTCATGCTCCATCACCGGCAACGAAGCCGTTTCCACCAACAACTCCCTGAAGCGGCGGCGCATGAATTTCTTGCCGTGCGGCCCGCCGAATTGGTCCACAAACCCGTCCGTGGCCAGAAACAGCGTGTCGCCAGATTCCAACGGGAACTTCTGGACGTCGTAATTCTTCGTATTGGGCTCGAAGGAGCAAATCGCAAATTTGTTGGGCTTGAGCTCTTGAAGCTCGCCTTGGCGCACGACGTACAGGGGGTTGTTGGCCCCGGCGTACTCGAGCATCATCGTTTCCCAGTTGACCGCGGCCATGCCTAAGTCCATGCCGTCCTGCCCTCCGATGTCGCGTCCGCTTGCAGATCCCACACCCTCCACAGACATGGCCAAATCGCGGACCAAATCGTCGGGGATGCTCGCCACGGTTTGGACGTCCTTCCGCAAGAGGGCCAGCACGTGGGTGTTCAAGTGGTCGAGCACCTTGTGCGGTTCGGTGTACACCTTCGTGACCCGGTCCAGGGCGTTGTGGCCGACCAAGCTCAAGAACGCGCCAGGCACCCCGTGGCCAGTACAGTCGATCGCCGAGAACATGCGGCGGCTGCCCACGGCCTTGAACCAATAAAAATCCCCAGAAACGACGTCGCGGGGCTGGTAAAACACCGCACTTTCGCTCAGCACTTCACGACGCTCTTGGTCAGACGGCAGAATGGCTTGCTGGATGCGCAAGGCGTAGTTGATGCTGTCTTGAAGGTCGCCCAAAACGTTCTCCACCTTCGCCTTTTCTTGGGCCAATTCTTCCGTGCGTTGCTGGACCTTGCCCTCAAGCTCGCGCTCATTTCGGGCCAGCGAACTGCGCATCTGGAGCAACGCCTTGCCCAGGGCGTCGTCGTCGCTGAGAGGTTCGTACGGGGTGTTGAACGCCCCACCTCCCACTTCTTGAGAGAACTTCTGGGTACGTGCCAACCCTTGCGACAACCGGTTCACCGCCAAGGCCATGTCGCCAATCTCGTCCGGAGTGACCCGGACATCCCTTGGGGGAAGCACCCCGCGCCCCATGTGGTACAAGGCACGCTTCAGTTCCTTCACCGGCTGGACGATGCTGCGGGTCACCACCACCCCCAGGACAATGCCAAGAATCAGTACGAACCACGCCACCCGTCCGGCCACCATGGCCAGCTGGTTCCCCAGCTCGTCCATTTGGGTGGTGTGTTGACGGAGGGCTTCGTTTTGGGCTTCCGTCAGGGTGTACAACCGTTGCTGCACTGCAGCTGTGAACCGCTCCAGTTCGCCTCCGTCGACCGCGTACCGCTCCGCCTCCATGACTTTGGCTGGGTTGTCGTAACTGCGGAAATCCGGGAGCAATTCCATGATGTACCCATAGAGCACGCGCAAGCGATCCACCTCTTGCCTGAGGGTGTCGACGTGCGCAGCCGCAGACGGAGTCCAAGCCCCGTTCATGGCCTTCAGGGTGGCCATCTGATCGGGCAACTTGCCGTCGACAATGGCCCGGAGCAGGACTTTTTCTTCATCTTCCGCGCGGCTTTGGCGCGTCAGCCAGTGGTTGATACAGACGCGGCTGTCGGCCAAGGTTTGGTCCAACTGCTCCAGGGCGCCCAAGCTTGGCACAAGCACCTCGTCGATTTCTTGGCCCAGGGCGCTGCTCTCCGAGAGGTTCATCCGAGTGACCACCAACATGATGGCGACGGCCAAGATGAACACGCCGAAGCCTGTGCCCATGCGCCACGCGATGTTCCAACGCCATTTCATCGGCCTCGGGCGTTTTTCCAAGCGGTGTGGTACCGATCGCGTTCCGCTTGGTTGTGCAAAGCATGATGCACCGTGGCCAACCCCAGAAGGATTTCAGCCCGGTCAGGTTGGAGTTCCAGCGCAGATTCAAAAGCCGGCAAGGCTTCTGAAAAATGGTCCCGGCTGGCCTGTTGCTTTTCGATGATTTCCCCGAGGGACGTCTCCAGCCCGAGTTCCTTCATCACCCCCACCCCACGGTTGTACACATGCACGGCCAGGTTGTACCACGCCGTGGGGTCGTCTGGCTTCAGAGCGAGCGCGTCTCGGTAGTTCGCCTGGATGCCCTCAAAGTGCACCTCGTCTGAGGTGGCGGCGTACAACGTGGCGTGGGCGTGGGCCATGTTCTTGTGGAAGGCGGCACGCTCCGCCGACAAGTCAGTTTCCGGCTTCAGCACTTGGACCGCCGATGCGTATTGGTCGAAGAGGGCCAACACTTTGGCTTCGTCCCCCGTTTGGAAGGTGTTCACCGCAGCCACCGCATCGTCGTAGCAGTCGTCGCCCAAATACCCGAGGGCCCGCCTCGCCTGGGGCAGCCAATCCGCAGGACGACCTAGGGACGATTGGAGGTCGAGCGACGTGGCCAAGCGCTGCATGGCCTCCTGCCTGTGGGCGCGGTTGTCGGACTGCTTGTACCACTCCTTCAGCAAAAAGCCAGACATGAACCAGGCCTCCGCGTGGCGGCTGTCCTCGTCCAAATGGGCCTCAACCACCTCCAAGCCCCGGGCGAATTCCCCGACCTTGCCCAGCAGGATGGCACGCTGCACATCGCGGTCCAAGGCCGTGCCAGGTTGGGCCAGGCTCCACGCCGGCACCATCCACAGACACATGGCCACCCACTTCAACGCGTGACGGCCCATGATGTGATTCGGTTGCCAACCAACACCCCGCGGCGGTCCGCGTCTTGCTGGTTGAGTTCGTAGCGAAGCAGTCCCTCGTGGACGATCAAATTCACAGTCACCCCTCTTGACAACGCCTCCAACCCTCTTGTCATCACCAACGTCGGACTGCCCCCAATGCGCTTCAGGTCAGCCTGCAATTCGTCCCCTTGGGCGTCGGTGTAGAAGATGTGCATGCCCTCGACGGCCGGTTCGTCTTCAAGCTCTTCCAAGCGAAGCGGTTGATCCCCGATGGGCGGCGTCCCGTAGTTCTCTGCAAAAATTCGAACCAAGGCGGGGTTGTCCTTCACCCCAATGACAAACGGCCCCTGCTTGCTCTCCTCGGGCCAATCGTTGTCCTTGGCAAAGTGGTAGAGGTACTGCGCCGTGGTCAGCAGGTGTGGATCGGTGGTGTCGAGTTTGGGGTCCTGTTGCCCCGATTGAAACGCCCAAAACGCAGCCACCAGCGCACCCAGCGCAAGCCACCGCGTTCCTCGTTTCATGTGGGCCAGGACCTGCATTTCCAGAGAATCAGTTGCCGCTGTGGCCTTCTTGGTCGAAGCTCAGGATGTCTCGGTCAAACAAGTACAGCGCGCCCTGGTCGTTGCCTGCTAGCGCCAACTTGTCCAGGATTTTCCGCGCCAGCCCTTCTTCCTCGATTTGCTCGCTGACGTACCACTGCATGAAGTTGTGGGTGGTGTAGTCCTTCGCTTGCAAGCAGGCGTCCACCACATGGTTGATGCTTTCCGTCACCTTGGTTTCGTGGGCCAAAATGCTCTCGAACACCTCCTTCAGTCCCTCGTACGATGTGGGACCCGCCTCCACGGTGGGCACCTCGGCCACCCCGCCGCGTTCGTTCACAAAGCGCATCAACTTGAGCATGTGCTGACGCTCTTCCTCGGAGTGGGCGTAAAGAAATTCTGCGACCCCGTCAAAACCGGAGGTCTCCGCCCAAACCGCCATGGTGAGGTAGGTGTGGGAACTTTGGCCTTCCAACGCAATTTGCTGGTTCAAGGCTTGGGCAATCGATTCGTGCAACATGTTCCCAAAGTACCTCACGCCCACGCGCGAAAGCGGCTAGACGGCAAGGGTTAGGAACAGTTCAGTCTGGGAAACGTGTCCGTACTGACTTGAAGCGATCCGGGCGAATTTCAGGGGAAATCGGCGCGTCGTCAAGCCAATAATTCACCAGCGCTTCCGCCGCCGCAGGGCCCACCAACACCCCCCGGGTACCTAGGCCGTTGAGCATGAGCACACCCTCAGGCTGGCCAGGCCACGGCCCCACCATCGGGCGGCGGTCGGGCGACGCGGGGCGCAACCCTGCTTGGTGCGCCTCCACCTGGGCCTTGTCCCAGGCGTGACCTGCCCCTTCATGGAAAGCATCCGCCATGTGGTCTTTCAACGCTTGGGCCGCTGGGGCGTGGGGCGCTGGCGTGGGCCTGTCCCACGAATACGTCGCCCCCAACCGCCACCATTGCCGCCCATTTTGTTGCCGCATGGGAAGCAGCCATTTGCCGTTGTTCACATTGTGACCTTGGGTCTGCAAAGCCCCGGCCTCTGTGCTCAACGTGAGCACGTCCCCGTGGTTGGGGTTGACCTTCAGCCCCACCTCGGAGAGTTCCTTGACCGCCCCGACTCCACGACAATCCACAACCACATCAGCCCCGTCAGGAAGGCCATCGTGCACCCGCCAGGCGCGGTCGACCAAGGTGTGGTGGGCGGCCACGTGCGCTTCCATGGCGTCCAGAAGCGCGGGAACATCGACCCAGCCTGCGGCGTGCACCTTGCCCACCCCGTGGGGGGCGTTCAAGGAGGTGATCTCAAGGACTTCAGCAGATTGACCACGATCCGCCCACTGGGTGACGCCATGGTCCGTGGCCCAGCGTTCGTTCCAGGTTTGGCGGTACGCGTCGTTGGCAAAAACCTTCACCACCGGCACGTCATGCATCAACGCACCTTGCAATCCGAACGCTTCTTCCATGGCCTGGAGCGTGGACCGCAGGTTGGCCACGTGGGCCGATGCGTTCCACACCTCGACCACGCGCCTGAACGAGACTGGGTTGTACATGCCTGCAGCCACACGGGACGCGCCCGGTTCCCCGTCGCCCCACCACGAAATCCGGCAGCCGCGCTCGGCGAACTTCCAGGCGACTATGGCCCCTGCAAGTCCCCGACCCACGACCACCACGTGCTGGCTCATGCCACCACGCCCAGGTCTCGGCCCACCTTTTCAAACGCAGCAAGCACCCGATCCAGATGCGCCTGGGTGTGGGCCGCGCTGAGTTGCACGCGGATGCGGGCTTCTCCTTTGGGCACCACCGGGTAGAAAAACCCGATCACGTAAATGCCCTCCTCCAGCAGGGCATTCGCCATGACTTGAGAGAGTTTCGCGTCGCCCAACATGACCGGCACAATGGCCGATTCGCCATCTTTGAACGGCAAGCCCGCCTTGCGGAGGCCTTCCTTGAAATAGGCGGTGTTCGCCTCCAGAAGGTCGCGCAACTCGGTGGTCTCGTCGAGCATCTTGAACACCTCAATGGACGCCCCCACAATGCTCGGAGCCAATGAGTTGGAGAACAAGTAAGGACGGCTTCGCTGGCGCAACATCTCGATGATTTCTTGCTTGCCCGTCGTGAATCCACCCATGGCTCCGCCCATGGCCTTGCCAAGGGTGCCGGTGATGATGTCCACCCGGCCGAGGGCATTCCGCAATTCGATCGATCCTCGCCCGGTCTTGCCAATGAACCCGGTGGCGTGGCATTCGTCCACCATGACCATGGCCTCGTAGGCGTCGGCGAGGTCGCAGATCTTGTCGATTTGGGCCACGTAGCCGTCCATGGAAAACACGCCGTCGGTGACAACCACAATGTGGCGTGCGCCGTTGGCACGCGCCTCCTTCAGGCGTTGCTCCAACTCCTCCATGTCGTTGTTCGCGTAGCGATATCGCTGGGCTTTGCACAACCGAACCCCGTCGATGATCGAGGCGTGGTTCAAGCTGTCGCTGACAATGGCGTCCTCCTTCGTGAGCAACGGCTCAAACACCCCACCGTTGGCGTCGAAGGCCGCGGCGTACAGGATGGTGTCTTCCGTGTGGTGGAAGTCTGCAATGCGTTGTTCCAGCTCTTTGTGGATGTCTTGGGTTCCACAGATGAAGCGGACGCTGGACATGCCAAACCCGTGGGTGTCAATGGCGCGTTTGGCCGCATCCACCACCCGTGGATGGGAACTCAAACCGAGGTAGTTGTTGGCGCAAAAGTTCAAGACTTTGCTGTCGTCTTCGAGGGTGATTTCGGCGTCCTGCGCCGAGGTGATGACGCGCTCACGCTTGTACAGGCCCGCGGCGGCGATGTCCGCCAACTCCTGGGTCAACTGATCTTTGATGCTTCCAAACATGCTGGCAATGTACAACCAGCCCGGCCCCAGGTGGCCTTCAGCCCAGAATGAACGGGGCGTTTCTGGTCCCGTGACCGGCGGGCACATCCCACTCCACGGGACACTTCGCCGGGCCGAGGTGCGACGCCAAAATCTCTTCCGCCGTCATCCCAAATGGGTTGTCGACCAAATGTCCATGGGCCAAGGTGTTGTCCCGCATGTCGGTGAAAGACCCGACCATCACCCCGGCCACTTGCTCCCACACCCCCGCTTGCGTGAACGCCACCAACATGCGGTCGAGGTGGTAGAGATACTCATCCAGGTCTTCAAGCAGCAACCACCTGCCCTTCAGCGACGGCATGTGGGGCGTGCCCAGCATGGCGTAGAGCACCGAGAGGTTGCCACCCACCACCGCGCGGTCCAGTTGATCCAACGTGGGCTCGCAGGTCTTCAGCACCTCAACGAGCGCGGCGACGTCGTCGTCGTCGGTCGACGCCAACGTCGAGGCAACCGGCGCATGCAGAGTGGCCACCCCGACTTGGTTGGCCCACCCATGAAGGGCCGTCACGTCCGAGAACCCCGCGATCCAAGTTGGCTGGTCTCGCAGAGCTTGGGCGTCCAAATGCGGCAAGAGGCGCGTGCACCCGTACCCTCCTCGAAGGGCCCATACGGCACCCACCTCGGGATCTGCGAACGCCTCGTTCAAGGCCGAAGCTCGCTGGGCATCGGTGCCTCCAAATTGTCCATGACGTTGGTTGGTGTCGGGGTGCAGCACTGGGTCAAATCCCCAGCTCCGGACGGCCGCAGATGCGGCGTCGACAACCTCCTTCGACGCATGGCGCGCGGGGGTCACCAGGGCGACTTTGGCCCTGGGTTTCAGGGGCGGGGGTGTCTTCAGAGGACCCGACCCTTTTGGGGACGGAGCGCCGCTTCAGCCGCGGTCTTGGCGCCGTTCGCGAAGTTGTGCTCGCGCTTGCCCCAGATTTTCTTTTGGAAGTACGCCTCCAAAATTTCTCGCTTGTCGGCCACGCCTTGCAAGGTCACTTCCTTCGCCACGGCCTTGGTCTTCTCTGCAGTTGCTTTCATGTCCAAAAAATTGGTCCGACCACGTCGGTACATTCAAAGAAACGCGGGCCGCCTCAAATCTCGCAACCCCACCAACCTGCAGTTCTCCACATTCAAAATCCACTGAACTGGGGAAAACGCCTTGCCGAAAGCGTGTCTATGGGACGCGATGCGGCTTTCAATCGAGGTCAGGATTACTTTTGTCCTCATGTCGAAAAGTGCCCCCAAGCGGAGGATGATCACCTCCGCCCTGCCCTACGCCAATGGCCCGATTCACCTGGGACACATTGCCGGTGCATACCTCCCTGCGGACATCCATGTCCGGCACCTGCGCAGCATGGGCGAGGACGTGCTTTGGATTTGTGGGAGCGATGAACACGGTGCAGCCATCACGCTTCGTGCAAAAAAAGAGGGCGCCACCCCCCGGGAGATTGTGGATGTGTACCACGGGGAGATGCAAAAAGCCTTCGCAGGATTGGACATCAGCTTCGACCACTACAGCCGCACCTCCTCCCCCAAGCACCATCAAGTCGCCCAGGAATTCTTCCTGAGCCTCATGGAGAAGGGCGGATTTGAGGTGAAAACAGAGGAGCAGTTCTTCGACGAAGAGGCCCAGCAGTTCTTGGCGGACCGTTACATCCAGGGCACGTGTCCCTCTTGCGGGCACGACGGGGCCTACGGAGACCAATGCGAAAAATGCGGCAAGACCCTCAGCCCCAAGGAGCTCGTCAACCCCAAGTCGACCTTGAGCGGCTCCACTCCTGTGTTGAGGCCCACCACCTTGTGGTATTTGCCCATGGGAAGGCACGAAGGATGGCTGCGGGAGTACATCGTCGACGGCAAGCTCGACGGCAAGCCACACCACGACCCCAAAACGTGGAAGGCCCATGTCTTGGGCCAATGCCGGTCTTGGATTGAAGGTGGGCTGGAAAGCCGCGCCATGACGCGCGACTTGGACTGGGGGGTGCCCGTGCCGGTGGAAGGCGCCGAGGGCAAGGTGCTTTACGTATGGCTCGACGCGCCCATTGGCTACATCACCGCCACCATGGAGTGGTGCGAGGTCCATGGACAAGACTGGGAAGATTGGTGGCAGGACCCCGACACGGAACTCCTTCATTTCATTGGCAAAGACAACATCGTCTTCCACTGCATCATCTTCCCGATTTTGCTCAAGGAGCATGGCGGTTACAACCTGCCCACCAACGTGCCCGCCAACGAGTTCATGAACCTCGAGGGCGACAAAATCAGCACATCACGCAATTGGGCGGTGTGGGTCACCGAGTACCTCGAGGACTTCCCAGAAGGCAGCGACGCCATGCGTTACGTGTTGACGGCCATCATGCCTGAACAAAAGGACAGCGAATTCACCTGGAGCGACTTCCGGGACAAGGTGAACAACGAATTGGCCGACGTGCTCGGAAACTTCGTGAACCGGATGCTTGTCTTGACCAAGAAGTATTTCGCAGGAGAGGTCCCCGCGGCACCCGCCTCGGAGAGCTTGACCGACACGGACCGCGTGCTGCTCGACGCCCTGGCCGCCGCGCCCGAAAAAATCGGGAGCCTCATCCAACGTCACCGCTACAAGGAAGCCCAGCTCGAGGCGATGAACGTGGCGCGTTTGGGCAACAAGTACTTGACCGAACAGGAGCCTTGGAAACTCCAGAAAACCGATCCTGAACGGACGGCGACCATCATGCACCTGACCTGCCAGGTCGTGGGCAACTGCGCTGTGCTGCTGGAACCGTTCTTGCCTCAAACCGCCGCCAAACTCGCCGCCGCGTGTGGCTTGGTGGACGCACGCTGGGCCGACGCCCAACCGGACATGGTTCAGCCAGGCACGACCCTGGGGGAACTCCCCATTTTGTTCGCCAAATTCGACGACGACACCGTGGCCACCCAGGTCGCCAAGCTTGGCCAAAAAAGGGGCGACACAACACCAGACATCATGCCTGCGAAAGACGAAATCACGTTCGAAGACTTCACGAAACTCGACCTGCGGGTCGGCACGGTCCTGGAATGCGAAAAGGTGCCCAAAGCCGACAAGCTGTTGAAGTTGACCGTGGACACCGGCCTCGATACACGCACCGTGGTGAGCGGCATTGCGGAGCATTTTAAACCCGAAGATGTGGTCGGACGCCAGGTGACCTTGCTGGTCAATTTGGCCCCACGCAAGTTGCGCGGCATCGAGAGCCAGGGCATGGTGCTCATGGCCAGCACGGAGGACGGCGGATTGCGGTTTGTGAGCCCAGAAGAAGGGGTCCAACCCGGAGACGTCATCAGCTGACCCCTCGGGGAAGAACAACCTTGGCCAACGCTTGTTGAGACTGGCATGAACGTCCTTGACCTCGCCCAACGTCGCCACAGCCCCCGCGCGTTTTCAGGCCAAGCCTTGGCCTGGGAAGACCTGGTGCCAGCCTTTGAAGCCGCCCGTTTGAGCAGCAGCTCCTACAACAATCAACCCTGGCGGTTCATGGTGGGCCTGAAAGGGGAAGCGGGGTTTGACGCGCTTCTGGACACCGCCGTGGAGGCCAACCGCAGTTGGATGAAGGACGCAGGCGCCATTGTGGGCGTCGTCTCGTCCGGAGTGCTTGAAAAGACCGGAGAGCCCGACCACGCGGCGATGTACGGCGTGGGCATGGCGGTCAACGCGATGGAATTCACCTTCGTGGCGCAAGGGCTGACAAGCATGCAGGCTGGAGGCTTTGACCGAAAGGCCTTTGGCGAATTGGCCGGACTGCCCTACCACCACACGCCCATCGCCTTGCTGGCTGTCGGTCATGCCCCGGAAGGACACACCCCAAGTCCCAAGGTCCGCAAAGACCTTGACGACATTGTGTTCAAAGTTGGGGACCGCATCCCCGGGTGACAAAGTGTTCTTAGTGTCGGACGAGGAGTGGGGCGCGGAATTGCAAGCCCTCGTTCTGACGTCCGCGTGCGATGAGTACGTATTGGCCTGACGCCAAGCCCTGCACATCCAAAACTTGCGTGCCTCCGTTCAAGGCCCAAGCCTTCACCACCCGGCCGTCGACCGCCGTGGCCTCCAACGTGGCCCCAGCCACTTCATGAAGCACGCCCTCTGGGAAGACCACGGTCACGCGGTCGTCTGCAGGGGATGGGAACGTCTCGAACGCCACGCTCTCGGGCAACTCGGCCACCGCATCCACAGGAGGGTACAAGCACCCGTCGGTGTTGAACGACATCGGCTCGTAGTTCAGCGCTTCTGGATCGTTGCACGCCATCACAATGGGAAGCGCTTCGCGGAATTCGTTTTGGTTGTCAAAGTCGGGGAAAAGCTGGACCTGAATTTGGCCTGAGATGTCTCCAGCCGTGGTCAATTGCGCCACCAAGATCCGCTGGTCTTCTCCTGAAAACGCCTCTTCGCTGTTGGGCGTGGGGAGGACAAACCACGCGCAACCGACGTTGGACTCCACCGCCACGTTGTTCCCGTTTTCAAAGACTTCAAAAGCGTCGTATTCCGGGTCCGCCAACTCCACCACGTCGACCGTGGCGGTGTTGTCCTCCGCCCCAATGGTGAACCAGCTGTCGTAGGCGAACTCAGGGAATGCATCGAAGAACGCCGGGTTGACGTCGGTCGCCAAGGCCGTGGTGGCAAGGTCGTGCTGGAACCATGCGGGCTCGGACGTGCTGTTGAGGTACATGGGATTTTGGTCGTCGCCAGAACAGCTCACCAAGAAGTCGTTGTCCCCAAGCGTGTAGAGGTACAAGCGGTAGGTGGTCATGCCTGCCAACTCACCTTCGGTGTGCTCCACTTCAGGAACGAGGCCGAGCCAGGGGGTTTCTTGGGCGAGCAGGTTGCTTGTCAGCACGAAGGCCAAAACAGCGAAAAGGCAACGAAACGTCATGTCGATTGTGTTTGGTCGAAAGGTAGTCAGAAAAAAGCCCCAACGTAGGGCAGGGCTTGAGATTCACAGTCGTTGGGGAACGGCCTTGACGTCTTTTGATTTTGACCGTCTCGCACACACAGAAGGGAATCAACCCCAGCGACCGGAATTCACCAGCAATTCTGCGATTTGGACGGTGTTCGTGGCTGCCCCTTTGCGCAAGTTGTCCGCGACCACCCAAAAGTGGATGCCACGTGCATGGGTCAAGTCTCTTCGAAGCCTGCCCACAAAGACCTCGTCCTCCCCTTGGGCATGGCGGGGCATGGGGTAGTCGTTGTCGTGCGGTGCGTCTTGCACCACCACCCCAGGGAACGCCGACCATGCCGCACGCACTTCGTCGAGCGACACATCGCTGGCCAACTCCAGGTACACCGACTCGCTGTGTCCGCCGAAGACAGGCACCCGCACCGCGGTGCACGACAACCCAATGGAGGGGTCGCCGAGGATTTTTTTGGTTTCCTGATGCACCTTCATTTCCTCCTTGGTGTAGCCGTTTTCCATGAACACGTCGCAATGCGGCAAGCAATTTTGGTCGATGGCGTGGGGATATACCCGTTCTGGACCCAAGCCCGCACGCTCTCCATTCAACTGGTCCACGGCCGCCTGGCCGGTTCCTGTGACGCTTTGATAGGTGCTCACCACGCCACGTTCAATGCCCCACTTGTCGTGAATGGGCTTGAGGCACATCACCAGTTGCATCGTGGTGCAGTTGGGGTTCGCCAAGATCAAATCCTCCGCCGTCACAACTTCTCCGTTGACCTCAGGCACCACCAATTTGTGGTCGTCCGACATGCGCCAAGCGCTGCTGTTGTCCACCACCGTGGTTCACGCCGCCGCAAACTTGGGCGCCCATTCCAAACTCAGCACGCCTCCGGCGGAAAACAGTGCCACGTGAGGTTTCAACGAAAGGGCGGTGTCCACATCAACGACTTCGACTTGTTCCCCTGCAAATTCCACGTGCTTGCCCACGGACCGGGCCGACGCCACTGGGATCAAATCCCCGACAGGAAAGGCACGCTTCTCCAACACCTTCAACATGGTCCGACCCACCATGCCTGTGGCACCCACGACGGCCACGCGGAGTTGGGGAAGGGTTTTGCTCATGGTTGGGGAGGTGACAGGTTTGCAAACGTGGCCGGGCAATTCACCGGCGGTGGTGCGGCCACGGGGCGAAATTAAGAGGTTTGCCTGCCATGAGAAAGGGGAAAGGTTGGAGGTTGTTCAGGTGGGTTGGCGTTCTT
>CAJWII010000025.1 GCA_913041065.1 uncultured Flavobacteriales bacterium
GAAGCCTGCGGCCAAGAAGCCTGCGGCCAAGAAGCCTGCGGCCAAGAAGCCCGCAGCCAAGAAGGCTGCGCCCAAAAAGACTGAAGAATAAACCCCAGAAGCCATGGCACACAAAAAAGCGGCAGCGAGTTCGAAGAACGGACGTGAGTCCCAGTCCAAACGCTTGGGCGTGAAAATTTTCGGTGGGCAACACTGCATCGCAGGCAACATCTTGGTTCGCCAGCGCGGCACCCAGCACCACCCAGGTGACAACGTCGGCATCGGCAAGGACCACACCTTGTTTGCGTTGACAGACGGAACCGTCGAGTTCCGCAAGAAGGCGAACAACCGTTCATTTGTCTCTGTGATTCCCGCAGGAGACGCCTGATTGACAAGAACGTAAAGCTTGTGAACTCCCGGCCCCAACAGGTCGGGAGTTCTTATTTTTGGACCTCACAGAACCCGCCCCATGCTGACCCTTCAATGCCTTCGCGAAGAGAGAGACCGTGTGCTGGACGCCTTGGCCAAGCGACATCTTGACGCCACCGCCACAGTGGACCAAATCCTCGATTTGGACGCCAAGCGACGCGCGACCCAGACCGAGCTTGACCAAGTCCTCGCCGAAAGCAACTCGTTGTCCCGTCAAATTGGCGGGCTGTTGCGTGAGGGGAAGAAAGCCGAGGCGGAAGAGGTCAAAGCCAAGACCGCTGGGTTGAAGGCCAAGACGGGAGAGCTGAAGGACGCCATGGACGCCGCGGAACACGAGCTTCAGGCGCTCCTCGTGTCGCTCCCGAACACACCTTGCGACCTCGTGGCCAAAGGCAAAACCCCCAACGACAACGTGGAGGTGTTCCGCAGCGCGGAGCCCGAAGCCGCCGGAGGGGCCGCCAAGCCCCACTGGGACCTGGCCAAGGAGCATGACCTCATCGACTTCGACCTCGGGGCCAAGGTCACCGGCGCTGGATTTCCTTTCTACAAGGGCCAGGGCGCCAAGTTGCAGCGGGGCCTCATTCGCTTTTTTCTTGAGAAAGCTGACGACGCAGGGTACATGGAATTCATCCCGCCCCACATGGTCAACGCCGACTCCGGTTACGGCACAGGGCAGCTCCCTGACAAAGAAGGCCAGATGTACCACATGCAAGAGGACAACCTGTACATGATCCCCACGGCAGAGGTTCCCTTGACCAACATCTACCGCGACGTGGTGCTGCAGGCTGCAGATTTGCCCCAGAAGATTTGTGGGTACACCCCCTGCTTTCGTCGGGAAGCCGGCAGCTATGGCAAGGACGTCCGCGGCCTGAATAGGCTCCACCAATTCGACAAGGTGGAAATCGTCCAAATGACCCACCCGGACCAGAGCTACGCCACCCTCGACACCATGGTCGACCACGTGAAGGGACTGCTGGAAGGTTTGGAACTCCCTTACCGGGTGCTGCGCTTGTGCGGAGGCGACATGGGCTTCACCAGCGCGATGACGTACGACTTTGAAGTGTGGTCTGCCGCGCAAGAACGGTGGCTGGAAGTCAGCTCGGTGTCCAACTTTGAAACGTTCCAGGCGAACCGTTTGAAGTGCCGTTTCAAGGACGAGGACGGCAAGAACAAGTTTGTGCACACGCTCAACGGATCTGCCCTGGCGTTGCCGCGCATCGTGGCGGCCTTGCTCGAAAACCACCAAGACGACCAAGGCATCGTCATCCCCAAGGCTCTGGTGCCTTTCGTTGGATTCGACCGCATCGGAGGATGACCAGGTCGTTCCTTGCTGGCCTCGTGCTACTGGCCCTGGGGTTGAGCAACTGCGCCGGTCCAGGGCAACCCCACCTCACGCCGTTGCGCGAGGCGGCCGCCCAAGTGGAGGAAGGCATGGCTCAAGTGGTCGCCTGGAACGTCGACACCCTGACGGCCATCCGGGCCCGCGTGGACGAGCGGGTGCGCGACCTCACTTGGCTCATGGCCGATTCCACGTTGACCTTCTCTGTGGAAGACGGTCAGCTCATCGGAGATTGGGCTCGGGTCAAGCGCCACCTGAAAGACGCCCCTCAACGGGTCAACGCATTGAACGAACAGGGTGCGCTGTGCACTTCTCAACTGGCCAATTTGATCGGGGCCATCCGCAATGGCGCCGAGGTGGATGCCCACGGAGTGACCATGGACGACGCGTATTTCCAGCGTCAAGCCCAAAACGAGCTCAACGCGGTGGCCAAATGGCTCGCCTTCGTGGAAGACACCCGGCGCTTGATCGACGCAGGCATGGACCTCGAAGCCGTCACCCGAGCACCGATGGACAGCCTTTTGCAGGCCAAACGCGCCGAGTGGGCCCAACACATCGCCGCCGAATGACCACGCGGTCCACAACCCTGTGGGGCCTGCTTGGCCTGGTGCTGTTCATGGGACTGATGGCGCCTGCGCCATGCCAAGCACAATCCGACCTTGAGCTGGCCGAATATTACTTCAATGAGGGCAGCTACCCACAAGCGCGCCTCTACCTCGAGCCCCTGTGGAAAAAGAACAAAACGAACGCCGTGTACCAGATGTACTACGGCACCTTGCTGGCTTTGGACGATTTCGACGCCGCCGAAAAACTTGTCAAGGGACGGCTGAAACGGAGGCACAAGAACTCCAAGTCCACAGCCCTGGTGGACCTGGGCTCGTTGTACCTCCACTTTGGCATGCGCGACGACGCCATGGAGGCCTTCGAAGAAGCTTTGGAATTGCTGCCCAAAGGACGGCCCGCGGCCGTGGCTTTGGCCAACGCTTTCATCAAGCTCGACGAGCTCGACATGGCGCTCGCCACCTACCTACGCGCCGAAACGTTGGGAACGGTCGGCTTCGACTATGAACTTGCCAACCTGCAAGGCATGCGGGGCGATTTTGAAGGGATGGTCGGCGCGTACATGTCGTTGCTTGCCACGAAGCCCAACTACCTGCGGACGGTTCAAAACAGCCTCAACCGCAACCTCAGGTTGACGCTGGTGGAAGACAACCGAGAATTGGTGCGCACCGCCTTGCTCCGCGCCATCCAAGCCAACCCTGACAACATCATCTACCCCGAATTGCTCGTTTGGCATTTCAACCAAATCCAGGACTTTGCCTCGGCGTTCATCCATGCCAAGTCCTTGGACCTGCGGCTGAACGAGGGAGGCACACGCATGATGGAACTGGGGCACACCGCCCAAGCCAACGGCGACCGCGCAACCGCACTGAAGTGCTACGAATACGTGGCCGGCCAAGGGCCCAACAACCCGTACTTCTTCACGGCGCGAAACGAAGTGTTGCAGGTGCAGTTCGACAACCTGACCGAGGAAGTGCCGGCCGACCTCGACGCGATGGCCGTGTTGGCAGAGTCGTACGCGTCAAGCTTGCGCGACTTGGGCATTCGGTCTGAAACGGCCATGATGGTCAAGGACCGGGCGCACCTTCTCTCGTTTTACCTGAACCGCGCCAATGAAGGCATCGAGGACTTGGAGACCCTGCTTGCCGAGCAAGACTTGAACAACCGTGTGGCGGCCGCGTGCAAACTCACACTTGGCGACATCTACGTGTTTGAAGGGATGATTTGGGACGCCTCGTTGCTCTTCTCGCAAATCGTGCTGGACTTCAAGGACGACCCCTTGGGGCACGAGGCCAAATTCCGCAACGCGCGCGTCAGCTACTACGGCGGCGATTTCAATTGGGCCCAGAGCCAGCTCAACGCCCTCAAAGCCTCCACGTCCAAGCTGATTTCCAACGACGCCATCGACTTGAGCTTGCTCATCACCGACAACTTCAACCTCGACACGTTGACCACGCCGATGGAGATGTTCGCGCGGGCCGACCTGTTGAACATGCAACGTCGCTTCGACGAGGCCCACGCCACGTTGGATTCCCTTCAGACAGGCCATCCTGGGCACGCCTTGGAAGACGAAATCCTGATGATGTCCGCGGACATGTTCCTTGAGCAAGGGCGTGTCGACACGGCCATGGCGCTGTACCGAGAAGTCGTGGACCTGCACTTCGACGACATCACTGGGGACGACGCGTTGTTCAAGCTAGCCGACCTGACCCACCATGCCTTGGATGACAAGGTCACCGCCCAAGACCTCTACGAACAATTGCTCTTCGACTTTCCTGGATCTCTGTACGCCGTGGCGGCCCGCAAACGGTTCAGGGCCTTGCGGGGGGACGAACTCGAATAACTTCGCCACATGGTTCTCTACAACGTCACCGTGAGCGTCTCTGAGGAGAGCGCCAACGATTGGGTCAAGTACATGATGGAAGAACACATCCCGGACGTGCTGGCCACCGGGCATTTCCGCGATTTCCGCCTGTGCCAAGTGCAAGGGGAAGCGCAAGGCGGTGTCACGTTTGCGGTGCAATACATGGCCCGCAGCGTGGAAGCGTTCGAGGCGTACCAAAAGGACCACGCCTCCGCCCTTCAAGCCGAGCACCAAGCCAAATGGGGCAGCAAAGCCACTGGATTCCGCACTGTCCTTCCGCTGATCGCCGAGGGACATCCCTCCCCAGGATTCGACCCCAAGGAGAACTGATTCCACGCAGGGCATGCACGTCAAGGCCAAAAAGCACCTAGGACAACACTTCTTGCGCGACCTGGACGCCGCCCGACGGATCGCCTTGGGCATCACCAAACATCAGGGGTGCGTCGACGTGTTGGAAGTGGGTCCCGGGACAGGCGCCCTGACGCGTCCGCTCCTGGACCGGGGAGACCTGCGGGTCAAGGTGGTGGAACTGGACGACGAGTCCGTTCTCTATTTGACAAGCCAGGGCGTACTGCCGGCGGAAGACGTCTTTGGCGTTGACCTGCTCAAGTGGGACCCCAGTGAGGCGTTCCCAAACGGCGCCCCCTTCATTGTGGCAGGCAACTTCCCGTTCAACATCAGCTCCCAGATCCTGTTCCGGGTGTTGGACTGGCGCGACCGTGTGCCCGAATGCGTGGGGATGTTCCAAAAGGAAGTCGCCGAGCGCGTGGCGGAGGGCCCCGGCTCCAAAACCTACGGCATCTTGAGCGTGTTGCTCCAGGCGTACTACGACATCGATTACCTCTTCACCGTGCACGAGCACGCCTTCGACCCGCCGCCCAAAGTCAAGAGCGGCGTCATACGACTCGTGCGCAACGACGTCTCCACCCTCCCCCATGGCGTCAGCCACGCGCACTTTGTGCGGGTCGTCAAAGCGGCCTTCAACCAGCGGCGGAAAACCTTGCGAAACAGCATCAAAAATGGCGGCTTCGATGCCACACGCATCCCTATGCCGTTCCAAGGCCAACGCGCCGAGCAATTGAGCGTAGACGAATTCCAAGAGCTGGCCGCCGCCCTTCTCGACTAAAGGTCAGCCGATCGGCAACTGGAGGCGCGCAAACACAGGAAGGAACAACCCCAAATTGAATTCCTGAGTGTTTCCGTTTGGCGCGCCCACGGTCACGCGACGAGACAACCATTCCGCCCGGATTCCCCACATCACCGTGATGGGCATTGTGCCCTTTCCGCGGCCGCGCTGCCACTCCAGCGTTCGACGGGTGTGGCCCCAAGCCACGTAGGCGGACGGACCTCCAACCGTTGATTTGAGGGCGGTATTTCGGCTACCAAGGTCGCCAAGGTTGGCCACTCCGAGTCCTACCTCACGGAAGGATTGTTCGAAGCCAAGCTCTGATCGATCGGTTCGCCAAAGGGCGTAGAGACGAGCCTTTCGGTCCCAGACATTGGCCTCCACCCGCACACCACCAAAGCCCAACCAAGCGCTGGGTTCTTCCAAAATGTACCCCGCGTGAATGCCTGTGGTCAGGACGGCGAGCGGACTGACCCAAAGACGGCCTTGGTCGAGGTCGGGAAGGGTCGTAGTTTGGGCCAAGGTGGACACGCCAAGCACCGCGCAACACACAAGAAGAAAGAAGCGAGACAGCGTCATTTCCGAAAGTTCTCACCGGGGCCCAACCAGACTCGTCGAGGGTCCGCTATTTTTGAACAAAAGGTACCTGCAATGATCAAGGCACCCACTTTTGGCGAATTCATCATGGACCGGCAAGCGGAATTCCCGTTTGTGACGGGCCAACTCACGCGGCTCCTCACCGACATCGGGGTGGCGGCGAAAATCGTGAACCAAAAGGTCAACCGAGCTGGGCTGACCAACATCCTCGGGGCTTCCGGGGCCACCAACGTTCAAGACGAACAACAACAAAAACTCGACGTCTTCGCCGACGACACCTTCATGCGCATCCTCTCTGCCGGGAAGAGCGTGTGCGGCATCGGGTCGGAGGAACGGGATGGCTACGTGCTCTGCGGCGACCAAGACGAAGGCCGGTCCGGCAAGTACATCGTGCTTATCGACCCCTTGGACGGATCCTCCAACATCGACGTGAACGTCAGCATCGGAACCATCTTCAGCATTGTGCGGCGCGTCACCCCCATGGGAGAGCCGCTCGAGGGCCAGGACTTCCTGCAAGCGGGCACCGCCCAAGTGGCCGCGGGATACGTCCTGTACGGGTCAAGCACCATGCTTGTGTACACCACCGGGCACGGGGTGCATGGCTTCACGTTCGACCCTGGGGTGGGGGAGTTTTTCCTGTCGCATCCCGACATGGTGTTCCCCGAGCGCGGCGTCACATACAGCATCAACGACGCCGTGAAAGCCAAGAGCAACCAGGCCACCCAAGACTTCATCGACACGTGCCGTGAAGCTGTGGATGTGGGTTTCAGAGGGCGGTACATCGGTTCTCTCGTGGCGGACTTCCACCGCAACCTCATCCACGGGGGCATCTACCTGTACCCTTCCACCACGGACAAACCCGATGGCAAGCTGCGCCTGCTGTACGAGTGTGCGCCCCTGGCTTGGTTGGCCGAGGAAGCCGGGGGACAGGCGTTGGACGACCACGGCAGGATCCTGGACCGGGTGCCCAAGTCGCTGCATGAACGCACCCCATACTACGCGGGCAACCGCCACCTCATCGATGCCCTTAAAACGTGCCGAAAAGCCCGCCGCGCAGGGGAACAGGGCGCAGGCGTCACTTAACTTTGCGGGCCATGCGCCCCGCAGACCTTCTTCAGTTCTACACCCGTGACCCTCGTGCAGGGGGCCTTCGCGGTGCGCTGAAGACCCAAGGCGCCAAAGTGGAGATGCATGGCGCCGTCGGGTCCGCCATTCCGCTGGCCATTGCCGGGATGCTCAGCCACGAGGACGAGCTGGCCAACCCGCGGCACCACGTGTTTGTCCTGGACGACAAGGAACAAGCGGCGTACTTCATGAACGACCTGCAATCTGTGTTGGGGGACGCCCGGCCCATCTTGTTCTACCCACGGTCCGCCCGGGTGCCTTATGCAGACGAGGACACGGTGGAAAACGCCAACATCGCCATGCGCGCCGAGGTGTTGAACGAAATCAACGGCGGGCGAGACGGGTTGGTTGTCGTGACGTTCCCTGAGGCGCTGGCTGAGCAGGTCATCACCCGCAAGGAACTGAGCGACCAAACGTTCACGATTTCCCTCGGCGAGACGTACACCATGGACTTCCTTGACGAGGTGCTCCTGGCGTACGAATTCGAAAAGGTGGATTTCGTGTACGAGCCAGGCCAGTACAGCATGCGCGGCGGCATCGTCGACATCTTCTCCTACAGCTTCGACCACCCGTACCGGATCGAGTTTTTTGGGGACGACGTGGACTCGATCCGCAAGTTTGACCCGACGTCGCAGCTGAGTGTGGCCAAGATGACCCGAGCCACCGTGGTGCCCAACGTGGGCAACACCAGCCTGCATGACGCCCACGAACCGTTTTTCAGCTTCTTGCCGCCAAGTGCCGTCATGTGGATGGCCGACGCGAAGCGGTGCGAGATGGGGCTCGACAAAGCCTTGGAGCGCGCACGCTCCCACTACGACAGGCTCAGCGGGGAGATGAAGCGCACACCGCCCGAGGACTTGTACCTCGAGGGAGCCCATCTGGAAGGGCTGCTCGACCCGTTCTCCGTGGTGGAGTTCGGGGGCGGCACCACCTGGCCCAACCGGTTGATTTTGAAGTATGGGATGACGGCGCAGCCGGCCTTCAACAAGCAGTTTGACCTGATTGCGACCAACCTCCGCTCCAACCACAAGAACGGGTATGTCAATGTGGTGGTCAGCGGCCAGGCCACCCAACTCGAGCGCTTGCACGACGTGTTCCACGACCGGCAAGAGGAGGAAGAAGAACCGGTGCCTTACAAGCCCATCCCCATGGAACTCAGCGAGGGGTTTGTGGACAAGGAGCTCAAAGTGTTGGTGTACACCGACCACCAGTTGTTTGAACGGTACCACCGCTTCCGCCTCAAAGAAGGGTTCCGCAAGAACAAAGAAGCGCTCACGATCAAGGAATTGATGGCTCTGGAAGTTGGCGACTACGTGGTGCACATCGACCACGGCATCGGCGAGTTCAGCGGCCTGCACAAGATTGAGGTCAACGGAAAAATGCAGGAGGCCATCCGCCTCACTTACCGCGGAGGCGATGTTCTGTACGTGAGCATCCACAGCCTCCACCGCATTTCCAAATACAGCTCCAAGGAGGGCGCCCAGCCCAAGATCAACAAGTTGGGAACCAACACATGGGCCAAGACCAAGCAGAAGACCAAGGGCCGGGTAAAGCAGATCGCCTACGACCTCTTGCAGCTCTACGCCAAGCGCAAGTCGGCACCCGGGCACGCCTACCCTGAGGACGGCTATTTGCAGCACGCGCTTGAGGCCAGCTTCATGTACGAAGACACGCCAGACCAAAACGCCGCGAGCAAGGCCGTGCGGGAGGACATGTTGAAGTCGACGCCGATGGATCGGTTGGTGTGTGGAGACGTCGGGTTTGGCAAAACCGAAATCGCCATCCGCGCTGCATTCCGTGCGGCCTGCGACGGCAAACAGGTGGCGGTGCTCGTGCCGACGACCATCTTGTCGATGCAGCACTTCAAGAGTTTCATCCGCCGCCTCCGGGATTTCCCTGTCACCACCGACTACATCAACCGATTCAAGACAGGTAAGGCGTTGACCGAAACGCTGAAAAAGGTCGAGTCGGGGGAAACCAACATCCTGGTTGGCACGCACGCCTTGGTGGGGAAGCGGGTCAAGTTCAAAGAGCTGGGCTTGCTTGTCATCGACGAAGAACAGAAGTTCGGGGTCGGCGTCAAGGACAAGCTCAAGACGCTCAAGGCCAACGTCGACACCTTGACCCTGACCGCCACGCCCATTCCCCGAACGCTCCAGTTCTCCCTGATGGGCGCGCGCGACCTGAGCATCATCCGCACGCCACCGCCCAACCGTCATCCGGTCGACACCATCTTGTGCGGCTTCAACGAAGAGACCATCCGCGACGCCATTGCTTACGAATTGAGCCGCGGAGGCCAGGCCTACTTCGTCCACAACCGGGTGGGCAACATCCAAGAAGTGGCGGGCATGATTCAGCGGCTTGTGCCCGATGCGCGCATTTGCATCGGCCATGGCCAAATGGAAGGCAAGGAACTGGAAGACGTCATGGCACGCTTCATCGACGGGGCCTACGACGTGCTCGTGGCGACCACCATCATCGAGTCGGGGATTGACATCTCCAACGCCAACACGATGCTGATCAACGAGGCCCACAAGTTTGGATTGAGTGACCTGCACCAGTTGCGGGGCCGGGTGGGCCGTTCCAACCGGAAGGCGTTCTGCTACCTCATGGCGCCCCCATTGAGCGCCCTGCCAGAGGAATCACGGAAGCGACTGCAGGCGCTCGAGCAATTCTCCGACCTCGGGTCGGGCATGCAAATTGCCATGCGCGACTTGGACATCCGCGGCGCGGGGGACCTGCTCGGGGCGGAACAAAGCGGGTTCATCAACGATTTGGGCTTCGACATGTACCAACGCATCTTGGCGGAAGCGGTGAAGGAATTGAAAGAGGAGCAGTTCAAAGACTTGATGGAAGCAGAGCAAGCGGAGAGCGGGCAATATGTAGAAGAAACGGCGCTCGAAACCGACCTTTCGCTGCTCATTCCGGACCATTACGTGAGCGACATCCCGGAACGGATCTCCCTCTACCGCGAACTGGACGACTTGTCCGACGCCGAGGAAATGAAGGGCTACCGCCATCGGTTGGAGGACCGATTTGGACCCCTGCCTGAAGAGACCGAGGAGCTGTTGGGCACCATCCGCCTGCGCTGGGTCGCCCAACTCTTGGGGATGGAAAAGCTGGTGCTCAAGAGCGGCAAGTTGATCGCGGCGTTCGTGTCCGACGAGGAAAGCGCCTACTTCCAAAGCGCCACGTTTGCAAGGGTGTTGGACTACTTGAAGCACCACGCCAAAGACGCGAGCATGTACCAACGCAACGGCGGACTGAGGTTGAAAATCGAAAACGTGGGAACTGTCCTTCAGGCCTTGGCCATTTTCGAGGACATCGCAGGCATGACGGCGGAAGAATGCGCCGCGCTTACCACCGCCAAAGAAGCGCCAACCCTCCAGGCCGCGCCATCGGCATCGCGCTGACCTCTTCGCCCATCATGCGGGACGACAAGCGGTCGCGCACCATACCCATGCCGACGTGTGCACGCAACGCGACATGCCGGCCCATGGTCCATTGTGCGCCTGCCAACAGCCTGACTTCTTCGCGGGTCTGAACGACAACCCCGAAACCTGGAGCTTGGGTCGAATGAACGTCTTCCGCGTCGCGCAACAGCCGACAGCTCTCCCGCGACAGGTCCAGTCCGAGGAACCACATGGCTCCCAATTTGGGGTCTTGCGCGGGGAACACCAGCGACCCCACCGACACCACAGATCCAGAAAGCACGTCGCCTTTCAAGCCTTTCCAAAAGGGGTTTTCGCCGTTCACCGTCCCCACATAAGGCCCTGCCGACACTTGCCATAACCACTCAGACGACTGGGCCCGTTCAACCTGAACCACCGCGTGGCCACCGAGCAAACGAGACGCATCCACACCCACCCCCCAGCCTTGGGCCAGAGGTCCTTGGGCAAAGGCCACGCTGCCCCAAGCCAGGAGCAAGGCGGTCACCCCAATGCGAAACTGTGATGCGGTCTTCATGTTAATCCAATGTAAACAAAATGTTACACAAATGCAACACACGAACTATACGATGTTCGCATTCAAAAGGTTACATCCATCACATGGACACAACACAAAGCCCCACCAACAGGCAGGGCTTCAGAGATTTGGAAGACGTTCTCGTCCGGTCAATGCACCATGACCTGTGCAGAACGGCCGTCGAGCAGGTCCAAATCCCAACGACCCTACCTTCGCATTCCCATGTCCGTAACCTCTTCACACGAGTTGCCATTTGAACGTCCAGAGGCGTTTTTGGAAGGCCAAGTCATGGTCATCGACAAGCCCCTGACGTGGACCTCGTTCGACGTGGTGAACAAGGTTCGGTACGCCCTGCGCGGGTTCACGGGCGCCAAGAAAATCAAGGTGGGTCACGCCGGGACGTTGGACCCCCTGGCCACAGGTGTGCTGGTCGTGTGCTGCGGCAGGGCCACCAAAACCATCGACACCCTTCAAACCCAGGCCAAGGTCTACATCGCCACAGTGCGACTCGGGGCCCACACGCCTTCGTTGGATGCGGAAACGGAGGTCGACGCATGGGCCAAAGACCCCGCTGCCGTCACCGAGCTGACCGAGGAGGCTGTCGCCAAGGCTGCCGCTTCCCTGACAGGCACGTTGGAGCAACGTCCTCCCCTTTACAGCGCCAAGAAAGTGGACGGGGTGAAAGCCTACGCCGCCGCACGGAAGGGGGCCGACATCAAGCTGAGAACGTCCACCGTGACCGTGGACCTGTTCCAAGTGGACCGCACGGTCGCCCAGAAGGTCGACGGCCACCCCGTCTTCGACGTCGACGTGACCATCCACTGCAGCAAGGGCACCTACATCCGCAGCCTCGCCCGGGACCTCGGGGACGCTCTTGGGGTGGGCGGCACATTGACCGCCTTGTGCCGGGTGTCCAGCGGCGATTTTCACGTGGACCACGCTTGGTCCGTGGACGCGCTGGTCGACGAATTGAACCGCGACCGCACAACGGCCTGAGTTGGCGGGCGTGTCAAGCCGCGAAGGCTTGACTTCAAAGGTGTTTTTGGCTATTTTCGCGCGCCTCTGAAAACGGCTGTTTTTGGAGACCCCAACAACCTTCACCCCACAACCCCGCATCCATGGCAATGCAACGCATGAAGCTCTCCCAATTCCGGTACGACGTGCCTGAAGAATTGGTGGCCCAATACCCGCTCGACAACCGCGACGACAGCCGCTTGATGATCATTCACCGGGACTCGGGCACCTTCGAGCACCGCATGTTCAAGGACATCGGGGACATTTTCGACGAAGGCGATGTGTTCGTGGCCAACAACACCAAGGTGTTTCCCGCCAAGATGTACGGCAACAAGGAGAAGACCGGAGCGGTCATCGAGGTGTTTTTGCTTCGCGAGCTGAACCGCGAGAGCCTCTTGTGGGACGTGCTTGTGGACCCTGCGCGGAAAATCCGCATCGGCAACAAGTTGTACTTCGGCGAGAACGACGAGTTGGTGGCGGAAGTCATCGACAACACCACGTCGCGCGGCCGCACCCTGCGCTTCCTCTTCAACGGCACGCACGAGGAATTCATGCAGACGGTACACGAGTTGGGCCAAACCCCACTCCCCCGCTACATGACCCGCGATGCGGAGCCCGAGGACCGCGACCGATTCCAAACCATTTACGCCTCAGAGGAGGGTGCGGTGGCCGTGCCCACGGCCGGCTTGCACTTCTCCAAGAACTTGCTGAAGCGTCTCGAAATCAAGGGCATCGACATGGCGTTCTTGACCTTGCACATCGGCTTGGGCACCTTCCGCGAAGTGGAGGTGGAAGACCTGAGCAAGCACAAGGTGGACAGCGAGGAGCTCCTCATCAACGAGGAGTGCACGCGTTTGGTCAACCGCGGCATCGAGAACAAAAAACGCATTGTGGCGGTGGGCACCACCTCCCTGCGCGGACTCGAGAATTCCGTGAGCACGACGCAGACCTTGAAGCCGTTCCAAGGGTGGACCAACAAGTTCATCTACCCCAAGTTTGACTTCCAGATCGCCGACGCGCTGCTGACCAACTTCCAGACGCCGCAAAGCACCTTGCTCATGACAACCTCTGCCTTCGCCGGACACGAATTGACCATGGAGGCGTACCAAGAGGCCATCAAAGAGAAGTACAGGTTCTTCGCCTACGGCGATGCCCTGTTGGTGCTGTAACTTGGCTGAAACCAAACCCGAATTCATGAAATCCATCCTCCTTTCCTGCGCAGCATTCTTGGCCATGGCCTTGACCCCCGTGTTCGCCCAAGAGCTCGCCATCGGCGAACCTGCCCCCATGCCTGACGCCCCCATGGTGGGTGTGGACGGAGAAAAGCACACCTTGAACAGCCTCAAGCAAGAGAACGGCTTGCTGGTCGTTTTCTCATGCAACACCTGTCCCTTTGTGGTCGGCAACGGCAACAAAACGGAAGGTTGGGAAGGCCGATACAACGGGGTGGCTGCATTCGCGGCGGAGCGTCAAGTGGGCACGGTGCTGGTGAACTCCAACGAAGCCAAACGCGAAGGCGACGACAGTTTCCCTGCGATGCGCAAGCACGCAAAAGAGGCTGGCTACACCATGCCTTACTTGATGGACGAAGGCTCCAAGCTCGCCAACAACATGGGCGCGCGCACCACCCCCCACATTTACCTCTTCGACGGCGACATGAACTTGGTGTACCGCGGGTCCATCGACGACAATGTGAACCGCGCAGAAGACGTGGAAGAACGTTACCTGGAGAACGCCTTGGAACGCCTGGCGACCGGCAAAAAAATCAAGGTGGCGGAAACCAAAGCGGTGGGCTGCTCCATCAAGCGCGTCAAATAAGCACGCGACAGCTCGGGACTTGTCCCCCACAAAAAAGCGGAGCGCCCAACGGCCTCCGCTTTTTTTGTGCGTGATACAGAAAGAAGGGTCAGAGAGGAATGTTGCTGTGCTTCTTCCGCGGGGTCTTGACGGCCTTCTGCTGAAGCATCTCCATCGCCTGAATGAGCTTGACACGGGTGTCGCGCGGGTGGACCACCTCGTCCACGTAGCCGCGGCTGGCGGCGTTGTAGGGGTGGGCGAAGAGCTCCGCGTATTCCGCTTCCTTCTCGGCCAATTTGGCCGCAGGATCTTCAGCTGCGGCAATCTCCCGTCGGAAAATGATCTCAGCCGCGCCCTTGGCCCCCATGACGGCAATCTCTGCCGTGGGCCAAGCCAACACCAAGTCGGCGCCGATGTGGCGCGAATTCATGACGTCGTAGGCGCCGCCGTAAGCCTTACGCGTGATGACGGTGAGGCGAGGAACGGTGGCTTCGCTGAACGCGTACAGGAGCTTGGCGCCGTTGGTGATGATGCCATTCCACTCCTGGTCCGTGCCGGGCAAGAACCCAGGCACGTCTTCCAACACGACAAGCGGCACGTTGAACGCATCGCAAGTGCGCACGAAGCGGGCCGCCTTCACAGAAGCGTCGTTGTCGAGCACGCCTGCCAAGAAGGCCGGTTGATTGGCTACCACACCCACGCTTCGTCCCGCAAGTCGGCCGAAGCCCACCACGATGTTTTCCGCGTAATCGGGCTGCACCTCTGTGAACGAGTCGGCGTCCAAAATCTCAAACACCGCCTCCCGGATGTCGTAGGGCTGCTGGGCGCTCTCCGGCACCAACGTGTCCAGCTTGGGGCGGGACTCGTCCGCAGACTCGTACTTCAAGCGTGCTGGGTCCTCCTCGCAGTTTTGAGGCAGGTAGCTCAACACGCGCTTGGCCTGCTCGATGACCAACGCTTCGTTCGCAGCCGTGAAATGCGTCACCCCCGACTTGCTGGCGTGGGTGCTTGCGCCTCCGAGTTCCTCGGACGTGACCTCCTCGTGGGTGACGGTTTTCACCACGTTGGGGCCCGTCACGAACATGTAAGACGTGCCCTCGGTCATGAAGATGAAGTCGGTCAATGCCGGAGAATACACGGCGCCGCCAGCGCAAGGGCCCAAAATCAGGGAGAGCTGGGGCACCACCCCGCTGGCTTTCACGTTGCGGTGGAAGATGTCGGCGTAGCCGCCGAGGCTCACCACACCCTCTTGGATGCGTGCGCCGCCGCTGTCGTTGAGTCCAATCACCGGAGCGCCGTTGTCCAACGCCATCTCCATGATCTTGCAAATCTTCTGGGCATGGGCCTCGGCCAAGGATCCGCCGAGCACCGTGAAATCTTGCGAGAACACGTAGACCAGCCTGCCGTTGACCTTGCCGTAACCGGTCACCACGCCATCGCCCAAGAACTTCTGCTTGTCCAGGCCAAAATTCGTGGACCTGTGCGTCACCAGCTGTCCCAATTCCTGGAACGTGCCGGGGTCCAACAACAGTTGCAAGCGCTCCCGCGCCGTCAACTTGCCCTTGCCGTGCTGGGCCTCCATCCGAGCTTCACCTCCACCCTTCAGGGCTTCGGCGCGCATCGATTCGAGGCGTTCTGTGGGGTTCTGCATGTTGCGAAACTACGGGAGTTCCGACGGCTTACTGCAGGTTTTGACGCACCAGGGACAGCGGATTCAAGCCACGCAAGTCCAACTTGAACATCCAAGCCTCCCAGGGCTGGGTGCCCTCGGCGGCCTCGGCGGTCCACGCGGGGATTTGGAATTCGAGTGGACCCAAAGGCAGGCTGACGCCCACCACCGCGTTGGACACCACCTCTAGATCGGAGCCGCCCACCGCATCTACGCCGTCACTCCACGCGCCCACAGCTCCTGCAAAGAGGCCCAGACCCAGGGGTGAATCGTACGCCGCACGAAGGGACCACAGCCCCTGCGGGGCGACCATGTCCAACGGCAAGCCACCCCGGTCCAACGACGCCTGGCGCCCTGTCCATCCGTCCGCAGGCAAGCCGCCGCGGTTCAAGAGGAGCTGGTCCGCCAGCGGGTCGAATTGAGCGCCGGTGCCGGCCACCGCGGTGCCAAAGTCGGGATTCTCAAGGTTGCGCGAATCGGCCCAGTTGAAGTCGAGCTCCGGATCCACCACCTGGCTGCCCACGCGGGTCACCCGGCCGTCCAACGACCACGTGTGCTCGCGGCCTCGGCGAGGTTTGGTGTATTCCACGTGCCACCAGGCATCCGCAAACACATGCTGCACCGTGACGGGCAACGTGTCCAAACGGAAGCCCTCGGTCACCACGCGCCCCAACAAGAGCGAGCCCTCTTGCGACAAACCTGGTACGTCGGTCGAGCGCTGCTCGGCGGCAAGCTCGAGGCGCGAGGCACGACGCTGAAGGCGCACGCCTCCAGAGTTGGGGAACAACGTCCACGGTGCGTCGGGTGCCGGGTCGACGTACCCGTAGACGTGAACGCCTTCGTAACGCGCCATGCCTTTCCATGGGGAGGAAGGCGCCGCGTTCAGCTTGCGTTCCACCGTGAGGGACGTCCTGGTGAGCAAGTCGCCGTCGTATTCCGAGATGGCGACCTCTGGACGCAACTGCATGGCCTCGTCTGCGCGGAACTGGGAGGAGCGCATGCCGACGTGCCATTGGTCTTTGCGCCAATCCATCGCAAGAATGCCGCCGAAGTCCACCCCCAGTCCAAACTCACGCACCGAGAACAACGGGGTCCATTGGTACGTGAAATCGCGTGGAGGCAGGGCCATGTTGTGCAGGGTCACGCCCGCCATGAGTCCGTTGTGGGCGTTCCACCCCAACGCCGGCAGCCAGAACACCTGGGTCTTGTCGGGGTCTTCCAAGCGGGTCAACATACGCAGTTGAAGGGGCTCCATGCCCTTGAACCAGCCCGAGGCTTGGCGGACGTTGTTGCTTCGGTCGTAGTCCAGCGTGACGCGGTCTTCGTCCAAGACCCACCTGCCCACGCCCGACACGACAGGTGCGTCCACAGTGGTTCGGGCGCCTGGCGCGGTGAGGGGCACGTCCACCACACCCAAGACG
>CAJWII010000026.1 GCA_913041065.1 uncultured Flavobacteriales bacterium
GGCCTTAATCTGGGCCTTGGACACCGCCACGAACCACCGGCCATCGCCCGTCGGCAGGAGGCCGCAATGCCAGGTCACGGCTTCGTTCATCTTGATGACGTAGCGCCTTTCGCCGGCCTCACGGACGGCGTCCACGTGTGCTGCAGGGATGGTGAGGAAATGCCACGCAGCGTCGACGTCGAAGCGTTCAATTTGGGCGGAAAAACTCCAAGTGGCCTCCTGACTCATGACATGCGCAAAGTTCGTGAGGGACGGATGCGGGCGCTCCAGAGCGCGGGCAACAGCATGGCCACCACGCACAGCCCAAAGGCCACCAATTCCATGCGTGCAATGAGTGGCACGTCCAGCAAGACAGGGACGGCGTCCACGTAATAGGCTTCAGGATCGAGGGGCACACACTTCCACGTGGATTGAACTGCAATGAGGGACAGGGCGATGGCGTTGCCGACTGCAAAGCCCTGCCCGAGGATGCGTGTGGCGTGCCACATGAAGGTCCGGACCACGGCTTGGTCGGTCATGCCCAACGCTTTCCAAAGCCCCACCTGCGCCCGCCGCTCCAACATGATGATGAGCAAGGCGCTTGTCATGTTGACGATGGAAATGAGGACCATGAGGCCCACGATGACCTCCACGTTGAGGTCCAGCATGCGCAGCCAGCTGAACATTTCGGGATGCTGCTGGTCCACCCGGGTGGCCGACCAGTCGTAAGGGATGGTTCGAAACAAGGATTCTTGCACTTCAGGAACGTCTGAGAGCGAGGTCGTCCACACGTCGTAGCCGTCGGCAACCCGCCTGTGGGAGCCCGCGGACACCGACGTTTGCCATCGTCCCTCGTCCCACCACAGACGGGCTGTGTCGGCCAACGTCTCCGTCCCTGCGATCCACAGGTGGGTGTCTTGGCGAGAAGCGTCTTGAAGCGAGAGGGAGCGACGTCCATGGCCGGATTCGGCCCAACGCCCTCGCCAGCCCAGGCCCCGCGGGTCCCGACCAAAGACTTGCCCAACGGCACGTGTCGGCTGCCCAGCGTCGTCGTCGGAAAACACGATCTGGGCTTCCGCGCCTCGCGCCGCGGCGTCCTGCAGCTGGGCGGCGGAGATCCACACTTGCCGCTGGTCAAATTCTTGAAGGCCGGTTTGGTAGATGCCGACCAACTTCATGGGGCGCGGACGGATGTCCTCCTTGCCCAAGACCAGGTACAACGTGACCTTGTCGCCCGTGTCAACGGCGAAGGCCCGTGCCAAAGGCTCCCCAATCAACACGTCTCGTGGACCCTGGGTGGTCGCCTCGGGCATGCGTCCCCGCAGCAACCCGCCTTCGATGCGGTCCAGCACCGAGGTGCTGTCGACCCCTCGCACGACCACACCTTGCAGTGCCTGGAGAGATTCCAGGATGCCTGCCCGCTCGTGGCGTAGGGCGACTTGTGCCACTCCGGGAAGTCGACGAAGGCTGTCGAGCATGCCTGGGGTCCACACCAAGCCGTCGGCAGACGGGTCACTCGGCGCCACTTGGATGTGGCTCTCGAATCCCACCACCAGTTGCTTGACTTCATGTTGGAAGCCTTGCACGATGGCCGAGGCCAAAATCATGAGCGCCACCCCCAACGCGACCCCTGCTGTGGCAATGCGAACCACAGGCCTGGCGCCCAGTTGGCGGTTGCTGCGGGCCATGCGTTTGGCCAAGATTCTTTCCACGCTCACATCCTGAAAGGTAAGGGCCGTGGGGGCGGTCTGCATGGAGCCGCGCGCTACTTTTGGACGCATGAACGTGCATGACAACATCCTAGGCACCATCGGCAACACGCCGATGATTCGGTTGAACAAGGTGACGGCGGATTTTCCTTGCCCCGTTTGGGCGAAGGTGGAGTACTTCAACCCGGGGCACAGCGTCAAAGACCGGATGGCGCTTTCCATGATCGAGGCTGCGGAAGAAAGCGGGAGGTTGAAGCCGGGAGGCACCATCATCGAATGCACGTCGGGCAACACGGGCATGGGGTTGGCCTTGGCTTGCATCGTCAAAGGGTACAAGCTGATTTGCACCACCAACGACAAGCAGAGCAAGGAGAAGGTCGATGTGTTGAGGGCGATGGGGGCCGAGGTGCACGTGTGCCCGACGGCGGTGGCGCCGGACCACCCGGACAGCTACTACAGCGTGGCGGAGCGTCTGCACGCGGAAATCCCCAACAGCGTGTGGTGCAACCAATACGACAACTTGGCGAACCGCGCGGCCCATTACCGCACCACAGGGCCAGAGATTTGGAAGCAGACCGACGGCAAGGTCACGCATTTCGTCGTCGGTGTGGGGACGGGCGGCACAATCAGCGGCACCGCCAAGTACCTCAAAGAGCAAAACCCGGACATCCAGATTTGGGGCATCGACTCGTACGGATCCGTGTTCAAGAAATACCACGAAACAGGCGAGTTCGACGAGGCTGAAATCTACCCGTACATCACCGAGGGCATTGGGGAAGACATCTTGCCCAAAAACGTGGATTTCTCCTTGATCGACCACTTCGAAAAGGTCACCGACGAGGACGGCGCCCACGCCGCCCGAGAATTGGCCAAGCGGGAAGGGCTGTTGCTCGGGTACAGCTGCGGGAGCGCCTTCCAAGGCTTGCGCCAACTGAAAGACCGCCTGAAGCCCACGGATGTGCCCGTCGTGTTGTTCCACGACCATGGCTCACGTTACACCGGCAAGGTGTACAACGACGATTGGATGCGCGCCCAGGGGTGGCTCAAGTGAGCCCCTCCGTCTGCGTCAGTCCTCTGCAGTCCTGAAATCCAAGTTGTGCCGAACGCCGACCAGCAAGGTGCGGTTGCGCTCTGCGCGACCGTCTCCTTTCCAGAGCGCTTGCTGCAGGTAGCCCAATTGCAGGGCGGTGCCGTTGGCGAGTTTGTGGTTCAACGCCACAGACAGCCGGTTTTGCTGAAGGAGGTTTTGCACGGGGTTGGTCAACGCGCGAAGCCCCACAAACGCCTCTTCGTAGGCGGACAACGACCAGGTCGGGTGGTTGGGCACGGGCCAAGTGATTTGCACGAAATACCGTGCCCGATGTTGCCACGACGCGCCTGAAGGGCGGTCCATGAATCGCTGCTCCAACCGGTACCGGTGCATCCATTTGAAGGAGCCCGTGACCGACTTGGTGATGAGCTGCTGCCAAATGCGGTGTTCGTCGAAGGCTTCACCAATGGGTTGCTCGCCGTAAGGGTAGCTCCGAATCCAGCCGTAGCCGGCCGTGGCGGTGTGCTGGTCGTCTCGGATCCAGTCAAGGCCCACCCGCAAAAGGGATTGTTGCCAATTCTGACCCAGACCGGTTCGGCGAAATTGGTACTCGGTGTGGAGCGCCAACGATTCGTTCAGCCGGTGGTTCCCAAAGGCCATGTACCACGCGTGTTGATGGTCGGCCACCTCGCGGCTGGTGGAATCTTGTTGACCCCGTGCCCTCAAGGCGAAGAGCGCCGTCAGTCCGACCACGAGGATGTGTTTCACGGAAATGCTCATGCTTTCTTGAACGTGCGCACGGTGTTGGCGATGATGTCGATGCAGGCTTCGAGTTGGTCCGCGGTCATCACCAGGGGAGGGGCGAACCGGATGATGTTCCCGTGGGTGGGCTTGGCCAACAACCCGTTGTCCTTCAACGCCACACATAGATCCCAGGCAGTGCTGCTGTCAGGGGTGTCGTTGATCACGATCGCATTCAAGAGGCCCTTCCCGCGCACGGCGGTGACCAAATCGGTGGAGTCCACCAAGGATTGCATGGCTTCGCGGAATCTCTGGCCAAGACGAAACGCGTTGTCGGCCAAGTTTTCGTTCAACACCACCTCAAGGGCGGCTTGGGCCACTGCACAAGCGAGCGGATTGCCTCCGAAGGTGGAACCGTGTTCCCCGGGCTTCAAGCACATCATCACGTCATCGTCGGCCAGGACCGCAGAGACAGGAAACACGCCACCCGAGAGGGCTTTCCCCAGCACAAGGAGGTCAGGCCGCGCATCTTCATAGTCCGTGGCGAGGAGTTTGCCCGTGCGTGCGATTCCGGTTTGAACTTCATCAGCGATGAACAGCACATTGTGCTTGGTGCAGAGTGCCCGCACACCAGCCAAGTATCCTTCGTGTGGAACCACCACCCCGGCTTCTCCTTGGATGGGCTCCACCATAAATGCGCACACATTGGGGTCCTTCAATTCACGCTCGAGGGCGTCCAAATCGTTGTAAGGGATGAGGTCGTAACCGGGCATGTACGGCCCAAAATCTTTGTAACTCAAAGGATCGTCAGAACTGGAAATGGCCGCCAATGTTCGACCCCAAAAATTTCCCTTGGCAAACAATATCCGGGCTTTGTTTTCTGGAATCCCCTTCTTGAGGTAGCCCCATTTTCGCGCCAGTTTGTTTGAAGTTTCTCCACCTTCCACGCCGCTGTTCATGGGCAACACCTTGTCATAGCCGAACAATTCAGTCATGAATTTTTCGAAGGGACCCAAGTTGCTGTTGTAAAAGGCTCGAGAAGTCAATGTCAGTTTCTCGGCTTGACGTTGCAATGCTTTCACAATGTGTGGGTGACAATGCCCTTGGTTCACCGCGCTGTACGCGCTCAGGAAATCGAAGTATTGCTTGCCTTCCACGTCCCAAACATGCACGCCCTCCCCACGGTCCAGCACCACGGGAAGTGGGTGGTAGTTGTGCGCGCCGTGCGCGTCTTCCAGGGCCATCAAGTTGGCTGAGCTGAGTGAGGTGTTCGTGTTCATGGCACGAAAATAGGGTGCGCTTTGGGCTCAAAGCATTGTTCGGGGAGACGGACACCGTACTTTTGCAACCCAAAAGCAAGACAACCAATCCTTTTACCCATGGCGACCAACCGCACATTCACCATGATCAAGCCCGACGCCACTGGCGCAGGCAACACTGGCAAAATCATCGACCGCATCATTGAGGCCGGCTTCACCATCAAAGCGATGAAGTGGACCCAACTCAGCATGGACGATGCTGCTGCCTTCTACGCCGTTCACAAGGAGCGTCCTTTCTTCGGTGAATTGACCGAATACATGACGTCAGGCCCCATCGTGGCCGCCATCCTTGAAAAGGACAACGCCGTGGCCGACTTTCGTACCTTGATCGGGGCCACCAACCCTGCAGAGGCTGCCCCAGGCACCATCCGCGCCGATTTCGCCCAGAGCATTGCGGCCAACGCCGTGCACGGTTCCGACAGCGACGAAAACGCCGCCATTGAAGGCGCGTTCTACTTCAGCGAGCGCGAGCTTGCTTGATTCGAAGTCGCGTCAGCCTTGAATTCAAAAAGCGGCCCACGGGTCGCTTTTTTTGTGCCCACACCAAGAATGGGACGGGCGAACTCAGTCGAAGAAGGTGTCGGCGAAGTTGAGCAAATAGAGCTTCGATTCCGCCCGGGTCAGCGCGGTGTACAACCACCGCAACCACTCCAAGTCGACGCGCTCCTCGGTCATGTAGCCTTGGTCGACCACCACGGCTTGCCATTGCCCACCCTGGCTTTTGTGGCACGTCAGGGCGTAGGCGAACTTCACCTGCAGCGCTTGGTAGCAAGGGTCGGAGTTGGTGGCTTCGTGGATTTTGGCCTTGTTGCCCAATTGGCTGTGGTCTGCCGCCACCGCATCGTACAGCGCACGGCGCTCTGCACGGCCCTGGTTTGCCTTGTCAGATGTCAGCACGCTCAAGTTGATGTGGACTGAAAAAGCTGGGTATTCCGGTTGGTCGGCCAGCCGGACTTCAGCCTCTACAAATGGGTTGTCGTAACGTTCGAAGCGTTTTTGGATGCGGTCGACGATCAAGGTGTCGCCGTTGGCAATGAGGTTGGTGGGAAGCTCTTCATGGTCCGCAAGCCAATGGTAGTTGTTGGCCACCACCATGAGCCGATCGCCGGCGTTGAGCCCGTCTTCCTGCCAAAGCACCCTTGCCCGAATGTGTTGGTTGAATTGAACCGCCCGCTTGTTGGACCGCGTGATCACCACAATGTTGTCCTCCCCGTGTTGGGCATGCAAATCGACCAACAGCTCTTCCAAATCCTGGCCGGCCACCCTTTGAAGACCCGTGCCAAGCTCGAAGTGGGGAAGCGGCGCCGGACCCTTGGGTTCCGCCATGCCCATGAGCATGCGGAGGTCGTGGGCGTTGCTTAGGATGGCGCTGTCAAGTTCTTGACGGACGACGTCTTCCAAGGTGACTTCAGCCAGCGTCAGCCCAAAGTCGACCTTCAACGCGTCCCCCTGCAAGGCGGGACTCAGCGAAGCCCCCACAGGAGGTAGCTGGGCGTCGTCCCCGATCAGCATCAATCGGCAGCCCTGGCCGGAGTACACAAACTCCACCAAGTCGTCGAGCAGGCTGCGGTATTGAAAGCCGCCGGCCGGCAGTCCAGACGATTCTCCGATCATGGATGCTTCGTCCACCACAAACAGGGTGTCCGTGCGTTTGTTGGTCATCAGCCCGTATCCGGTGCCGCCGTCTGGATTGCGCTTGGGGCGGTAGATGTGCCTGTGGATGGTTGACGCAGGCTGGCCGGCGTGCTTGGCCAAAACTTTGGCTGCACGTCCCGTGGGGGCAAGGAGCACGCAGCGCTGGCGCATTTCCCGCAAGGTGCGGACCACGGCGCCGACCGAGGTGGTCTTGCCCGTTCCAGCATACCCACGCAAAATCAAGGCGCATCGCGGTTTTTCCGACACGATGAAACGCGACCATACGAATGCAAAGCGTGCCTGTGATGCGGTGGGTTCGAACGGCACTTGACCCAACAAACGCGCCTCCAATTCTGAGGCTCTTCTGGTGTCCAAGGGGCGTGGCGAATCGTGGGGCATGGCTCGGCAGACGAAGGTAGGTGTGGATGGGTTGCAGGGTGCGGTGCATGTTGTAGTTTTGGCGACGCCAACTGCGATTTGCCTTAATTGGAACACATGGACAAGTTCTTCAACGAAATCAACAAGTACGTCATCAGCATTCTCTTGTTCCTGGGAGGGTTTGGATTCCTTGCCAAGTACCTGAGCGGAGATGAATTGGAGAGCCAGCCCACGGCCATGTTGTTGGCCTCTTTGGCCATGATTTTGGTGGGGGTTTTGGCCATGCCAGTGGTGCTCGAGCGTTTGAACCAAAGCATGTACCGTATCCTGCTTGCGGTGGCCGGTTTGTCCGCCTTGGGGTTGGCGTATTCGGTGTTCTATTCCGTGGACGAGGAAATCAGTTTCCAGGCCACCAAAAAGCGCATCAATGCCACGACCATTCAGCGTTTGAAGGACATCCGTGCCGCCCAGGAATCTCACCTTGCGGTGTACGGCACATTCGCGGAGACCTTCGACAGCCTCATTCAATTCGTTCAAGAGCCCGTGGTCCCCGTGGAATTCAACATGGGCTCGTTCCACGACACCCTGCCTGAGGCCCAAAGCCACGAAGAAGGGTATGTGTTGACCCGAGATCAAATTGCCGAGGTGGCAGAAGGTGAAGGGCTCACTGAGCAAGGCTTGCTCGACCTCATCGTGGAAGACGCCAGCCCTTACAAGGTCCGCGACACCCTCTACACCAGTTTCTACGCCGAGAACTTCACTCCTGAGGTGCGGACGGCCCAGCGTTTGGCCCAAGTGAGCCTCGACTCGCTGCCGTTCAACCCCTACACCGGCGAGCGCTTCATGATGAAGACGGGGGCAGTGGAAGTGGGCCGCGTGTGGCAGCCCACCATTTTGGTTCAAGACCCTACGCCTTTCGGTCGAGACAAGGTCAAAAAAGACACCCTGCGGTTCGGGTCGCTGTCAGAGGCGCACCGAGACGGCAACTGGCGCAACTGAGCCGTTCATGGGGAAGCTGGCTTTGCTTTGGGACGGCGCGTGGCTCAGGTGGGCCATGCCCCAAGAATCCCAAGCGAGGCAACGGGAAATTTCACGGGCAGACATGGTGCCCGAAGTGCTGACCGCCATCCGCAACCAAGTGGGGGCAGGCAGCGATGTGGTGTGCGCAGAATGGGGCGCCCCGACGACCCTTGTCCCTTCTGAATTGAGTGAAGGCCAAGACCGCGATGTGTTGGTCGGCGCACATTCCGAGCAGCATGGCTCGACGGTCCATGACGGTGTCCTGGTCGAAGCATTCAACCGTGGCGGAACCCGTTGCCAAATGGTGACACGAGGCGAGAACGCGTGGTCCAACCACGTGTTGGCGGTGTTTCCACAAGCCCACATGACGTCTATGGCCTCTGTCATGGCCCACGAAGCCATTCGCCTTTCACAAGCCCAGCCCCAGGGGGCTTGGGTGTTTCGGGTTCACATGTGCGACCAAGGTATGCACGGTGCTGCGGCTGCCGGTCAAGTGTTGCAATGGGAGCAGTTTGTTCAGGCTGGTTGCACGTCTGAAGACGCCTTGTATGCGATGGTCAATGCTTGTCACCGAAGCGGTGCCGACGTGAAAGACGCCTTGGTGGTCTGGTCTGGCGACGCCCAACAGACCGAGGTGTGGCGACGGTTTTTGACTTTGCGCGAAGCCCAACATCAAGCCGCTGACGGCGGTTGGGAGGTGGTGCTGGATCTGATGCGCGGATGAGGATCACAGGCGGAGCATGGCGTGGCCGACGAGTGCCCGAATTGAAGGGATTCAAGGGGCGTCCAACGACCGACTTTGGCCGTGAGGGACTGTTCAATTTGATGTCGTCCAGGGTCGATTTTGACGGGGCCCATGTCTTGGATTTGTTCGCCGGCACGGGCATGGTTTCCTTGGAGTTTTTGAGCCGAGGGGCCGCTTCTGTGACCGCGGTGGAACAAACGCCCAAGGGGTGTCGTTTCGCCACCACCCAAGCGTCGAAGTTGGGCAGCGACGACTTGCATGCGGTGTGTGCCGACGTGTGGGGGTTCCTTTCCAAACCGTTGACCCAATTTGATTTTGTGTTTGCGGACCCGCCCTACGACTTGCCCAAATTGACCGACTTGCCCTCGGCGGTGCGTTCGTCGGGCATCATGGCCTCGGGCGGGTGGTTTGTGCTGGAGCACGGAGAGCGTGTGGACCTTTCCCAAGAAGAAGGCCACGTTCTGACGCGGAAGTATGGCCACGTCCATTTCAGTTTGTTTACCTTCGATTGAATGCGACGCGCAGTATTTCCTGGATCCTTTGACCCTGTCACACGTGGACACGAAAACGTGGTGCTCCGCGGGCTCAACCTGTTCGACGAGGTTGTCGTGGCGGTGGGCCAACACAACACCAAGAAAGGCGCTTTTCCCGTCAAAGAACGGCTGGAGATGCTGTGTGAAACGTTTGCGGACCAGCCACGGGTCAAGGTCATGTCTTACACGGGGTTGACCTCCGCGTTTTGCCACAAGGTGGGCGCCACGACGCAATTGCGCGGGGTCCGGAACAGCACGGACTTCGATTACGAGAAGACAATCGCCCAAATGACCCGCCAAATGCACCCCGATTTGGACACCGTGGTGCTCTTCACCGATTCTGCTTTCACGGCAATCCACTCCACAGTGGTTCGGGAAGTGCTGAGCCACGGCGGAGACATCCGGCCTTTTGTTCCTGAAGCTTTGGCCGCACGTTTCCCATGGAATTCGGCCGGTTGATGCGCCGTATCCTGGGACTCGCATGGTTGCTCTTGTGTGCATATGGCACATCGGGGTGGGGCCAAACCGACGTGGTCATCCGATGGGTGGACGAGGCTGGAGAACCAGCTTGTCAATTGGACGACGCAGGACATACCCTTCACATCAGCACGTGGATGGACGGCGTGGATCAACATGCAGTCCAAGGGGCCGATTTGATGGTGGACGAATCCGGCGTCAGCGCCTGGATTGGCGCGGACCGTGGGGTGTACACCTTGGAAGCGTTGCCTTGGGCCTGGACCCTCGTTGTGGACGACGCAGAGTCACGTCAGGGCGACACGCTGACCCTGGTTTGGCCTTCCAGAAGACCCTTGAAGTTGCGGGGCAACCCTGCTTCTGTGGTGTATCCTGTAGGGCATCCCGGCGCAAGGTTGGCCGCCTTGACTCAAGAATTGAAATTCGCCCAGGACTCTTTGGACCTCGACCAACTTGTGGGCTTGGGTCTCGTTGGTGGAGGGGTGAGCCGCACCCAGTCTGCCCAATCGGCCCTGCGCAGTGCGCTGGACAGCGCCGCATCTTGGCAGACCAACCGACTTGAGTCCTTCGCATCACATTCGTTGTGGGGCGACCTCGCGCACGCCCAGGTCCTGGAATGGCGCATGGGGCTGGGTGCCTCGGCTTTGGACACCGCGTTTTCAGTGCAGGAGGCGTCTCTTGACCCAAGGTCGTGGGGCCAAAAGTTGGTCTCCCCAGGTTGGTGTTCAGCGTGGGAGTTGGAGCACGAGACGTGGTGGAAACCCTTGGAAGAACGAAGGGCGCCGTGGCGCAGCTGGGCGGCCACAGGTCAAGTGGACAGCCTCTGTCAGGCCATGTCATGGACCCACGACGAGGTGCATTTGGCGATGTGGCTGGGGAAATCTCAACAGTGGTCCCGCTGGGCCGAGGCGTGGTGGGATGTGAGGTGGCGTGACCAATGCAAGGTGGCTGAAATCCGGAGGTTGTCTGACCAAACCCAAGCGCATCTGTCCTCGGCCCAGTCCTGGGGCGACATGCGGTGGATGTTGCCCAACGGAGACTTGGAGCCAGCGTGGGCCGGGGAAGGAAGTTGGAATGTGTGGCTCGTCACCCGAGACGGTTCGAGCGCGGGCGACCGAGAACTTGCCCTCCTCCGAAATTGGATGGCCAACGAGGCCGGTCCAGGCGTCGCATGGGGGGTGTTGTCTGTTGACGGCGACGAACATGGCTTGTACGCCACCTTGAAAAAGCGGGCCAATGTACGCGAGCAGGTGCGATGGGTGGGCCGAGATCCCGGGTGGTGGGACCGCTTGGACGTGCTGGGGGTGCCGCAAATCGTGGTGGTTCGGCCAGATGGTCAAATCCAAACCCACCAAGCTCCCCTTCCTTCCGAGGGCCTGTATACGGCTATGCGCCGCTGGCAAAAGCTGTCGGGGTCAGGCCGACGCTGAGCCGGATCAGAGCAACTTGTCCAGCACCTGTTGGATGCTCGAGAACGTGTTGTCCAACGTGGACTTGGGGAAGGGCGGTTCCAACCACGTTACGTCTGTGATGCCTTCGATGGCCTGAGGCTCACCTGGGGTGGCGTCCCCGTCGTGGTTCATGGGGTACCAGAAGGTGGTTTTCAAATGCACCACGCCATCTGCTTCGTACGTATGGAACGTGCAAAACGCCTCACCCACAATGGTGAGGTCGGTGATGCCAGTTTCTTCTTCCACCTCTCGCACGGCGGCTTCTTCCAGCCGTTCTCCGGGTTCGAGTTTGCCCTTGGGCAAATCCCATTTGCCGTTGCGTTGAATCCACAACACCCTGCCCCCACGATCCTTCACCACTCCGCCAGCGGCGGCCAATTCTTTATAGCCTGCGCAGAAGTTCATCCAGGTCGATTCGACATCGTCGCAGAACAAAGCAATGTCCTGCAACTCGGGACCTTGCTTCAAGAGGGTGGGGAGGTCCCGAAGCATCTTCGCCGTGGGGTCCACCAGGTGCAATCCAGGGTTGGTTTCAGACGGCGGGTTGGCCCTCTCTTGGGCTGACATCGGGCGAAATTTCACCCGCCTGTTCAGCATGAATACATCGTAGATTTGTCCCATGGATAATGCGTCCGACCAGCGCCGAAAGGTAGCGGAATTCCTCCTCCGCATCAAAGCGATTCAACTGCGACCCAAAGACCCATTCACCTGGGCCAGTGGTCGCCTTTCACCGATTTACTGCGACAACCGCAAAATCTTGTCCCACCCTCCCGTGAGGACGTTCGTGAGACAATTGGCGAGCGAGCTGATTGAAGACCTCTACGGCAAGCCAGACGGCATCGCTGGGGTGGCGACTGGAGGCATTGCCCTTGGCGCGTTGGTGGCCCAAGAAATGGGGCTCCCATTCTGCTACGTTAGAAGCTCGGCCAAGGCCCACGGTACTGGCCAACAGGTCGAGGGCGACTTGGCCGTGATGCGGAACGTCGTGGTCATTGAGGATTTGATTTCCACAGGAAAAAGCAGTCTCAACGCGGTTCAGGCGTTGCGCGAGGTGGACCTCGAGGTGAAGGGCCTCGTGGCCATTTTCTCCTATGGATTCGCCGATGCTGTGGCGCGGTTTGAGGATGCCAAGTGCCCGTTTGAGGTGTTGACGGATTACCCCACCATGTTGGCCCAGGCCCAGGCTGAGGGGTACATCACCGAAGACCAAAACACGCTCCTCCAGGGATGGTCCTCCGACCCTGTCGCTTGGAGCGACTCCAACCAACCATCATGACACGCATTGAATCTCCTTTGGTGGCGTTGAACGCCGATTGCGCCACGGTCGCCCGAGACATCCAGCAGTGGGAAGGCTTTGGATCCTTGCTCTCCGAGGGTCCCGTCACCGACTTTCTATGGGAAGGGGAGACGTGTTCCTTCAAAGTCACCGGAGGGGTGGGCATTCATCTGGAGCGCACGTCCGACGGCACCGCCACAGAAGGGACTGTTTTGACCTTGGCGACCAAAGCCCCGACTCCTGTGAAATTCAACTTGGACGTGGTGTTGACCCCCCACGGCGACGGGTGCACCTTCAAAGTCGGGTGCGACGCAGAACTCAACCCATTCACCAAAATGATGGTGGAACCCGCGTTGAACGGCTTGTTTGGAAAAATGGCCGAGGCGCTTCAGTCTCGGTTCTGACCGGCGTCTTCGAAGCGCCACGTCACGTCGCCGGATTGAAGCCACTCCTCCTGATCAAGGTCGGCCCAGGAGAATTTCGCCCGGCCTTGTTCGTCCACATCTGACAACGCACCCTGTCTCGTCTGGCTGTTCACGTCGAAGGGCCGCAGCTCGCCTAGGCCATAAAGATGCCCCTTGAACCCCCGGATGATGGCCGTGGGGTGCATTGGGTGGGTCAAGTGTTCCAACAGGTCGCGGGCCAAGAGGTGGCCCACCTCCATGGGTTTTAGGGAGACTCCCCATACATCACGCAAACTTGTGGCGTGAAACGGGGACGTCAGCCGACCGGAGTTGACGTTCACCCCGACGCCCACCACGGTGGCGGACCAGGAGGTGCCGCGCCACACATTCTCGACCAAGATGCCCGCGCATTTGCGGTCCGACCCTTCCTGCAAGAGCAGGATGTCGTTGGGCCATTTGATCTTCACCGTGGCTTGGGAGGCATGGGGTGGACGCAGGCCCTCCAACGAAGCCCGGATAGACAGGGCCACGGCCATGTTGAAGACGGGGGGTGTCCAGCCGGATTGCACCGGCAAAGCGAGGCTCATGCTGAGGTCCTCTCCATGGCGGGTGCTCCAGGACTTGTCGCGTTGTCCTTGACCCGCGGTTTGGCCATCGGCGGTGAACAACGTGGGGCCGTTCAATCCATGTTCCTTGAGCCAAGACAAGGCCCACACATTGGTGCTGGGCACAGAGGGTTGGTGGAGGTGGGTGAAGGTCACGGCCGGGCAGGGCTTTTGGCTTTCGTTGGCCAGGGGAAGCTGAGCAAAAGTAGTACCTTTGACAGGCTTGCTTGCGCATGAATTCAATTGCACCTCCTCCCACTGAAGCCTTGACCCAATGTGTGGTACAAGGCCTCGACTCGCTCAAAGCCCAAGACATTGTTTCCTTGGATTTGAGTCCCCTGACGCATGCGATTGCTTCTACGTTTGTGGTGGCGTCGGCCACGAGCAGGACGCAAGTCGAGGCACTCGCCAGAGAGGTGGAGCGCACAACAAATGAGGTGTTGAATGAACGTCCATGGGGTGTTCATGGTTTGAGAGGTGGAGAGTGGGTGATTTTGGACTACAGCGATGTGGTCGTTCACATTTTCCACAGCGAGGCTCGGTCACATTATGCCTTGGAGGAGCTGTGGGGGGATGCGCCGACCGAGCAGCACAACACAACGGACTGACCATGGACAACAAGAAGACAACCCCTTCTGGCAAGGGAAAGAAGCAAGGCAACAAGCCCGGCCGCCAGATGAATTTTTACTGGGTTTACGCCATTGTGGCCATGTTCTTGCTCACCATGGTGATGGTGGGGGATTCCTCCACCCAACGCCAAGTGCAATGGCCAGACTTTAAGGAAATGGCTGAACAAGGCCAAATCACCCGAGTCAGCCACGATGGAGCGCGCGCCAACCTCTATTTCACGGAGGCAGTCCGAGACAGTTTGACCGGGGGCAAATCCGACCCGCAGCTCCTCCAAGCCCTGTATGCCGGGGCAGACGCCGGCATGAACATTCCTAAAGGTGAGGCGTACCAAACGGAATTGAAGGAACTGCAGGAAAGCCACGGCTTCGACCTGCGTTACGAGCCCCCCAACGAATGGGGCGGCCAAATCCTTTCTTGGGTCATATTCCTCGGCTTGATGGTCGTGGTGTGGATGTTCCTCATGCGGAGACTCGGCGGCGGCCCGGCGGGCGGCGGTCAAATCTTCAACATTGGCAAGTCCAAGGCCCAGGTTTTTGAAAATGGCGAGGGCACCAACGTGACGTTCAAGGACGTGGCGGGTGTGGACGGCGCCAAGGAGGAACTGCACGAAATCGTGGATTTCCTGAAGAAGCCCGGCAAGTACACCGAACTCGGGGCCAAGATTCCGAAAGGCGCTCTGCTGGTGGGCCCTCCGGGCACGGGCAAGACGTTGTTGGCGAAGGCCGTGGCAGGCGAGGCCCAAGTGCCCTTTTTCAGCCTGAGTGGCTCGGATTTCGTAGAGATGTTTGTCGGGGTCGGGGCATCCCGTGTCCGTGACCTATTCAAGCAAGCCAAGGAGAAGTCGCCGGCCATCATCTTCATCGACGAGATTGACGCCATTGGTCGGGCCCGTGGCAAAAACGCGAGCTTTGGATCCAACGACGAGCGCGAGAACACCTTGAACCAACTCTTGACGGAGATGGACGGGTTTGGCACCAACAGCGGGGTCATCATTTTGGCCGCGACCAACCGTGCGGACATCCTCGACAGCGCGTTGATGCGTGCTGGGCGTTTCGACCGCCAGATCTACGTGGACATGCCCGACGTGGTGGAACGCAAGTCCATCTTCGAGGTGCACCTGCGCCCGATCAAGACGGACACGTCTGTCGACATCGAGTTCTTGTCCAAGCAAACGCCAGGCTTCAGCGGGGCGGACATCGCCAACGTATGCAACGAAGCGGCCTTGTTTGCGGCACGGAAAGACCGAAAATTGGTGACCCATCAAGATTTCTTGGATGCGGTGGACCGCATCGTGGGAGGTCTGGAGAAGAGGTCCAAAATCATCAGCGAAGACGAGAAAAACACCATCGCCTTCCACGAGGCTGGGCACGCCGTGGTCAGCTGGTTGGTCGAGTTTGCTTCGCCTCTTGTGAAGGTGAGCATCGTGCCACGGGGCCAAAGCTTGGGCGCCGCATGGTACCTTCCCGAGGAGCGTGCCATCACCACCACCGAGCAGATGCTCGACGAGATGTGCGCGACCCTTGGCGGGCGGGCAGCGGAGGAAATCATGTTTGGCAAAATCTCTACCGGGGCGTTGAGCGATTTGGAGAAGGTGACCAAGCAGGCCTATGCGATGGTGAGCGTCTACGGATTGAACGAACGGGTGGGCAACCGCAGTTACTACGACAGCCGGGGTGAGAACAGCTTCACGAAGCCGTACAGCGAAGAGACGGCCCGCATCATCGATGAAGAGGTGAGTGCGGTGATCGAACGCGCTTACGAACGTGCCAAGGAAATCCTATCAAGCCACCGCGACAAGCTGGAGGCGCTTGCGGATTCCTTGCTCCAAAACGAGGTCATCTTTCGGGAAGACGTGGAGAGCATCTTGGGTGCGCGTCCATTCGGTACGGACAAGCAGCTTGCGTCCCCTTCCCCAGAAGCGGCGACAAATCCTGCCCCAGAGGCCGACGCGCCTGAGGAAGGTCCGTCGGAAGACCCCGCTGCATGAAGGGATGGGTGCTCGCCATGCACTGCCACGACGCCAACATGGCGACGGTAATCCAGGGTGGTCTTGAAGCAGAAGGCATTCCAGTCGTGTTGATGAACAAGCAGGATTCGAGCTACGTGGGCATGTGCTTCGCCACACGTCCAGTGGAAATATGGGTGCCTGAATCCCACGGCGAGCAGGCCAAGGTGTGGCTTCAAAATCTCCAGACTTGAGTGGCAAGACGTCCAACGAGTGGGTCCCCCGAGGGGCGACGGGAGTCGTGTTCGTGGCGGTGGTGATGGGCGCCGTGGCTTGGTCGCCTTGGACGAACGCGGGACTTTGGGCGCTGGTGGCGGCCCTGGCGTGGGCCGAATGGGCCAAGGCCCCTGAATGCCCTGAGGCCAAATTCCCCAAGGCGCTTTCCATCCTCTTTCCTTTGCCGGCGTTGGCTGCGTTGCTGTGGCTGGGTGAGGCCCAGCCCTACGACCCGTGGCCTGTGTTGTGCTTTTTGTGGATGATTTGGGCCAACGACACTGGGGCGTTCATCGTGGGTAAGCCCTTCGGAAAGCGCAAGCTGGCGCCCACGGTGTCACCCGGCAAATCGTGGGAAGGCACCTTGGGTGGCATGCTGGCCTCGGCATGCGTGGCTTGGGCGGCCTTGGGATTGGATTGGATGTGGCTTGGGGCGCTCATGGGGGCGCTGTCCACGTCGGGCGATTTGATTCAGAGCGCGTGGAAACGCAGGCGAGGCCTAAAGGACTCTGGCAACCTGTTGCCGGGCCACGGGGGCGTGATGGACCGTTTCGATGGATTTTTGATTGCGGCGCCTACCTATGTGCTTCTTTGGTGCATTTTCGCACCTGAAATTTGAGAGCATGACGATTCATCGAGAAGGATTTGGAATCATGGCCTTTGTGGCGGCCGTGGGAGGAGGGGCCGTGACCTTGGCATGGCAGTTGAACGCGGCGACGTGGGTGGTCC
>CAJWII010000027.1 GCA_913041065.1 uncultured Flavobacteriales bacterium
TTGCCGCCATATTGGTGCCCCATTTCATGAGCCACGTAGTCCACGTCGAACGGATCCCCGATGGGCGCACCTTGACCCGTCACGCCGCCCGCCTTGTTGCCGCCACATGGCGATTGCAGGTACGCAACGCCGCCTCCGCCTGTGGAGAACACGTGGCCGATGTCGTAGTTGGCGGAACCAATCACGTTGTTGCAGGTGTTTATGTTCTGTCCGAGCATGGCGCCCCCGCTCCCGTTGTCGTAGGGGTCGGTGGCTCCGTTCAAAAAGATCAGATCGTCGTTGTTTGCCACAATTTCCATGGTCAAACAAGCGTCCCGCTCAAAGATCCCATTCACACGAACCATGGAGGTGTTCATCGCCGCGAGCACGCTGCCCACGTTCCCTCCGTGGTAGGAGGCGTATTCCCCCGTGCACGCCAACGCCAAGCGGTACGTTCTCAATTGCGCGCCGTTGTCCACGCGGCTCGCCGCGGAGAGGGGCTTGAGCCCCATGGTTTGGACTTCCTTGCCTGCAGAATGGGCCTGGCTCATCGTGGGCTTGACCTGCTTGCTCGCTTGGGGAAGTTCCAACGCCATACAACCTTCAGCGCGTTTCGAGGTGCTGGCGTAGAAGTTGGAACGGGTGTACACGATGAGGTGCTCCCGATCTCCAGGCGTGTGGGGGTCGATGAACACAGTTTCCCCCACGCCCATCACCATGGCATGAAACCCTTGTGGCGTCAAGTCAAAGCGGACTGTGGCCTCAGGCGTGTCCAAGCCTTGACCTGCATACACCTGAATGTTCGGGAATCGGGCCGCCAAATCGGGGGCCATGATGGGGCTGTTGACTACGCGAAAACGCTCGACCCTGCCATTGGGCATGGGCAACGCGAGCACCGCCTCAGAAGTGCGTGCGTCGAACGCAGCCGCCTGGGGCACCTCAGACAACCAAGCCTCCAAACGAGCCACGTCCAGGTCGTAGGCATCAAACGTAGACACCTCCACCGCAGGGGCTGTGGCTCGGTCATCCTGCGAGGAAGGCGACCAGAAAGACAGCTGGGCCGACGTTGGCAGGCTGACGACAAGGACAAAAGCGACCATCGCAGTCGTGCGAAGGAATTGGAACGTGGACATCATGGCTTGGGTTTGGGAGGGGCGAATACTCCAGTGTAAGTCTTCAACAGTTCGAGTTGTTCTTTCGCTGGACGCGGGAGCTGTTGTGCCCACCGCTGGAATTCGGCCCCGAAAGCGCGCCTGAATTCCGGGCTTTCCTTGAGCACCATGGTGTTGAGCCGCTGGAGGTTTTTGCGCACGTCGCGCAACAGCCGTTCGTGCACCGTCAACAGCCGTTCTCGCGCACTCCAATTGCCAAAGCGCCACGCCACAGCATGCTGGGTGGCCGCCGTCATCAACTCTTCTTGGAGCCGCGTCAAAAAGTCGCTGTATTTCTTCTTGTTGCTGTTCATCGGTGTATCACACTGAAGGTACGCTTTTTTTCGCCAACAACCCCTTTCGTCGTCTATGCCTACATTTGCATCACGCGACCACGCCGGTTGCGTGCGTGTTTCACCGAGGTCGGCACGCCCCCTTTGAAGTTTGCACGAGGCAGAACGAAGGCTGTAGAGACCTGGTGCGTAAGCCGCTGACGTTGACCAAGCGGCACCCCAAACATCCATGAAATTTTCTGACATGGGCTTGCACCCTCGGGTGCTGGAAGCCCTGGTGCCTCTCGGTTACGAGACGCCCACCCCCATTCAAGAACAAGCCATCCCCCACGTGCTGCAAGGCCATGATGTGATGGGAATTGCCCAAACAGGCACGGGCAAGACCGCGGCGTTCTCGCTGCCCATCGTCCACCACTTGGCGGACAACATGATGCACGGCAAGGCTGTGCCCCGTGTCCTTGTTCTCACCCCGACCCGTGAATTGGCCGCCCAAATCGACGACAACGTCAAGGCCTATTCCAAGCACATCAAGGCTCGGACGGCCCTGATTTTTGGAGGCGTCAGCCAGCACAAGCAAGTGGCCCAACTCCGCAAGGGCGTGGACATCCTGGTGGCCACCCCAGGACGACTCCTCGATCTGTGCAACCAAGGACTTCTGTCGTTGGAATGGATCGAATTTTTGGTTTTGGACGAGGCCGACACCATGTTGGACATGGGCTTCATTCACGACATCCGACGCGTCATCGCCATGCTCCCGGAACAACGTCAAAGCCTGTTCTTCAGCGCAACCATGCCTGAAAGCATTGTCAAGCTTTCCAAAACCATCCTCACAGATCCCATCCGCGTCGAGGTGGCCCGAGTCAGCAGCGCTGCAGAAACCGTGGACCAGCGTATGTTGTTCGTGAGCCAAGGCGCCAAACGCGACTTGCTGGTCGAGGTGCTGAACAGGCCTGAAGTGGAAACCTCTCTCGTGTTCACCAGAACGAAATACGGGGCAGACAAAGTCGTTCGATACTTGAAGAAGAACGGCATCCGTGGAGAAGCCATCCACGGCAACAAGAGCCAGCCGCAACGCGACCGCGCGATGAACGCGTTCCGCAGCGGCAAAATCAAGGTTCTTGTGGCCACCGACATCGCCGCCCGAGGGATTGACGTCAAGGGGGTGAGCCATGTCATCAACTTCGAGATCCCCAACATCAGCGAGACGTACGTGCATCGCATTGGCCGCACCGGCCGTGCCGGCCAAGACGGCGTGGCCTACTCCATGGTCAACGAAGGCGACGAACGAAAGCACATGCTCAACATCGTCAAGCTGATTCAGCGCGACATCCCGTTGGAAGAAGGGCACCAATGGCATTTGGACTTGCCGGCCATCAAGCTGGCCGACGCGGGTGGCCAACGACCTGCCAAGTCAGGTGGCGGCCACCACCAGCAAAAGCGGGAAGACTCCGGCCCGGGCAACCGCAATCGGAACAGAACCAGGAACCGCAACAAGAACCGGAATCGCCCTCCCCTAGGCACAGGCGGGCAAGAACGACCGACCCATGGCGGAGGTTCACGTGGGAAAAAGAAACCCAAATTCAGGGGCCCCAAACACCAAGGCAACGCCAGCTGAGGAGGCTCAACCTCGCCCCTCTTGATTCAGTGCCGCAAGCTGCTTGCTGAGAAAGCGCGCCAGTGGCGCCGTCTCTGCGTGAGCACCTCGCCTGGACCAGACCTCCGCGACCTCCTGGCCGAGGGGCTTTTGGGACGCATGGAGCAACAACACCCCGACGTGAACCATGGCGACCGGCGTGCCTTCGTCCGCGCAAAGGCCCAAGCCCAAGTCGTACAAGTCCTCTCCCAGCCTGGCGAGTTCCGTGGGGTCGACCTCCAGGAGGGCTTTGAGCAATTCACGGTGCACGCTCGGGTCCTGGGATTCGTTGACCGCATCCAGAATGTCCGTTCCCTTGCCCTTCACCACGACAGGGTCGCTCAGCGCGGCATGCCTCAACACCCACGACGCCTTGCGAGGCACAGTGCCGCCCTGGGGATTGGATGCAATGCGGATCAACTCGTCCACCCAAGCGGGTTTGCGAACCGTGTCCCTGGCAAACGTCTTGGCCTCGGTGACCGGCAAACCTGTGCGCAACCGGTCTTCCGGAAAGGTCATTCGTAGTGCGGCTGGTTCCACACTTTGATGAGGTCCGACTCAGAAACGCCAGACAACACCTCGGTCACCAACCCGTCGCTGAGTCCAACTTCCACGTCGCGGCGCTCGTACACGTTCTCCTCGACCTGGACCTCCACGTAAGGCTGGCGGCCGTCGTATTGGATCAAGCGTTCGCTCAAGGCCAACACCTCCTTCCGCTCGTCCAAGACCACGTCGGCCGTGGCGGAGTAACCGGCGCGCAAAAACTGCCCGTCCTCCAGAAGGACGGCCGCTTTAATTTCAAATTGGATGGCCCCGCCCTCCGCCACACCCTTGGGCGCGATGTGCTCGAGGGTGGCGGGAATTTGACTTCCCTCAATGGCGCCGATGGTCAACCGAATGGGCATGCCTTCGTGGAGCTTTTCAACCTCGCTCTCGTCGATTTTACCTACGAATTGAAGGTCGGCCATGTCGGCCACCGAAGCGATGGTTGTGCCTTCGTTGAAATTGTTGGCTTCAATCACGCTGTTGCCCTTCTTGATGGGCACTTCGAGCACCATTCCTAAGACGGTGGCTTTGACCAAAGTGTTTGACGCGTTGCCCCCCCCTCGGGCCGTCACCCCTTCTTGCACAATGCGCAAGTTGTCTTCCGCCGCGAAAACCTCTTCCCGCGCCTGCTTCAAGGCCAATTCCGTGCGCTGGGCTTCTGCAGGCGCCAAGGCCCCGCGTTCGAGCAACCCGACATTCCGGTCGTGGTTGGTTTGGGCGTCCTCCAAACTGAGTTGGGCGCGGGCCAAACGCGATTCGGCGTTGCTCAAGGCGGCCACGTCGGGCACAATCATCACCTCGGCCAAGACGTCACCTGCCTTCACCTCGTCCCCAGCCTCGACGAGCACTCGACGCACGATGCCCGACACTTGGGGCTTGATCAAAATTTCCTGGCGCGGCTGAACGCTTCCGGACGCCAGCGTCTTCAAGACGATGTCCGTCACTTTGGGGGCTTCCGTGTTGTAGGAAGCCACGGCCTGGGATTCTTGGTCTCGAAGGTGTTTGACCGTGTAAAAGGTGCCGGCCAAAATGACCAACACGCCGGCAAGCAAGGCAAGGGGTTTTCCGTTCTTCATGTTCAAGAATTGGCAAGTTAGGTTCGCAGGGCCTCCACCGGTTCCACACGCAACGCACGCAAGGCGGGGAGCACCCCGGCGAATGCACCCAAGACAGTCATCGTTCCCAGGGCGGTCAACAGCACGTCCAACGTCACGTGGGGATGCCTGAAGATGCCGTTGTCTTCGGAGGCGGCCAAGAACGCGTCCAGCGCTTCCAAGGTGGCCACACCAAAGATGCCGCCGACCAGGCCCGCAAGCACGGTGAGGGTCAAGGTCTCAACCATGATTTGGACCACGATGTTGGCCGGGGTGGCGCCAAGCGCACGGCGCACGCCAAGCTCGCGGGTGCGCTCCTTGATGGTGATGAGCATGATGTTCATGATGCCGATGACGCCTGCAAACAGCGCAAGCCCCCCAAACACAAACGACACCCACCGGAACGCGCTGAACACGGTGGTCATCTCCTCGTGCATCTCCGCCATGCTCCAGTGCCCGAAGCCCCTCGGGTCGTCGGGGTGCACGCTTTTTTGCGCTTTCAGAAGACGCAGCACTTCCGCCACCGCGGTGTCGCCCGGAACATCCTCTCGAATCAGCAGGCTCAACCACCCCACCCGGTCGCCCATGTGGAAGGCGTGGTTGAACGTGGTGTAAGGCGTGAAAATGCTGTTCTCGCTCTCTTCCGCGTCTTCGCCCGTTTGCTGGCTGCGGTACACGCCCACTACGGTGAACGTCACGCCTTGAATCTGGATGTGGCTCCCCAAAACTTGCTCCTCTCGGTCAAACAAGAGCTGCCGCACGCGCTTGCCTATCACGGCCACCTTGCGGCGGTCCTCCAAGTCACGTTCGTTGATGTAGCGTCCCTCCATGATGACAATCGGGTCGATGTCCTTGTACACGGGCATGTCGCCGTAAACCCCGCAAGCCGCGGTCTTCAGCCCGTGGGTGACGTTGTTGCCACCTCGCCAGCCTCCGAGCTGGTTCCTCGGCGCCACGGCCTCCAACGTGGTCGCGTTTTCCTCCAGGAAGGCCACGTCCATGGTGGTCAATACTATGCCACGCCCGCGGGCGTACCCCTTGTACGGAAGGCTGGTCGACTCGCCCCAAAGGAACGCGCTGTTCTTGACGCGGTTGCCCATGTCGGCTTTGACACCTTCCTCAAGGCCGTTGGACGCCCCCACGGTGATGAGAATCATGAAGAGCCCCCAGCCCACGCCGAGCGAACTCAACAGCGTTCGGAATGGGTTGCGCAAGAGCACTTGCGCCAACTCCAACCATGGGTCTCGTTCCCACCACCTCATTCGTCGCGCAGCGCTTCGACGGGACGGATTGCCACCGCCCTCAAGGCCGGCCCCAACCCACTCGCCAATCCAACCAAAACCAACACCACCAGGGCAAACAACGCAATGCGATGGTCGACTTGGGGGTTTTGGAAATACTCATGGTCCGCCAAAGGCGCCACGGTGGTCAACAGCCCCACGGCCAGCATCAACCCCAAGCTGCCGCTGACCAACATCAACACGGTGGATTCCATCACCACCAAACTGACGATGCTTCCATTGGTGGCCCCCAGCGCTTTGCGCACCCCAATTTCCTTGGTCCGCTCTTTCACACCAATGGCCAAAATGTTGGCCACCCCAACTGCCCCCGCGAGCAGGGTCATCAGGCCAATGCCCCAGATGAACAGACGGATGCCATCAAAAATTGAGGCGTACATCGCGTACTCCTCGTTGTTGTTGTCCACCTCAACCCCTCGGGAGTCGTCCGGGTGCACCGCCTTCACATCCTTGAGCCAGGACCGCATGCGGTCACTCTGCGCCACGGTGGCATCTGTGGCCATGTCCCCCGTGCTGTACAACACCTGATCCACCCCGCCGTCGGTCCGGTAGAGCTGCTGGGCCGTGGAGAACGGGATGTACGCCACGCGGTTTTCCCACCGGGACCCAGGGTCTTCAAACGTGCCCACCACCTGAAATACCACGGCGTTGATCCGAATGAAGGCCCCGAGTGGATCCACGTCGCGGAACAAGTCCCTGACGATGTTGGGGCCCACCACGGCGACCTTTCGGGACTCGGTCACATCTCGGCCGTTGATGTACCTGCCCGAAAGAAGGACAGAACGCTCCAAGTCGATGTGGGCGGGATCCACCCCACGCACCCCAAATCCACCTCCTCGGTTTTCGCCATTCGGGTTTTCCCACACAATTTCAGCGCCCCACAAGCGAATCCGCCTGGACGACGCTGGCACCGTGTCGGCTTGTGTCGTCAATCCAGCAACATCTGCGTTGGTCAATTTGATCGGCCGATTGGGTTGGTGACCGCGGTAAGCCAGTTGGGTGCGCCCTCCTTCCACCCAAATGCTGTTGACCGCGTCGTCGGCGAATTGGCCTTCCACCCCGTTCTGCAGGCCGTAGCCCAGCCCTTGCATCACCACCAGAATGAAAATACCCAAGGCCACGCTGATGCCGGTCAACGTGGTGCGAAGCGGATGGGCCAGCACGTTGTGGGCCACTTCCAACCAGGCGTCTCGGTCAAACATGCGCCCCCGTTTCCACCAACCCGTCACGAAGCCGGATGGTGCGCTGACATTCCGCGGCAATTTCCGCCTCGTGGGTCACCACAACCATGGTCATGCCGTCGCCGTTCAACTCCTTCAACAACACCATGACTTCTTCGGACGTTGTGCTGTCCAAGGCACCTGTGGGCTCGTCGGCCAGGATGACCCTGGGTTGCGCAGCCAGAGCGCGCGCGATGGCGACACGTTGCTTTTGTCCCCCACTCATCTGGGACGGAAGGTGGTCCGCCCACTCCAAAAGCCCCACCCGCTCCAGCAGTTCATGGGACCGACGGAGGCGTTCCTTGCGGGGCACTTTTTGGTAATACAGCGGCAAGGCCACGTTTTCCGCCGCCGACTTGAACCCAATCAGGTTGAAGCTCTGGAAAACAAACCCGAGCATCTCGCGGCGCAACTCTGCGGCACGTCGCTCGGTCAGCTGGGCCATGTTTTTTCCATCCAAGCGGTACATGCCCTCGTCGTACCCGTCGAGCAGGCCCAGGATGTTGAGCAACGTGGATTTTCCAGATCCCGAGGACCCCATGATGGCGACCAACTCCCCTGTTTCCACGGCCAGGTCCACGCCTTTCAACACCTGCAGAGACTGGGCTCCGGTGGTGTACGTCTTCGTGATGCCAAGCAGGTCAATCATGGGCCCTCGAAGATACAGCGAGATGGGTCCTTGCGGTTTTTGGCATGCTCCTTGGTTCAAGGCTTTTCACGATTGTTTCACATCCCAAACCCCAACGCCATGAAACCCTCCATCTTCGAACGCATGGTGCTGGGCGACGAGTACCTTCGTGGAAAGCACCGCCATGAAGCCCCGTCGCCCTCTGCTCCCCTTGCACTCTACGTTGCGCGAAGCCTACGATTCATCGGCCTTTCGCGCCTTTGGACACGACCTGGTCGACCGGCTGGCGGACCACCTTGAGGACAGCGTGGGCCGACAACGCCCTTCAAGCTACCCGGTGGGCACACCGCAGGAGGAGCTCGCGTTTTGGAAGGCATTCATGGCGCGGTCAGGGTCTCGAGAGGAAGCCATTCAAGCCGTGTTGGAACGCTCCAACCAATTGCACGACCCGCGGTACATGGGCCACCAAGTGGCGGTTCCCTTTCCACAAGAAGCCATGCTGGGCGCCCTGACCGACTTGCTCAACAACGGGCAGGCCATTTACGAGATGGGCCCCACCAACGCGACCTTGGAGCACCTGCTCCTGAACCAAGTGGGGCAAGCGCTGGGGTTGGCCGAAGAATGCGGTGGCGTCCTTTGTCACGGCGGAACCTTGGGCAACTTGGTGGCCCTGCTGGCCGCCCAGCGCAAGCTGGGGCTGCGCCTCGACCAGGACCCTTGGCGCCACGGCATTCGTCAGTCGGACCCGTTCGTGGTGCTTGTCTCTCAACAAGCCCACTATTGCGTCGACCGCGCGGTGCGAATCATGGGATGGGGCCCTGACGCGGTGGTGCTCGTGAACACCGATGCCAACCACAGAATGGACGTCGCCGACTTGGCACACCAGGCCCGCAAGCAGCGCAAAGAAGGCAGACAGTTGTTGGCTGTGGTTGGGTGCGCATGCACCACAAGCACTGGGGCCTACGACCCCCTCCAAGACATCGCCGAATGGGCCCAGGGGGAAGACGTGTGGTTCCACGTGGACGGCGCCCACGGCGCCCCCGCGGGGTTCAGCGACACCCACAAGCACTTGGTCCGCGGCATGTCCTTGGCCGACAGCGTGGTCCTGGATTTTCACAAGGTGTGCGGGCTCCCGGCGCTTCTCACCGGCGTGCTCTATCGCGACGGCCTCGAGAGTTTCCTGCCCTTCGTTCAAGAAGCGGAATACCTTTGGGAGCGTGCCGATGGACAAGATTGGTGGGACACAGGCAAGCGGACTTTTGAGTGCACCAAGCGCATGCTCAGCACCCGACTGGCCACGGCCATGTTCGACGGCGGCTTGGACAAATGGGGCCATCTCGTGGACCGGTTGTGGTCGTTGGCCGAAGTCTTCGCAGACGAGGTGGAATCTCGGCCGGCGTGGGAGTTGGCCATGGCGCCCCAAGCCAACATTGTGTGCTTCCGACCTTCCGTCGCCGTGCCAGACGACCACCTTTTGACCAGGCTGAGGGCGCGCCACTTGAAGGACGGGGCGAGTTACGTCGTGGCCACCCGCTTGAACGGCGAAGCCTGGTTGCGTTGCACCTTCATGAATCCATTGACTGAACGCGAAGACATGCAAACCATGCTCGACGAATTCGAGTGTTGGATGGCACAGGACTGACCCGGCCCCATCGTTCACGCTTCAATGCCGCCCGAATCTCGGCGGCCACTTGATCGGTGCTTTGGTTTTTGGACACGATGGCACAATGAACATCGACTCCAGCAAGGTCTTCACGTTCAGGCGGGCGTCTTTGGTGAAGTCGGTTTCAAAGGTGTCGCACCCTTCTTTCGCCAACTTCAATTCGAGGGTGGTTCCTGTGGGCTTGGCGTCATTGTGGCGCATGGGCGTTTGACCCACGTAGAATCCGTCGGCGTAGACGTCCGCCCCAGAGAGCGACGAGGTGATTTTCACGGAGCTCGAACAGGACGACAACAGCATCAAAGCCGCGAGGACCAACGAGGAGAAAGACTTCAAGATGTTCACAGCAACGGCTTGGGCCAGGCAAAATTAATGCCAAGGCTTCGGTCGGCGGTCTGAAGGGATGTTCGACCTTTGCGCCCGCAAAACCACCACTTATGAGCGGCATCCGCAACGTGGCCATCATCGCCCACGTCGACCACGGGAAAACCACCCTCGTCGACAAAATCATTCACCAGTGCAATGTCGTTGACGACCGCAAGGACTCTGGTGAACTCATCTTGGACAACAACGACCTCGAGCGGGAGCGCGGGATCACCATCTTGGCCAAGAACGTCAGTGCGACGTGGAAAGGCGTCAAGATCAACTTGATTGACACCCCAGGCCACGCGGATTTTGGAGGCGAGGTGGAGCGCGTGTTGAAGATGGCGGACGCCGTGTTGTTGTTGGTCGACGCCTTCGAGGGGCCCATGCCCCAAACGCGTTTCGTGCTTGGCAAAGCGATTGAGCTTGGGCTCAAGCCCATCGTGGTGGTCAACAAGGTCGACAAGGAAAACTGCACGCCTGACTTGGTGCAGGAGCAGGTGTTTGACTTGATGTTCAACCTGGACGCCACGGAGGAGCAGCTTGACTTCCCCACCGTCTACGGGTCCGCCAAGAACGGCTGGATGGCCGAGGATTGGAACAACCCCACAGAAGACGTGGCCCACTTGTTGGACGTCATTTTGGAGCACGTGCCGGAGGCGCCCTATGAAGAGGGTACCCCGCAACTCCAAATCACGTCCCTCGATTACAGCAAGTACACTGGCCGGATTGCCATTGGGCGTCTGTACCGCGGCGACCTGCATGCCAACAAGGACTACACCTTGTGCACGGCGGAAGGCAACAAGAAGGTGCGCGCCAAAGAATTGTACGTGTTCTCGGGCCTGGGCAAGGAGAAAGTCGACCATGTGCGCAGCGGCGATTTGTGCGCCATCACCGGCATGGATGGGTTTGAGATTGGGGACACCTTGGCCGATCTCGAACAGCCGGAGGCCATGGAACGAATTGCCGTCGACGAGCCAACGATGAGCCTGCTTTTCACCATCAACACGTCGCCTTTCTTAGGCAAAGACGGAGAATTCTTGACAAGCCGTCACATCCGCGAGCGCCTTGACGCCGAGCTGCAGAAGAACCTTGCCCTTCGCGTGGAAGCCACCGACAGCGAGGACCGCTGGAACGTCTTCGGACGAGGCATCCTTCATTTGAGCGTGCTCATTGAGACCATGCGCCGCGAGGGTTACGAATTGCAAATCGGCAAGCCGCAGGTGTTGTTCAAGGACATCGACGGCGTGCAGCACGAGCCCTTCGAACATTTGGTCATCGATGTGCCTGAAGCCAATGCAGGCAAGGCGACCGAATTGGTCATGATGCGCAAAGGCATGCTCCAGGTCATGGAAGCCAAGGGCGATTTGCAGCACATGGAATTTCGCATTCCTTCTCGCGGCCTGATCGGATTGCGAAACCAAATCCTCACCGCCACCGCCGGAGAAGCCGTCATGACCCACCGCTTTGACGGGTACGAGCCCTTCGCAGGCGACTTGGCCACGCGGAGCACAGGCTCCTTGGTGAGCATGGAAACGGGCCAAGCCAGGGCCTACGAAATCGACCGACTGCAAGACCGCGGCACCTTCTTCATCGACCCCGGACAGGACATCTACGCCGGCCAAGTCGTGGGTGAGTCTGCGCGTGACACGGACATGGAGTTGAACCTCATCAAAGGCAAGAAGCTGACCAACATGCGCGCCTCAGGCGCGGACAAGGGCTTGCGCATTGCCCCGGCCAAGAAGCTCTCGCTCGAGGAGTTCATGGAGTTCATCAACGACGACGAGTACCTCGAGGTCACCCCCAAGTCGTTGCGCGTGCGGAAGATACCCAAGCCCAAGTCGCCCTTCGGCTGAACACGGTGTTGTGAAGAACTCTGTGGGCATCCTGTGCCCGAGAGTGAACCACGGGACGTGACGCCGGTTCTACCTTCGAATCATGCAAATTCCTGCCATCCGCTTCAGCCGCGACACATCGGACTTCACCAAGACCCTCCGTGCCCGCGTGGACACCTACTTCAAGGAAAACAACTTGAGCCGCAAGGGGGACTGGCGGTTGCACCTGAAAACGGCCACGGCCTTGGGCATGTATTTCGTACCATGGGCACTGATCACCTGGGGCTTGGCAGGCCAAGGCTGGATGTTCTGGGTGGCCGAATTGGTCATGGGACTGGGGTTGGCGGGCATTGGCTTGAACGTTATGCACGACGCCAACCACGATGCGTACAGCGACAAAAAGTGGGTCAACCTTTGGGTGGGGCGAGTGCTTGACCTGGTCGGCGGCAACGCCATGATGTGGAAAATCCAGCACAACGTGCTGCACCACACGTTCACAAACGTCGACGGACTGGACGAGGACATCGACATGCATCCCATCATGCGCTTCAGCCCGTTGAAGCCTCGGCACTGGTGGCATCGCTTCCAGCACATTTACTCGTGGGTGTTCTACGCCATGATGACCATCTTCTGGATGATTGCGAAAGACTGGATGCAACTCCGTCGGTACCACAAGAAAGACCTCATCAAGCCCACTGGGACCACCGTGGGCAAGTTGTCCGTGGAAATGGGAATCACCAAGGCGGCCTACTTCACCTACGTACTTGTCCTCCCCATGCTGTTCAGTGGCGCCCACTGGCTGCAGATCATTGCTGGATGGTGTGTGATGCAAATGGTGGCCGGCTTCCTTCTCGCGGTGATATTTCAACCTGCTCACGTGCTCGAAGACCACGACTATACCCCAGCTGTGAAAGGCGCCAAGCTGGACGTAGACCCTTTGACCCACCAACTGCGCACCACCTCCAATTTTGGCACAGGCAGCAAATTGCTCACGTTCCTGTGCGGCGCCCTCAACCACCAAATTGAGCATCACCTCTTCCCCCAGATCAGCCACGTGCACTTGCCGAGCATTGCGCCGATTGTGAAGCAGACGGCCGAGGAGTTTGGCATCCCCTACCGCGCATGCACCACGTACCTGCAAGCGCTGGGCCTGCACACCAAGATGTTGCGTGAATTGGGACGCCCTGTTCGCGCTGCGGCTTAAGGGTTCTTCACCCTTCCTGTTCTGTACAAGGTGTCCCCGTCCATAAGGACTCCGCGGATGGGTCCCACAGACCCGAACCAATTGAGTCCCGCCGGTCGGTTCACGACTTCCAGCACCACAGTTTGGCCCAGCACATGTGCTGTCCATGAGGTGCTGTCCATGCCCATGTCCAGCCCTCGGTTGATGTAGTAATGGGTGTCGTCGCCGGCCAAGCTGAATCCCACGTCGCGGCTCGACGTGTGCCACCTCAGTGCCACAACCTTCCCGATGACTTGCTTTTCCGGCTCTGACCTGTGGTGTTGGATGGGGGCCATCACGCTGCAAAAGACAAACAAGGTGAAGGCCCACCCGTACCCGTTCAGGTGACCTGAAGGTTGATGTGGATTGGTTTTCAACTCACGCTCCACAAACCACACCGGCAACAAAACCCCCACAGTCATCAGTCCACAAAGGATCAGCGTGGCGTCCTCCAAACGCCACCTCCACAGGACCAACGGCGTCCACACCACCATCCACACCGTCCATTGGCGCATCAACTCGATCGACCTCGGCTGGGCGTAGTCCCACGCCTCCTGAGAAGCCATGCTCCTGCGCGTGCGATAGCCGTACATGCGGTTGACGGAGTTGGGCGGCCAAACCCTCATGGCCACCACCAAACCCACCATGAATCCCGCTGGAAACAGTGCCGACATCAGAAGCGTCCAATCCATGCCGCAAGATGACCCCACCCAAACTACCTTCGGTCACATGAAGTGGATCAACCTTGCCCTCGGGCTCACCGCTGCTTTGGCGACAGATTGTTCGAAAACCACGGTCCGCATGATGCGGCTCCGCTTGGGGATGACGTTCTGACCATGGTGGTTTGGGTGTTGACCGAGGCGCGTTATGCCTTTTCTCCATCGGAGGCTTCGTCCCTTCCGACCTACGTGCAAAATGTCCTGAACGAGGACTTCGCCTTGGTGGAAGCCTTGCGTGCATGTGGCCTTGAGGCTGACCGCAAGGTTTGGTCCGACCCCAGCGTCGACTGGGGCGCCGCAAACGCCCTGGTGTTCCGAACCACGTGGGACTACTTCGACCGGTGGGACGAATTTCAACATTGGCTCCACGAGGTGCAGAAGGTCACCACCCTTATCAACCCGGCCGCGTGCTTGCACTGGAATTTGGACAAGCACTATCTCCTCAACTTGGAAGAAGCAGGCATCCCTGTGGTGCCAAGCGTCATCCACAAAATGCAATCTGGATTGGCCTGGGCCGAGGTCTGTCAGGCGTTTATGTCGGACGACTTGGTGATCAAACCCACCGTCTCTGGCGCAGCCAAAGACACCTACCGGGTGACGCGCGACCAACACAAATGGCAACTCGCCCCCGACCATCCGAACCACATCGAGGCCCTTTGGGCCGCATTGCTCCAACGCCAGGACATGATGGTCCAGCCGTTTTTGCCCAGTGTGGTCGCCGAGGGCGAACTTTCGCTGATGTGGTTGGGTGGCACCGTGACCCACGCTGTAAAGAAGCAAGCCAAGCCCGGAGACTTCCGGGTCCAGGACGACCACGGGGGGACAGTGGTGCCCCACGACATGACTCTGGAGGAGCGCGCATTCGCAGAGCGCGCCATGAACACTGCCGTGAAGGTCATGGGCCAACGTGACATGAGTGAGCCCCTTTATGCGCGCGTGGATATGGTGCGCGACTTGAACGGGGCCTGGGCCGTGTCCGAATTGGAAATGGTGGAGCCAGAGCTTTGGTTCCGGCTGTGTCCTGATGCGGCCGGGGTGTTGGCCCGGGCCATCACTGAACATTTGACCCAGCCAAGCGCTTGAACTCGGCATGGACGTCGCTTACGCGCTTTGTTACGTGCTGGATGTGCCAGAGGGCCACAGATTTCCGATGCGGAAGTATGCCCTGCTGAGGGCCCAGTTGCTGCACGAAGGCGTGGTGGAGGAAAGTCATTTTTTCACGCCCGGCATCATGCCGGAAGACACCCTCCTTCTTGCCCACGACGAGGGATACTGGAGGCGCACCCGGGACGGCCTTTGGAGCCGAAGGGAGGAGCGTCGGAGCGGATTTCCCTGGTCGGCGGCCATGGTGCAGCGTGAGCGCGTGATCATGCAAGGCACGTTGGAGTGCGCCGAGCGGTGCTTGGCCTCAGGTACGATCTCCATGAACATCGCCGGCGGCACCCACCACGCCTACGCCGACCGCGCCGAGGGGTTCTGCATCCTCAACGACTTTGCCATCGCCTCGTTGCACCTTCTGCAGAAACAAGCCGTGAAGCAGGTGTTGATTGTGGATTGCGACGTGCACCAAGGCAATGGGTCAGCCCTCATCCTCGCACACGAACCCAGGGTGACCACATTCTCCATGCACGGGGCCTCCAATTACCCACTCCGCAAAGAACAAAGCGACATCGACGTGCCCCTTCCTGACGGGACCGACGACGACGTATACCTGCACTTGTTAAAGACGAATCTGGACCGTTTGCTCTCCGACAAACGGCCCGACATTGTCATGTACCAATGCGGCGTGGACATCTTGTCCTCCGACAAACTAGGAAGGCTTGGGGTGAGCTTGCAAGGGTGCGCCGAGCGCGACCGGATGGTCTTCGACGCCTGTTCAGCCCAAGACATTCCCGTGGTCTGCGCCATGGGCGGCGGCTACTCCCCTGACGTGAACACCGTGGTGCAAGCCCACGTGAACACCTTCAGGGCCGCGCAAGACGCTTGGACCTGAGCGCCGCTCGGACGCCTCAAGGCTGGACCACCAGCGCTTGGCTTCCCACGGCGCTCCGCAGGGCGTGCCACCCGGGGCCAGCCCGGACCACACCACTTGATCGCCGGCTTGGGCCATGCCGCGTTCCACCACCGCCCCAAGCGCATTGACCAGGGTCCACTCGGACTGGGCGTCGAAGGACGCGAACACACGGCCCTGGGCACTTGCAGGATTGGGGAACAACAGAGGCAACGTGGCGTCTGCGCTCGAGACGGAGCTTTCCGCGTTGTAATCGTACCCGCCGCACACGGGCACGTAGCCCTCGCACGCCCACTCACCGAGTTTGCCGGCCACCGTGCTCAGGGTCAAATCGTAGTACGTCTCGTCAAAGATGTGCGGCACGTGGCCCGCCCCTTCTACGGGAATGAGGCAGTTGTCCATTCCCACAGAATCGGCCATGGCGTGCACGATGCTGCTGCCGTCCACGTCGATGATCGGGATGCCGGTGAACACGATTTCACCCTCGACGTAGGGCACCGTTTCATCGGCGGTGCCGTGAATGCTGACAAGCGGTTCGTTGTCGCCCAAGAGCAAAAAATCAGCGGTTTGGAGCGCGCCCGCGATGTTGAACACGCCGTGGATGTCGCTGCTGTATCCCTCGTTCCCTGAAAGGCCTTCCAGACCACCACCGAGGCCCGGCTCGGACTCGTCGATGTACGTGGGGATTTCAGACTCCTCGTCCACGTAGGCGTGGTGCATGGCAATGAAACCTCCCGCGCTCACCCCACCGAGGTAGATGCGCTCAGGATCGATGTGATAAGGATTGCCCATCTCCACAGACTTGCGGAAGTACCGAACCGCAGCACGGCTGTCGTGCACCCCACGCCAAACGGGCTCGACAAAC
>CAJWII010000028.1 GCA_913041065.1 uncultured Flavobacteriales bacterium
GGGCAGCCGGTAACGGTCGGGGTCTCCCCCGTAAAACGCCTGCACCCCAAATTTGACGGCATCCACGGCGCTCAGGCTGCGCGAAAATTCTGGGTACTCTTGAAGCAGGTTCTGAAATTTCTCGACGCGCCGAAGGTTGCCGGCACTCAAAATTTGGCCTGGCTTCCGGCCGTCCACCAACACCTCGAAGGGCATGACGCCTTTGAACCGGCCTTCCAGCCAGCCCAGGTCGGTCAACACCCGATCTTCCTTGGGCAGGTCGTCCACAATGTTCCCAGTGGTCTGCATTTGGGTCATGCCCCATGCGCTCATGGCGACGACCACCAACGCGGCAAGGTAGACACGCGTGCGACCCTCTTGTACCGCGCGGACAAACGTGCCCACCACGCGGTCCACCCACACCCTGTCCAAGTGGGTCAAATGGTGCTCCGTCGGCTCCGGCAACCACGTGAAGAGCGCCGGAATCAACACGATGCTGATGCCGAAGGCGACCATGATGTTCAACGCCGCGATTACCCCAAATTCGATGAGCACCGGGCTGTGCGTAAAGATGAACGTGGCAAACCCGAACGCCGTCGTGGCGTTGGTCAGGAGCGTGGCGTTGCCCACCTTGGTCACCATGCGCTGCAGCGCCATCATCTTGTTGCCGTGGCGCTTGAACTCCGCTTGGTATTTGTTGACCAAGTAGATGCAATTGGGCACCCCAATCACAATCATGAGCGGCGGAATGAGCGACATCAACAGACTTACGCGGAAGTCAAACAACGCGATGCTGCCCAACGACCACGTTACGCCCACCGCGACCACAGCCAAGCACACCCCCACCACCGCGAGGTTGCGAAAGAACAACATCAGCAGCAGTGCGGTCACCAAAATCGCCGCACCGATGAAGTACCCGATCTCGCCCTTGACCTTGTTGGTCATGCTGATGCGGATGAACGGCAGGCCGCTCAGGTGCGTGTCGATGTCGTACGTCTCGGACCACCGGTCAGACACCTCGATGATGTCTTCGACAATGGTGCCCCGTTGGGCCGAGTTCAGCATGTCGTGGTTGAAGACCACCATCATCAAGGTCGCCTCGTTGTCCGGATTGTAGAGCAGGCCGTCGTAAAACGGCAAGGACCGGACCTTGTCCACAATCTCGGACGCCCGTTTGTCGCTCAACGGCGGGGCGTTGGGCACGCCCTCCAACAATTCTGGGGCCACAGGAACCAATTCAAACCGCTTTTCCACAAGATGCTTGGACACCTCAAAGGCGTGGGTCAACGCGAACACCGAGTCGATGATCACGGCAGGTGCCCCGCCCACGTGCACGCGCAGGGCCCGAATCTCTTCGGCGAGCTCGTGCCACGCCATCAACCCGTTCCCGGTGCGGAGTTGTTTGTCTTCCACCCCAATCACCAACACGTTCCCTTCCGCACCAAAGGACTCCAAAAACCGTGCATGCGCCAATTCAGCCGGGTCGTCCTTGGGGAGGATGCCGCCGTACTTGTACTGCATCTTCAGGTTGGGAATCTGCAATCCCATGAACACCGTCAAAGCGGCCAACGTCAGGACAGCTGGCAGCCGATGGCGGATCAAAAAGGAAGCGAGGCGTGACCACATGGGAAGATGCAAAGAAACAACACGGAAGGGCGCCAAGCCCCACGGCCGCACTACCTTTGCGGCATGGAATCGTACGACGTTGTTGTCATCGGAAGCGGCCCTGGAGGATACGTAGCGGCCATCCGCGCTTCGCAGCTGGGATTGCGCACCGCGTTGGTGGAGAAATACACCACACTTGGGGGCACGTGTTTGAACGTGGGATGCATCCCGTCCAAGGCGCTTTTGGACAGCTCCGAACATTACCACCAAGCCAAGGAGCAGTTCTCTACCCACGGCATCGAGGTCGGTGAGTTGTCTTTGAACTTCCCTCACATGATTGCCCGGAAGGGCGAAGTCGTGGCCCAAACCACGGAGGGCATCAACTTCTTGATGAAGAAGAACAACATCGACGTGCTCCACGGCTTGGGCTCGTTCGTCGACGCCCACACCATCGCAGTGACGCCTGACGAAGGCAACGCCACCCAAATCGGGGCGAAACACGTCATCGTGGCCACGGGGTCCAAGCCCAGCACGCTGCCCTTCATTGAAGTGGACAAGAAGCGCATCATCACCAGCACGGAGGCGTTGAGCTTGCCGAAGTTGCCCAAGTCCATGGTGGTCATTGGCGGCGGGGTGATCGGCCTTGAACTCGGATCCGTCTACGCGCGCCTGGGCACTGAAGTACACGTGGTGGAATACGCAGACAGCATCATCCCCACGATGGACCGCGCCATGGGCAAGGAACTCATGCGTTCCATGAAGAAACTCGGGGCCAAATTCCACCTCAAGCACGGGGTGAAGGAGGTCACAGCTGCAGGCCGCAGCGTCACTGTTAAAGCCGACAACGCCAAGGACGAAGAGGTCACCTTCAAGGCAGAGTACTGCCTTGTCAGCGTGGGACGCCGGCCATACACCGACGGGTTGAACCTCGAAGCTGCCGGACTTTCCACCGACGAGCGCGGACGCGTGGACGTGGACGCCCACATGCGCACATCCGTTCCCCACATCTACGCCATTGGCGACGTGGTGCGAGGCGCAATGTTGGCCCACAAGGCAGAAGAGGAAGGCGTGTTCGCCGCAGAAACCATCGCCGGGCAGCACCCACACATCGACTACAACCTCATCCCCAACGTGGTCTACACCTGGCCCGAAGTGGCAGGCGTGGGGGCCACGGAGGAGCAACTCAAAGCCGACGGGGTCGCCTACAAAAGCGGCAGCTTCCCATTCAAGGCGAGTGGCCGGGCACGCGCCAGCATGGACACCGACGGCATGGTGAAGGTGTTGGCCCATGCCGACACCGATGAAATTTTGGGCGTGCACATGTGTGGCCCCCGTGCCGCGGACATGATTGCCGAGGCGGTGGTGGCCATGGAATTCCGGGCCAGTGCGGAAGACATCTCCCGCATCAGCCACGCCCACCCCACCTTCACAGAAGCGATCAAAGAGGCTGCCTTGGCCGCCACGGAAGACCGCGCGCTGCACATTTAACTTGTGCGCATGGCCGTGCGCACGCTTCCCAACCTTCAACCCGTCGTCGACGCCCACAAGCACGTGGCGCTTATTTGGGACGAACGGTCGACAGGGCGCGCATGGCTGGCTGTGGGGGCGTCCAAGTCAATTTTGGTCGACGGTCCCCAGCCTGGCGCTTGGACATTGTGGGACCGATTTGTGGCCGACGCCACAGCCAGAGAGGCCTGGACAGTGGGCTGGCTGGGCTACGACTTGCACGCGTGCCTGGGCATGACCCAAGGTGAAGCCCCCGATGCCCCTCGCAACGCCGCACCGGAACACCCGGGCGGATGGCCCACCCTCCATTGGTGGGAGCCTGAACTTCTTCTGGAGTGGGTGCCGGGGGAACTTCAACCTTCTGTCGTGCGCGGGGAGTCCTTGCCATGGGCCCCGGATGTGCTGGCGTGTCTCGAAGGTCCTTCGTCGGAACCACTAGACTTTGCTGCCCTGGAGGGCGATTGGCAGCCGTTGACGCCCGGGTGGGGTCGGGAGATGTACCTCGACAAGTTCGACGCCGTGCAAGCCGCGCTGAGGCGAGGAGACATCTATGAAATGAACCTCTGCATGCCTTGGCAAGGGCAAGCCCCTGGCCAGGCGAGTTGGTCTCTTTTCGAACGTTTGGCCGGCGTCACGAAGGCGCCGCACTCGGCCTACATCCAAGCCGGTGACCACCGCGTCTTATGCGCGAGCCCTGAGCGATTCTTAGAAAAACGAGGCCAAACCCTTCGAAGCCAACCCATCAAAGGCACCGTGCGCCGCGGAGGCACCCAGGAGGAGGACAACACCCTGAAATTTAGCCTTTTGGAGAGCGAGAAGGAACGGGCTGAAAACGTGATGATTGTCGACCTGGTGCGCAACGACCTGAGCCGTGTGGCCCAGCCGAACAGCGTGGAGGTGGACGAGCTTTTTGGGCTGCACACCTTCTCCACGGTGCACCAAATGATCAGCAGTGTCTCGTGCCAGCTTCAGCCCGAAGTCACGGCCGAAGACGTTCTGCGCGCCACGTTCCCCATGGGGTCCATGACAGGCGCACCCAAACTCAGCGCCATGGACCTCATTGCCTCCCTAGAGGGGCACGGACGAGGTGTGTACAGCGGCACCATTGGCTACGTGGACGCCCAAGGTGACTGGGACTTCAACGTGGTCATCCGCAGCTTGATGCACAGGGCGGACACCGGCCGGGTCGACGCCACCGTCGGCGGGGCGTTGACCCTCTTGGCCCAAGGCGACGACGAATACAACGAGTGCCTGCTGAAAGTTGCGGCCCTCAAATCCTGCCTCGAGCGATGACATCCCTCGAGCATCACGTGCACGACGCCCTGGTGGGCTCCGGATGGACCCAAGGCCAGCCCGTGGTGGTGGGCGCCAGCGGGGGTGTCGACTCCACCGTGCTCTTGCATGTCTTGGGTGCGCTTGGCGTTCCCTCCGTGGTCGCCCACGTGAACCATCGTGCCCGCGGGGAGGCGAGCCAAGCCGACGCGGCATTCGTCGCGCAACTCGCCGAACATTTTGGCTGGCCGTTTGAACAACTTCACTTGGATTCGGAGGAGCTGAAGCAAGGTGCGCAGGGGTTTCAAGGCGAGGCCCACAAGGCCCGACAGGCGTGGTTTGAGTCGCTTCGACATGCCTACCGAGCCCACGCCGTGTTGACTGCCCACCACGCCGACGACCAAGCCGAGACGTGGCTGCTCCAAGCCATGCGCAACGCCAACCCCCTCTCTTTGCGCGGCATGCTCTCCCAAGATGGGACGCGTTTGAAACCGTTTCTTCAAATCTTAAAAATTGAACTCTTGGCGTACGCCAAAGCCCACGAGGTGACGTGGCGCGAAGACGCCAGTAACGCCGGACGCACGTACCGTCGCAATCAAATTCGGCACGACCTGCTGCCCGCGTTGGAGGCTGTGGAACCTGGCGTCGGCAGGCATTTTCGGCAACTGGCCGCCAGCATGGCCGACTTGAACGAGGCCGTCCAGGCCACCCTTCAAGGCATCCGCACTGCGGCCGAAGTGCAACCCGGCATGTGGGACGTGGAAGCGCTTCTTGCCGCGCCCCTGGGCCGCGAGACGCTGCGTCAGGCCCTCCGGGAAGCTGGTTGGCCACAACGCCATGCCGAGCGGGTGGTCGACTTGCTCCAGGAACACACCCAAGTCGGGCGCACCGTCGCGCTTGGCGACCAACACGTCGTGCGCGAACGGACCCACCTTCGTTGGAACACTGTTCTGCACCAAGGAGGTGCAGAGGACGCAGGCGGGGTGGAACTCGAGTGGGAAGACGTTCCGCGACACCAGGAGCAGCTTGGGACAACTGGCCTGGGCATTGGGCGTAGCGCATGTCCGGCTGATCCGACGTCCACGCCGATGACGCAGTGCTGGGTGCCTGCCACGGATTTTCCCCTGGAGGTCCGACCATGGCAACCCGGCGACCGCATCCAACCGCTGGGCATGGAGGGGCGGAGTTTGGTGTCGGACGTTTTGACCCAAGCCAAATTTCCTCATGTCGAACGCCCACGCGCGCACGTCGTGGTCCGACAACGCGACGGCGTGCTGCTATGGGTGGCCGGCCTGAAACGTGCCGAACACGCCCGCATTGGCGCTGAACATTCCGGCCTTGTAGGCGCTTGGTTTTCTTGGACAACCCCTGTCGATTTCACCGCTCCATGAGCCGCACACTGCCTGACGCCAAGACCCTTGCTGGACGCGACCGTGACCTGGCGCTGGCCGGGTTCCTGGCGCTGGCCGGGCTTTTCGTCGCGTGCTTGGTGACGTGCAATTTGGTCTTCCGCAAGTTCTTCACCTGGGACATGGGCGGGCTCGCCTTCGAACAAAGTGTGGGCCTGCTGGCGTACCCCCTCACCTTCCTGGTCACCGACGTCATCAGCGAGGTCTATGGGAAAAAGAAGGCCAACATGGTGGTCGTGTCTGGCCTGGTCGCTTCGCTTGTGACCCTGGGCATGGTGACTCTGGCCGGCGAGGTGACCGCGGCGGGGTGGTCGCCGGTGAGCGACGCGGAGTTCGACCACGTGTTTGGCCAAACCGCCCTGGCCGTGGGCGCTTCTATGGCGGCGTACCTCGTGGCCCAATTCATCGATGTTCGCTTCTTTCATTTTTGGAAACACCGAACCCAGGGCCGGCACCTTTGGCTCCGAAACAACCTGTCGACCATCCCTTCTCAAATCCTGGACACCGCCACAGTGCTTGGGTTGTTGTGCGTGGTGGGCGAGATTGAGTGGGTGCGGTTTGGGGCGCTCATGCTGAATGGGGTGCTTTTCAAGACCTTGGTGGCGGCCTTGGATACCCCGTTGGTCTACCTCGTGGTGGGCGGCCTGAGGAAGCGGTTTGATCTGGAGGAAGGCCAAGAGGTGGAATTGTGACGAATTGGGCGCGGCCTGCCCACCATCCTTGAACGTCTCGGTATCTTTGTGACACCTCGGACGTTGAATCCAAGTTTACGCACCCATGATCTCCAACACCCTCGTTTCCTTCCAGCGTCTCGGCATGCTGGCGCTCGTCGGATGGCTCACCGTGGCTGGCTCCCTTGCGTGGGGCCAAATCGAAGACCCCGTGACTTGGGATGTCGCCCTGTATCCCAGCGAAGAGGCTGGGCTGCACGACCTGGTCGTTCACGCCTCCGTGGATGCGTGCTGGCACATCTACAGCCAGGACAACGACCCCAACGAAGGCCCTGTGCCGACCATGTTCGAATTGGACCTGCCCGCGGGCGTTCAAGCCGTGGGCGAGGTGAAAGAGTGCACCCCCATCGAAGAGTACGACCCCAACTTCATGATGGACCTCAAGTACTTCGAGGAAGAGGTCTTTTGGCACCAACGTCTTGACCTATCAGGGGCCAACTCAGCCGACACGCTCAAGGGCTATGTCGTCTTCATGGTGTGCGACGCAAGCATGTGTCTGCCGCCTGAAGAAATTCCCATTCTCGTGGCGTTGTCCGACGTCCGTCCAGGCGCGAATCGCCCCGATTACTGCCCGCCCTCGAAGCACCTCTGCAACCATGGTGACGGCCACGGGGAGACCGAGGACGAGGTCCCAGGTGACGGCGACGAATCTGAAGAGGGCGAAAAAGGCCTGCTGTGGACGTTCCTCCTTGGATTTGGGCTGGGCTTGGCGGCGTTGCTTACGCCGTGCGTCTTCCCCATGATTCCCATGACCGTGAGCTTTTTCACGAAGCAGTCCAAAACACGCGCTGAAGGCATTCGAAATGCCCTCATCTACGGCGCCTTCATCATTTTCATTTACACCGGCTTGGGCTTGGCGTTGACCGCGTTCTTCGGGGTGGATGTACTGAATGTGATTTCCACAGACCCCATCTTCAACGTGTTCCTGTTTGCCTTGTTGCTGGTGTTTGGTGCCAGTTTTTTGGGTGCCTTTGAAATCCAATTGCCTTCGAGCTGGGCCAACAAGGCCGACCAAGCCTCCGACCGCGGGGGCATTGTGGGCATCTTCTTCATGGCCGCCACGTTGGCCATTGTGTCGTTCTCATGCACGGGTCCCTTGGTCGGGTCCGCTCTGGCGGGTGCGGCCACGGGCTCCTTCGCGGCCCCCACTGCAGTGATGCTTGGCTTCTCCTCGGCGCTGGCATTGCCCTTTGGGCTGTTCAGCGCCTTCCCTGGCTGGCTCAACAGCTTGCCTCAAAGCGGAGGCTGGCTGAACAGTGTCAAGGTCGTGTTGGGTCTGTTGGAAATTGGATTTGCCTTCAAATTCTTGAGCAACGCCGACCTCGTCCTTCAGCTTGGGCTGTTGCAACGGGAACTGTTCATCGCCATTTGGATTGCGGTGAGTTTGGCCATTGCCTTCTACTTGTTCGGGTGGTTCACCCTTCCCCACGACAGCAAACTGGAGCGCATCGGAGTGTTTCGGTTCTCGCTCGGGTTGATCTTCATGATGTTGGCCATTTACCTCACCCCTGGGATGTGGGGCGCCCCCGTGAACCTCATCAGTGGCTTCCCCCCTCCGACGTTCTACAGCGAATGGAACCACGGTGGCGGCTCGGGTGAGTCGGGAGGCCACGGCGGACACGTGGAGGCGCGCTTCGACGATTACGAAGAAGGGTTGGCCGCAGCCCAAACTGAAGGCAAGCCCATGCTGTTGGACTTCACCGGTTGGGCCTGCGTGAACTGCCGGAAAATGGAAGAACAGGTTTGGTCCGACTCAGAAGTGGCTTCCAAATTGACGGAAGACGTGGTCCTCGTGTCGCTCTACGTGGACGACCGCACGGCACTGCCCGAGGACGAACACCGCGTGGAACAATACGGCGGTAAGGACTTCCGCATCAAGACCATTGGCAACAAATGGTCTTACCTCCAAGCTTCGCGGTTCAACCGCAACGCCCAGCCCTTCTACGTCATGATTGACCATGACGGCAACCACATTGGTGGGAGTGCTGGCTACGACCCAGACGCCGAGCTCTTTTTGGAATTCCTTGACGAAGGCCTGGCTGAATTCAACCGTTGACTGTGCCACAACGACGGCGAATTCAAGGGCCCTCGGCCCCCTGATCGATCCGACGTTCGCGGCATGAAACACCCCTCCATGACTCGCATCCTTTCCCATTTCGAAGAAAGCGCACGCCTCGCCAACGACTTGTTGAGCGACGCGACATTCTTGGATTCCATGGCGAAAGGAGCTGACGTGTTGATCGACGCCCTGCGTCAGGACGCCAAGATTTTGTCTTGCGGAAACGGCGGCTCCATGCACTTCGCCGAAGAATTGAGTGGCCGTTACCGCGACGATCGTCCGCCCTTCGCTGCGCTCGCTTTGTCGGATGTTTCGGCGATGACCTGCGTCGGCAACGACTACGGGTTTGACCAGGTGTTCGCCCGCCAAGTGCAAGCGCTGGGTCGTCCTGGGGATGTGCTGCTGGCCATCAGCACCAGCGGGAATTCCAGCAACATCCTGGAAGCCTGTCGCGCGGCCAAAGCCGAAGGCATGCACGTGGTGTCCCTGACGGGAAACGGCGGAGGCGCTCTCCGTTCAATGGCTCACGTGGACGTCTGTGTTCCTTGGTCCGGCTATGCAGACCGCATCCAGGAAGTGCACATCCGCTGCATCCACAGCTGGATCGACGCCATTGAACAAGCCTTGACCCAAGTCTGAGTCTCCCATGCTGATTCGAACTTGGGGTTTCGTCGCCACGAAGCCCCACTCCCCGTGGGTCTCTGTGGAGGTTCGCGCGGAACGCGGCGCCTTGGTGCGCACCTCTGGACTGCCCCCCGGGGCGGCTCAAGAGAGCATGGCTCGGCTCCGATCCGCCTTGGCCCATGTTGGATTTCGTCCGCCGACCCAATCGCTCACCCTTCATTTGCACCCGAACTGCACGAAAGAAGACGTGCCTCACCTCGACCTGGCCTTTGCCGCAGCACTGCTGACACTCGCAGGTCGTCTTCAAGCCCAAGACCTTCTCCATACCGCCTTTGTGGGAACCTTGACCCTTTCAGGACACCTCCATGATCCGCGCCTCGGACATGCAACTGGACTTTTATGTCGTGGTGCGGTTCCCCATCCTGAAATCCAACGTCTTATTCATGCGCCGGGTGGAGATTCGCTCCTCCCAGACAACCACAGCCTCGAGCAAAGCTGGGAAATCTCGGACCTGCTCCAGTTGATGAGCTCGACGCCCTCCTGGCAAAACTTGAACGCTTCGCCATCGCCCAACCCTGTGAAGGCTGCTGCCCACCCTCAGGACTTGCATTGGGAGGAAATCCAGGGCGAAGGCCATGCCAAAACCTGGCTGGCGATTGCCGCCAAACATCGCCTGCCCGTGCTGATGTCAGGGCCTCCCGGCTGCGGCAAAACGAGCCTGGCGAAGATGTGCGTAGGGCTGCGCGCACAACGTCTTCAAATGTCGAATGTGCCGTGGCTCGCCCCGCACCCTGCGGGTGGTGTGGCCGGGTTGTTGGGGGCTTGGCGGCGTGGCGCACCTCAACCTGGCGCCTGGGCCCAAGCCGATGGCGGCGTGCTCTTCTTGGACGAGTTTTTGGAATGGCCCAGGCCAGCCCGCGAGTCGTTGCGTCATGTCATGGAAACCGACCGCTTGGAACTGCACCGGGCAGAGGGCTCTGCGGTTTGGATGTCCAAGCCCTGGATCGTGGCCGCCACCAACCCCTGCGCTTGCGGACGAGGTAACGAACAATGCCTGTGCACGCCGGCGGAACAAAAACTGCACCGCAGGAAATGCTCAGCGCCCCTGCTTGAACGCTTCGCCGTTCAACTCGATGTTGGGCACGATCCGTGGCCATGCCCCAAGTCCTGGAACGAAGTCTTCAAATGGCTCAGTCGCCCCTTCCCCATCAAGGGCATTCCATGGAAGAGCCATGCCCGTGACAGTTGGATGAACAGCGACATCCGTCGCGAAGCCAGCCGACGGGTCAGGGCTTCGACGGAACGGTTGGCCGAGGCCCACGCCGATTGGCGAGGTGAAAACAAGGTGACACGAGAAGACGTGGGGGCGGCGGTGGACGTCACTTGGATGACGCGCGAGGGGTGGTAATTTGCGCCCATGGCCACCATCCTCCCAGTCCGCGGGCACGCCCCAGTTCTTCATGAGACCACCTGGCTTGCGCCCAACGCCACCGTGGTCGGCGAGGTGAGCCTAGGGAGGGACAGCACCGTGTGGTTTCAAGCAGTGCTTCGAGGAGACGTGGCGCCCATCCACGTCGGAGAACGGGTCAACATCCAAGACGGCGTCGTGGTGCATGGCACGTTTGGACAAAGTGAAACAAGGCTGGACAACGAGGTGAGCCTTGGACACAACGCCATCGTGCACGGGGCGCACGTTCAAGAGGGGGCGCTCGTTGGCATGGGGGCGACTGTGATGGACCATGCGGTGGTCGGCAAGCACGCAGTGGTTGCGGCTGGGTCGGTCGTCTTGGCGGGAACCAAGATTGGAGATGGCGAGTTATGGGCAGGGGTTCCTGCCAAATGCAAGGGTCCGGTGAGCGAGGAGCTTCGTGTCCATTTGGCGCAAACATCCGCACGGTATGTCGAGTACGCCGGTTGGTTCAAGGGCTCGTCCACCCCACCTCCTGAAGGTTGAGATCCGACTGCATGATGTGCTTGGCACCTTGGGCGAACGACCCGGTCCAATCCGTCACCTCAAACCGGTGACGACCAAGGGGTGAGTCTTCCGGCGCGCCCAAACCGAGGTGCGCCAGAGCCTCCGCCAACGCATCGGCCACAATGGCCGGTCCGTCCACCACATTTAAGGGCTCGTTCAGCATCTCAATGATTTTGTCCATCGCCAAGGGGTAGTGGGTGCAGGCCAAAATCAACGCCGTGGTCCCCGCCGTCCATTGGTCTGCGAAATAGGCGTTCACCACAGCTTCGGAAATTGTGCCGTTGTGGAAGCCCTCTTCAATGGCGCTGGCCAACAAAGGGGTGGCCCGGACCTTCGTCCCCACGTTCGCCTCGGCCAGCTTCGCCTGGTAGATGCCGCTGTCGACCGTCGCACGGGTTCCGACCAGGGCCACCTGCTTTCCAGAGTGGTATTGCGCCACCCAGTTCACCACAGGCTGAACCACATCGATCACCGGAACGTGTGCGCCCATCGCAGCCTTCACGGTGTCCAGGGCGTTGCTGGACGCAGAGTTGCATGCCACCACCACGGCCTTGCAGCCAGCGTCCACAAACCTCTTGGAAATGCCTGCGGCGTATTCTTTCAAACTGTCGACACTTTTGTCGCCGTACGGCATATGGGCCGTGTCGCCCACATAGTACAACGACTCCCGAGGGAGCCGCTCTACAAGGGCTTTGGCGACGGTCAAGCCGCCAATGCCCGAATCAAAAATGCCGATGGGCGCGTTCACATGCCCAGTTTGGTCTTCACCAAGTCGGTCACGTCCTCTCCTCCATTGTACAAGGTCACGCCTGTGCTGGTGTCGAAGATGTAGGTGTAACCGTGCTCTTTGCCCACAGCGTCGATGGCTTCCCGAACGCGCTCAATCATGGGGGCGAGCAAGTTTTGCTCCATCTGGGCGAGGTCGTTTTGGATGGTCATCCCAAATTCCTGCAAGCCTGCATCCAGTTGCTGAAGTTCGCGCTCCTTCTGCTGGCGGATGGCGTCGGGCCAGGTGGCGGCCTTTGCTTGGTAATCGGCGAACTTGGTTTCAAGTTCTGCCTGCATGCGGGCCACCTCCGACTCGTATTCGGCGGCGGCCGCCTCGATGGAAGTTTGGGCCTCCGCGCGCTCAGGCAACGTCAACAAAATCTGTTGGGCGTCCAAGTGACCCAATTTTTGGGCCACTGCGTCGGTCATGCCTGCCAAGGCCAACACGGCCAAAAGGAAAAGGTTTTTCATGGGGTTCGATTTCGGAAAGTGAAGGTCGCTTAAGGCCACCCGGTTCAATGTCAATGTGGGTTAAGGAAGGGGCAATTGTTCAATTCTTGCTGCCTGGGCGCCCCACGGTGCCTCCTGCCCCTCGTGTGGCGCTGTTGACCCGGTCTCGGGCGCTGTTTTTGGCACCGTTGATCGCGTCTCGTCCGCGGTCCTGCAAGCCTCCACCCTTGCCGCCGTCGCCGTCTTTGCTCCCTTTGTCGCCTTCTGGGGTGATGGTCTCGCCAGGCACGTAGCCCAGCTTCTTGATGAGGCGGTCCGAAATGTCGTACTTGGGGTTGGTGTAGAGCATGTTGCTCTGGTTGCTCTTGTCAAAAATGACCATGTACCCGCTGCCGGAAGCGATGTCCTTCAGCGACTCGAAAATCTGCTGCTGAACCGGTTCGATAAGTTCCTGGCGCTTTTGGAACAGCTCGCCGTCCACCCCAAATTTCTGCTTCTGCATTTCTTTGGCTTCGGCACGCTTCTTGGCGATCTCGTCTTCACGCTTCACGCGCATTTCTGCCGTCAGCAGCACGCGCTCCGCACGGTACGCCACTTCCAAACGGTCGGCCGCCTCGAGCTTGGATTCGATGTCAGCTTGCCATTCGATGGCAAAATTGTTGAGCTCCGTCTGGGCGGAGGCGTATTCCGGCATGTGCAACAGCACGTACTCTGAATCGATGTAGGCAAACTTCTGCGCGGCCGCGTCAAAGGACAGTGCCATGGAAGCCAACATGGCCACGCCAAACATGGCTTGGCGGAAGGAGCTGGAAAGGGACTTGATCATGTCTCTGGAATTCTGGATTGGCTCGAGGTCAAAGTTCACCCATGTTCATGCCGATGGAGAAGTGGAATTGAGCGCGGTCCATGTTGGGCACGGACTCGAGGTCGTCGAGCCGCCACCCATAATCCAGGCCGAGCAATCCGAACATCGGCAGGAAGATGCGCATGCCCACCCCTGCGGAACGGTACACTTGGAATGGATTGAACGCACGCGGGTCCTCCCAAGTATTTCCGCCCTCCAAAAAAGCGAGGGTGTAAATGGTCGCACTCGGGTTGGTGCTCAAGGGGTAGCGCAGTTCTGCACTGTACTTGGCCACCACAGGGGCTCCGGTGTTCCGGTCAGGCGCAGTCAAACTGAGGTCGTCGTACCCCCGCAAATTCAAAATCTCTCGGCCGTCGAGGACGAAGCCGCTCAAGAACACCCCGCCGAGGTAGAACCGCTCGAAGGGACTCAACCCCGCCCGGCGGTTGTATTGGCCGATCAAGCCCACCCCTGCCGCAGTGCGTAGGACCAGGGTCTTGGGGTTCTCGCCCCCCGATTGGGTGAGCGGCGTGTACCATTCTGCTTTGACCTTCCACTTGTGGTATTCGACCCAGCGGTAGCGGGTTTGGTCGTCCACAGGTGATCCATCTGCGTTCTCGTAATAGTCCAAAGGCCGGAAGGCGCTGTACGGTGGCGTCGCCTTGACGCTGACTTCGACATTGGATCCCCACGTGGGGAAAATGGGGTCGCTCACCGAATTCCGACCCAGCACTGCGGTGAGGGCCAGGTTGTTCGCGCGGCCATTGGAGAAGCTGAAGAACGACCCAAAGTCGTTGAGGTTGAAGTGCTGATACGACAGCGAGGATTGGAATACGAACCAATCGTCTGGCTTCTTCCACCGCTGGCCCAGTCCGATTTGAGCACCCGTGATTTCCAAAGACGTGCGGGCCTCGTTGATCTGGTCCTCGATCATCTTGGGTTGGCCGTTGCTTTGGATTGACCTCCACACGCTGACGCTGAGCGAGTTGGGCTTCTTTCCTCCCAACCAAGGTTCGGTGAAGCTGAAGTTGTAGCTCTGGAAGAACAGGCCGTTCGATTGGGCCCTTAGCGACACCCGCTGTCCGTCCCCCGTGGGGATGGGCCGCCACGTGCCCTTCTTGAACATCTTCGAGGCCGCGAAATTGGTGAAGCTGATGCCAAGGGTGCCCACGACACGTCCGCCGCCCCAACCACCACTGAGCTCAATTTGGTCCGACGGCTTCTCCTCCACGGTGTACTCGATGTCCACCGTGCCGTCCTCCGGGTGCTGGATGGGGTTCACCCCGAACGCTTCGGGGTTGAAATAGCCCAGTTGGGAAAGTTCACGCTGGGTGCGGATGATGTCCGTCCGGCTGAAGAGGTCTCCAGGACGGGTCCGAATCTCGCGGTAAACCACGTGGTCGTTCGTCTTGGAGTTGCCTTGCACCATGACCCGTCCGATGCGGAATTGCTGGCCCTCCATCATGCGCACCTCGATGTCGATGGTGTCTCCCACCACGCGCCTTTCGATGGGTCGCGCCTGAAACGTGAGGTACCCGTCGTCCTGATACAGCGAGCTCAAATCCAGTCCCTTCGGGTCCATGAACACCCGCGTTTCCAAACGCTCCAGACTGAACACCTCTCCACGTTGGATGTCCAACAAGCTGTCCAGTTGGGTGGTGCGGTACTTCGTGTTGCCCGTGAACGTGATGCCGCCAAAGTAGAAGGGGTTGCCTTCCTCCACGTACACGTCCAACTTGACTTGCCCTTCGTCGCTTCGGCTCAAGCTGTCGCTCAGGATGCGGGCGTTGCGATACCCTTGACCGTGGTAGTGGTTGACCACGCCCTGCAAGTCGGACTGGAAGGAGTTCTCCAGGAATTTCGAAGGCTTGTAGAACCGCCACCACTTGCGGGCTTTGGTTTCCTTCATTTTGCGAGCCAACACCTCCTCATCAAAGGCCTCCACCCCGTGGAACACAATTTCGTCCACCTTCACCTTCTCGCCTTTGTCGATGTGGATGCGGAGTTTGGCCCCGTTGGCAAACAGCGTGTCAGACTGCTGCTCCATGGCAATGGCGACGTCCAAGAAACCTTTGTCCACGTAGTGTTCACGGATGCGCTTGGTGGCCACCGCCAGGACGTTGTCGTCCAGGATGCGGCCCGTCAACAAGTCAATCTTGCCCTTCACCGTTTCCTGCTCTGAACGGTTGACACCCGCAATGCTGTACCTGGTCAAGCGCGGCAGTTCCTGCACCCGAATGACGAGGTAAACGTCGCGGTCCCGCACCTCGGCCACCTCGATTTGGATGTCGGAAAACAAATCCTGTGCCCACAATCCTGTGACCGCCCGGCGGATGTCGTCCCCTGGGATCTCGACCTCTTGGCCCACCTGAAGCGAGCTGAAGAGCTTGATGGCCTGGACATCTGTGTACTCGGCTCCCAGAACCGTCAACCCCGCGATCTTGTACGTGCTCGTCAGCTTCAAGTCAATGAGGTCCTCCTGCCCTTGCGCCAGGCTGGGCATCAGCATCCCTGTGGCCATGCACCATGCGCTCAGGAGGCGCAGCAACCACATTCTCACACAATCCATCACGTCTGGGGCAAATTGGGAACGGCGCCAAAACGGCGTTCGCGGTTCTGAAAATCTCGAATGGCTTCGAAGAAATGCTCTCTTCGGAAATCGGGCCAAAGCACTGAAGTGAAGTGGAACTCGGCGTACGCCAATTGCCACAACATAAAATTGCTGATGCGGTGCTCGCCTGAAGTCCGAATCATCAACTCGGGGTCCGGCAAATCGGCCGTCTGCAGGTACTTGTCGATGGTGCTGGGCAAGATTTCCTCTTGCCGCAATCCGTCTTGCATCATGCCACGGATGGCTTCGACCATCTCCCACTTGGCGCTGTAGCTCAACGCCAAAATCAAATCCAAATGCACCACGCCCGTGAAGTCTTCTTGGGCACGGATCAATTCGTTTTGGCAAGCTTCGGGCAAGGACGACACGTCGCCAATGGTGCGCAACCGGACGCCTTTGCTCGCCAATTCGCGGGTCTCACGGACCAGAGATTGCACCAACAAATCCATCAGTGCGTCGACTTCTTCCTTGGGCCGGTTCCAGTTCTCGGTGCTGAAGGCGTAAAGCGTGAGGTGCCGAACCCCACACTCGCGGGCGGCTTCCACCGTCGCCCGAACGGACTCCACGCCGTGGGCATGACCGAAGACCCGTGCTTCTCCGCGGCGCTTGGCCCATCGGCCGTTGCCATCCATGATCACCGCCACATGCTCGGGGACCCTGTTGGGGTCGATCCCA
>CAJWII010000029.1 GCA_913041065.1 uncultured Flavobacteriales bacterium
ACCCGAATGCTTGGGAACACGACGAGCCGTGGCCTGGCGGTCGACCCAACCACTACCTGTTTGACATGAACCGCGACTTGGCCTGGCAAACCCAACGGGAGACCCAAGCGCGGACGGCCTTTTACCAAGCATGGATGCCCCAGGTGCATGTGGACTTTCACGAGCAAGGGGTCAACAGCCCCTATTACTTCGCTCCTGCGGCGGAGCCCTACCACAAGATTGTGTCGCCATGGCAACGAGAATGCCAAGGACACATCGGCAAGAACAACGCGATGTACTTCGACCAGCGCGGGGCGCTGTACTTCACCCGAGAGGTGTTTGACTTGCTATATCCGGCGTACGGGGACACCTGGCCCATGTTTCGAGGTGCTGTGGGCATGACCTACGAGCAAGGTGGAAGTGGACGGGCTGGACGGGCCGTGAAAACTGTGGTGGGCGACACGTTGACACTGGCCTACCGAATCCAAAACCACACCGAGAGTGGACTCTCCACGGTGGAAGCTTCTGCCGCGCACGCCGACCGCATGCTCAAGGAGTTCGCGGCGTACCACCGTCGCAATGCGCAGGAGCCTTGGGGCGACTTCGCTTCTTACGTGATTCCTCAATCCAACGATCCCGCCAAGCTCACTTGGCTGACGGACTTGATGAAGGCCAACGGCATCGCATGCCACACCGCGGCCAAGGCGACCAAAACGAGAGGATTGGATTACCGGACGATGGCCACCACCAAAGTGTCCGTGCAGCCCGGCGACCTGGTTCTTGACGCGCACCAACCCATGTCGAGCTTGCTTCAAGTGTTGATGGACCCCAATCCGGAGCTGAGCGACAGCTTGACTTACGACATCACCACTTGGGCGCTCCCCTTCGTCTACGGCCTGGAGGCATACGCCTTGCCTGCGGCCTTGACCTCGCTCGCACCTTGGTCTGCCGAGTCTGTCATGGACGCCCAACCCGCGCTTGACGTGCAAGAAACCCCGGCCTACGCCTATTTGGTGAGCTACCAGACCGATGCCGGCACGCCTGCGCTGGCCGCCATGCTGAAACACGGGTTGACCGTCCGGGTGGCCAAGCGCCCAATCGAGGTGGGCGGCAAGGTGCACCCTCGGGGCACGTTGGTCATCACACGAAGGAACAACGAGGCCCACTGGGACGGCATTGAAAACCACCTGAACGCCTGGACCCAACGTCCAGGACTTGATGTGACCCGGTTGGAAAGCGGCATGGTCGATGGCGGACCCGACTTGGGTGCGTACGACGTGCGTCCCCTCGACGCCCCGCACGTGTCTGTCGTGATGGGCGACGAGGTGTCGTCCTTGAGCTTTGGCGAGGTGTGGCACCTGTTTGAGGAGGTGTGGGAATATCCCATGACCGCGGTGCGTGGCTTGGACGGGGTGCAGTGGGAATCCACCGATGTCGTGGTGCTCCCTCGCGGCTGGTACAGCGCAGGCGACGACATGAAAAGTCAAATCGGAGACTGGGTCCGCAACGGAGGGCGCCTCATCGCACTGGACGGCGCGTGCAACCTCGGCCTCGACGAGTGGGGGCTTATGAGGTACGACGACGCAGAAGACAAGGAAACCCGGGCCGACGAGCGGGACGCCCACGACGCGGCGGACCGGTACGCCCCGTATGCTTTGTCGGAACGGAGCGGCATCCAGAGCGACATCCCTGGAGCCGTGTACGAGATCCAACTCGACCCCACCCACCCCCTGGCCTACGGCTGCGGCGACCGTTACTGGAGCATCAAAACGTCAGCGAGGCGGTACGCGCATCTGGCGGACGGGCACAACGTCGGCATCGTGGCAGGCGACGCCGACCCCATCAGCGGCTTTGCGGGCCACCGCGCCAACACTCAGTTGCGGGAGAGCCTGAGCTTCGGAGTCCACGACATGGGCCAAGGCCACGTGATTTACCTCGCCGACAACGTCCTCTTCCGGGCCTTTTGGAAAAACGGCCACAAATTCTTCGCCAACGCCGTGTTTTTCAGCGCAGCCATGTGATGGAATTGGCCAATGTGTTGCAACTTTTGGCGCACAACCCACGTAGCGATTCACCCGACATGACTGCACACCTTCGACTCCTCGCTTTGGCGCTCACCGCATGTGTGCCGTTCTTGTCCTTGGCGCAACCCGACTTGAAGCAGGTGCTGCCTGCGTTGCCCGACGGCTACGAACTCTCCGTGGACACCGTTCTTGTACATGAATCTGGAGAATTGGCAGGGTACAACACTTACCGGTTGTACGTGGAGTGCTTGCACCCCTTGGACTTCGTAGTGTCTTGCTCCGGCGACGAAAGCAATCCCCTCTTGTTGGCGTCGACTTCGTCAGAGGGATGGTACAACTCTCCACTGGCCGGAGGATGGAATGCCATGGCCATCAACGAACTTTTCTTCACGGCCTTCCCTGAAATGGAGTTCGACAGCTTCTTGACCATCGGGGCCGACAACAGCAGCTACACGTCGAGCATGCACCCGATCAGCCAGTGGGGCGCCATTGATGCGGGTCTTGAATTCGACCAAGATGGACCGGGAACCAATGTGCTGGTCAACGACGAAGTCGGAGGCGCGTGGTTCCAGCCCCCTCTTTTAACCCTGGAAGATTCACTCACCCACCCAGCTTTCGGCGGGCCAGAGCAACGTGTGTTGATTGCCCAAATCACCACCCCTGGTCGCATCTATGGCCAAGTGCAGGTTCAAATCTTGAAAGAGGGCCTCAACTCCGACGAGTTCCGCTCCGTGCTGCAAATCCCCTTTGAAGGGTGCGACGACCCCACGGCGTGCACGTTTGACCCCAATGCGACCCTGAACGACGGAAGTTGTGTCTACTCCTCCAACGGCTTCGATTGTTTCGGCAATTGCGAGGGCACTGTGGACGCGTGTGGCGTGTGTGAAGGCGACGGCACCTCCTGCCTCGGTTGCACAGATGCCACGGCGTGCAACTACGATGAGCAGGCCACATCTGGAAGCACTGACCTATGCGACTATGAATCCTGCGCAGGTTGCATGGATGTCGATGCCTGCAACTACGACCCTGGGGCTACGTTGCCAGCCGACAATTGTCAGTATGGTGGACCTTTCTTCGATTGCAATGGTTTCTGCATTGACTCAGATGGCGATGGCATATGTGACATCGATGAAATCCCCGGTTGTACCAACCCCAACGCCATCAACTACGACCCTGCTGCCACCGAGAACGACAACAGCTGCGTGTTCTTCCCATGTGGACCTGGCACGACATACGATCCGAGTACCAACATGTGCGAACTCGATGCATGGCTCGGGGAAACCGGCGACATGAGCATGTTGGACCCATGCTACGTCGACTTCGACGGCTCAGGGGTGGTGGACGTGACCGATTTGGCCCGCATCAAAGTGGTGCTCGGGGAAGATCCAGGCATGTCCGCAGATCAATGCGGTGCGGGGGTGACCTTCGACACAAGCCTGAATGGAGGCACCGGTGCGTGCGTGCCTGCCCCGCTGACGGTGGGCGAAGGCAATGGGCTGAACAACCTCAACCCACGCTTCTTCGACCTCAACCGGGACGGCGTCCTGGACCAAGTGGACTTCGACCGCTTGGAGGTCCTTCTCGGCGCGAGCTGCGCGGATTAAAGAGGCGTTTTCTGACCGTCTTCACACAAAGTGCACACCCTCGGAGTCGAACGAAGGGCCTTTCAGCTCGTCGTAAAGCCCGGCGCCTGCGACGCTGACGACAGGGATGGCGAAGAACAGCCCGATGCCGAAGGCCAGCGCGCCCAACAAGATCACGAACAGGCTTAAAAACCCAAGGCCCACCACCTTCCAAAAGTTCCCTTGGGACCACACCAAGCGCCAGCTCTCCTTCAAGGCCTCGATGGCCCCGAGTTCAGGCCGGTCTTGAAGCACATAGAACGCTTGGGACAAGCCGACCGCCGCAATCAGGCCGGGAATCAAGAGCATCACGAAGCCCACCATGCAGATGGCGGTGATGAGCAAGAACAAGATGAGGGTCTGCAGAAAGTGCTGGAAGCCGTCGAAGTAGGTTTCGAACTGCGGGGTTTCGCCCCGGTAGATCTGCACCATGGTTCGGTTGAACCCAAACGTCAGTGCCCCCGACAAAATCAGCGAGCCGAGGCCCATGCCTACGCTCCCCACCACGAAGGAGATCAGGCTGTGAAGCAAGGTCAGGGCGATGGCCACCAGCCAACGACGCTGAAGCTGTTGCCAAGCACGGGAAAGGATGTCGATGTTCGCACGAATGTCGCAAGGGTTTGCGACAAGGTAGCGAATCCACTGAGGTTAGAGTGTTTCTCCGAAGACGCTCAAGAAGATGAGCAAGTCGGAGGTGGTCACCGCCAAATCCCCGTTCAGGTCCCCCTGAAGGGCGCACGACACCACCTCGCACGAGCCGTCATCAAAAGCGGCCTCAGGGTTGTAGTTGCACGCAAAGTCGTAGGTGCACCCTCCGACTTCCACCACGATTTGGGCTTCAGGGATGGTAAGCGAGGCGCCGGCATATTGGTCGCCGTTCGTCCCTGTGGACCCCGCCGCGGCAAGGCCGGAAGCGTACACTGTGACGTCTCCCCCGCCCATGGGTGCGGTCCAATCCACCATGAACGTGTTGGCCTGGCTGGCCGCGTTGTGCTCAAAGATGTGCAAGCCCTGCACGTCTTCAAGTTGGGTGTTGGCAGAGGGGTTGCTGAAGGTGCCGGCGTTGTCGCCAGAGCCGTCCAAAACAGCCGTGGCCTGCATGCCATAACGGAGTGGCGAGCCGAAACTGTGGTTGACCGCCACTTCCAACACGTATTGTCCGCCCGGCAGGTACTCGGTCACCTCTTCCCCCGAGTTGGGGTCGAGCACCGAAATGGCCACGGACGCACCGAAGTTGCCGCCGTTGTGGCACGCGTTGCAGGTCGAGCTCGACCCAGGCGAGCCTGTGCGGTTTTGGTTTTGGGCTTGGGCCACCCCTGAACTGCTGGACGAGAGGGTGATGCTTCCAGCGATTCCAACGGCCATCAAGGCCAACGTCCAATACGTCCGAATCATGTCATTGAGGGTTAAATCACCGTGCAACGCACACTGTGACAGTTCAATGACAATGACAAACGCGGCATGCCCCTTGTTCAAAAGGAGAGGCCGCGAGTCTGCGTGTGTGTGAATCCGCGCTTAGAAATCCACCCGATAGAAGAAGATGGGCAAGAACCCCAGCTGGTATTCTTCGCGCACCGGGCTGTAATCCGGGTCGTTCACATCCCCCTCGTCCGGGGCATAGGTGAGCTTCAGGATGTTTTCCGTGCCCAGGACGTTGACCCAGTCCACGCCCAGCTCGTGCGTGGTCGAGGGACGGTTCCACGTCAGGTTGGTTTTGAGGTCAAACCGGAAGTAGTCGTCAAACTGCTGGGTGTTGCGCGTGGCGTCTTCCCAAACAAGCTCGCGTTGGACCAAGCTTTGGGCTTCGTCGACGCCCCCGTACCATCGGCCGCCTGCCATGGTGCACTTGGCCCCGGTGACGAGGCTGAGGGACGTGCCAAGCTTCCATTCCTTGCTCGCCAAGGCGTTCCATGCGTATCGGCCGTTGAAGTCGGTGTTGCGGGGGTCGCCGTCGGCGCCCGTGTACTTGGCGTCAAACACACTGCCCGTGAACAAGACGAACCAACCGTCGCGGAACGCCCGGGAGAGGGTCAGTTCGACGCCTTTGTTTTGGCCTCGGCCCTCGTTCACGAGCGTGTCGGGGAACAAGCGGGAGAACCCGCCGCCCGCGTTGATCAGCGAGTAGCTCATGTTGCGCGCACCCCAAACGGTCGTTTCATCGGCCACGGGGATGTTGTAGAGCTCCTGCCAATACGCCTCCGCCTTCATGGTCCACAAGCTTCCCAGGCGCCGAGTCAGCCCGACCACCGTGTGCAAACTCTTGGTGAAGTCCATGTTTTGGTTGGGCATGTCCAGCGCTTGGCCTTGGCCCGGATCCACCGAAGAGGTCGAGGCGTAGAGGTACGGTGTCTGCATTTGGCTATGCAACCCCGTGCCAAACGACCAAGCCGTTCCGCCCGAGGTGACATACTGCGCACCAACGCGCGGCTCGATCCAAGACGTGGCACCGTTTCGGGTGTCGGCCATGGCATGGAGGCCCGCCGTCACGGTCCAGGGCTCACTTGGTCGCCACTTCACTTGTGCGAAGGGCTGGACAAGCAGGCTCGTCATGTCTGTATCCCAACGCCGTCCGAAGGCTCCCAGGGTCAGCGTGCTGTCCGTGCCACCCTCACCGGGCATCCACACAAATGGCTTGATGCTGTCTTGGAACGTCCAGAGCATGGCGTCGGCATTCAACCCGAACCGCAACGAGGCGGTGCCTCGCTCGACCTCCAACTTTCGATTGGCATGCGACGCCAACGAGACGCGGCGCTTGTCGAACGTGTACGCCATCAGCGGCGCCGTGTTCACGTTGGTGAACAGCGTGTCGCCGTCCTGCACGGTCAAATCGCGCGTCACAAATTCGTGGTAACTGTCCTGCCTGTCTTGGCTGAGGGCCAACGTCGTCTTCACGTAGGTCCGCTCATTGACGGGTTTGGTGTAGGTCGCCCCCACAATGCCCATGGCCGATTCGAAGTATTGGTCTCGGTCGTTGTCGCCGTAGATGTTCCGTTCAGGCCGGAGCTGCTCTGAAATCAGGATGTCCACGTTGCTGTTGCCACCCATGCCCCAAAGCGAGAACGCCCCGCCTCCGCTCGTCGGCATGTGGAGCTTGAACGACCCGTCCTGGTATTTGGGCACCGCGTCTGTGCCAATGTCGATGCCCAGCGCCGAAAAGATCACGGCCGTGGAGTATCGGTAGTTCACGAGGAGGCTCGAACGCTTCTCCCGGTTCAGCGGCCCCTCGGCAAGCACCTCGGTGCCGAGGAACCCCAGCTGTGCGCTGCCATGCCATTGGTCTTGGTTGCCGTTGCGCAACCTCAAATCAAACACCGCTGCTGTGCTGTTCCCGAATTCCGCCGGGAATGCCGCCGTGAAGAAGTCCGAATTCGCGAGGGTCTTGTTGTTCACGATCGCGACGGGACCACCTCCCGTGCCTGGAATCGCGAAGTGGTTGGGGTTGGGCAAGTCCACCCCCTCCACGCGCCACAACACGCCGCTTGGGCTGTTGCCACGCACCACGATGTCGTTGCGGCTGTCGTCCGCGCCTTGCACGCCGGCGAAGTTGCTGGCCATGCGGGCAGGGTCGCCCCGCGACCCGGCGTACCGGTCCGTTTCCTCCACCGTAAAGGCCCTGGCGCTCACCGTCGCCATCTCGTTCATCACCTCCCCTTCTTGCGTCGCGGACACTTCTGCCGCCTGAATGGCCACCACGCTCTCTTGCAAGTCGATGTCCAACACCACAGGCCGGCCGCTCGTCAGCACGATGCCTTCCAACACCCTGGGCTCGTACCCCATGAAGGACACCTTCAAGGCATGGCGCCCCAAGGGCACATCTTCCAACTTGAATCGGCCGTCCAAATCCGCGGCCGTCACCTTGTCTGGCACGGTCAACACTTGGACTGTTGCCCCCATCAACGGGTAGCGCGCCTCGGCGTCCACCACACTTCCAGAAATGGTGGCCGTTTGTCCCCACGACGTCCACGCCATGGTCCACAACAACACACCCCAAAACACCCGATTGCCGCTCTCCAGCGACCCAATTTGGTTGAGTTTCATGGGTGCAAACTAGGGAAAGGGATCCACTTCCACGCCGAAGCGCAGTGTCGAGGGGAAGCTGAATGCCTCTCCTCACGCCTTGTCAACAGGCGCCGATGGGCCTCAGGCTGCGGCTTGGAACGCCACCAGGAGCAAAGTCCCGATCACGGCAAGGGCCAACAACGTGGGCATCACAGATTGTGAGAAGTCCATGACACAATGATCGCGGAGGAATTCACATACAACACGTTGAATCGCAAGGGGTTGTTCACGATAAAATGTGAACTCACACCGCACAAAAAACCCCGCACCTCTCTCGAAGCGCGGGGTTTTGAATGTCGTTCAAGTTCCGATCAACGGCCACCGAGGAGGACGCGGCGCGTGGCTGTGCCCCAATCGCCACGCAGGGTGACGAAGTAGATGCCGTGAGGGAAGCGGCTTACGTCCAAGGTTGCATTGCCCAACAGCTGCTGGGTGTGCAAGGATTGGCCTGCAGCGTTCGTGAGGGTGAGCGCCGTCAAGCCTAAGGCCTCTCCGTTGAAGCGGATGTGCATCACGTCGTTCACCGGCGTGGGGAACAGGGCGATGCCCCATTGGGTGAACTCGTCCACACGGTCCACGATCTCGGTGCCCATGCACTCGCAGTTCTCGTCGATCATGTCGTTCTCCGTCATGTCGTTGCCGTCGTCGCACGCGTCGCCCACCACGGTGCAGCTGCCGTCGTCGTCGGTGGCCAACTCGTCGTAGTTGCACGCGTACGGGCTGGTGCAGCCAGCGACTTCCAATTCATCGCACACGCCGTCCATGTCCTCGTCGTTGAGGCAGTCGCCATCGCAGTTGTAGAAGTCCTCTGCGAAGGTGCAGCTGCCGTCGTCGTCGGTGGCCAGCTCGTTGTAATTGCACGCTGTGAGGTCGGTGCATCCAGCCACCTCCAATTCGTCGCACACGCCGTCGCCGTCGGCATCCATCAAGCACATGCCGTCGCAATCGTAATAGTCGGCGGCGTATTCGCACGACATGTCGTCCTCGGTGGCCGACGCGTCGAAGTTGCAAGCCAAGGCGTCGGTGCAACCCAAGACGGGGTCACACACACCGTCGCCGTCCGCGTCCAACAAGCAGTTGCCGTCGCAATCCAGCCCGGGATAGGCGTATTGACAAGATCCGTCGTCTTCGTTGGCTTCAGGATTGTAGTTGCAGGCCATGTCGTCCATGCAGCCTGGCACCGGGGGTTCGTTGATGGTCAGCGTGTAGCCCTCGAAGGGGAAAGGAATGGCGTTGGCCCCGAGGAACGGCACCGTCACCCAAGCGGTGGTGTAAATGGCACCGGTAAACACACCCACCGTGTCCGGCGTACCTTCCAGGGAGGCGCAATATTGGTTGCCGCCCAAGAACGCGTTGGGGTTGGGCAGGTCGCCGTTGTTGTTGGGGTACATGCTCAAGCCGATGTCCGTGGTAAGAATGGCCTCACCCATGTCGCCAATGAGCAAGATGCTGTCGAGTACCACAGAGTCCAACGGCAACTCAATCGGCGCCTCAGGGATGCCCGCTGTGGAAGCGGGGATGATCACGTGGATGACGTCCGCGTAAGGCTGGTCCACTTCGCCTTCTGCAAACGTCTCTCCAAGAAGCGGGTTGGGGCTGATGCCAAACTCCGCGCCCATGAAATCAAAATCGGCATCGCACTGTCCAAACGCAGCAGCCAGGCCCAAGGCCGCAACGGCCAGGAACGAGATAATGTGTTTCATGCGCTCAAGGTAGCGCGTCAAGCACATTCAACACACCAGCCCAAACGTCCCCAACAGCAAAAGCAAGTCTTGGACGTTCACAGATGCGTCGCCATTCAAGTCTCCCGGACACGCAGAGGTTGGCGGAAAGAGCAACTCGAGGGCGTCGTCGATGCCGTCACCATCGCTGTCCGCACTCAGCGGATCGGTTCCGAACAGCTCCACCTCAGCCCCGTCCGTCAATCCGTCGCCGTCGGAATCCTGCACTGACGGATCCAGCCCCATGTCCAACTCAACCGCGTCCCAGAGCCCGTCCTGGTCACTGTCCTCGCACGCGTCCCCCACCCCGTTGCCGTTGAAGTCCGCTTGGGCGGGGTTGGTCAAATCCAAACAATTGTCCCATGCGTCAGGCACGCCATCCAGGTCGCTGTCCATGGCTTGAGATCCAATCAAGGCCAAATCCACCACGATGGGCAAGTGGTCCGAAGCCACCCAAGTGTCGGTGGCCAGCAAGCCGTGGGCGTCGAGGCGCTCACCGGACATGTCTTGGGTTTGAAGTCCGTAAGAACGCAAGACTTGCGCCACGCCATCCGACACGATGGCGTAATCCAACTTGCCTGGGGCGTAATCGCTGTTGTCGTTGCGCCACGTGTAATCCATCGGCCGGTCAGCCTGAAGGATGGGCAGCTCCAGCATGCCCGTGCCGTCCCAATCCGGGGCGAAGTCCTCGCCGTAGGTGGCCTCGTCGAAGATGTCGCCGGTTTGCAACGTGACAATGGGGTCGCCCAGCCCCACCATGTTCAAATCTCCGCCAAAGATGAAGGGCGAGCCCTCTGGCAAGGTGAGCTCACCGCCGGGCTGCATGGCGTCGCGGTGGAAGGCCATGAATTCGTCGGCCTCGGCTTGGCGTTTGGCCTCGTTGGTGGCGCCACCACAGCACTTGAGGTGGGACGACGTGAAAAGCGTGGGCTTGCCGTACAAGACATCGGTGTCCACGACCACGGGGAAGCTTCGGTACACGTCTGGAAAGTCCTCGCCCAAGGGGTAGGTGCTGGCCACCATAAGGTCGTAGTCGTCCTTGACCACGTTCCATGTGGTGCCCGGAAGCCACGACTCCAGGAGGGACTTCACGTACGGGGCGGACACGTCGTCGACTTCGCTGAGGCCGATGACGTCGGGCTGGATGGCGGCCACCATGCGGCCCATCGCCGCCGCCGCGCCACTGAGGTCCATGCGGCGGTTCACGTTCCACCACATCGTGCGCAGTTGGGTGCCTGCCGCACGCTCCAAAGGGATGGGCGTGTACTCCGGCGCAGTCCCGCTGAGGGGCGTCAATTCCGGGTTGGCGGGAAGCACCTCGTCGTGCATGGTGTCCACCCACTGCCAACGCACGGCGTTGCCGTCGATGCCGGCCATGTCTCGGTCGACCGCGATTTCAAGGTCGTCGCCGCTGTACGTCGGGGCAACATGGAACCCCACGTCGTTGAACCCGAGGACCGTCTCAATGCCCGTGGCGTTGAAGCGCTTCACCTCCCCTTCTGCGAAGTCAAACAGCACGTCCACGCCGATGCCCGGCTGAAGCCACCCGGTGTTGACGTTGGCGTCGTTGTCCACCCAAAGCTGCAATCCGTGCGGGACGATGGTCTCGTCCAAGGCAATTTCCACCCCCAACCCGAGGCGCCAAAACACCCACGCGCTGTTGGACGTCACTTGCGCCTGACGGGCATGCGCGTTGGACTCTTGGAGCCCCACCACGGGGATGGCGGCCCAATCGTCGAATAGTTGGTCGAGGGCGATTTGGGCTTGCAGGCTGGTAGCCACGCCAATCGCGGCGAAAAGGAGGAGGCTGGATTTGGTCATGTCAGTGGCCAAAAGTACCGCCTTCCACGTCGGAGATGAAGGCGGTCAACCCGCCGAAGAAGGTTTCCGCATCGTCCCAAAGCGCGAGGTGCGAGCCCTCCTCACAGATGAGCGCGCGGCCATGTTGAACGAGGTCGGCCTGGCGGCGCATCGCCTCAGGGTCCATGGTGTCGTGCGTGGCCCCGACCATCAACGTCGGTGTGGCGATTTCGGGCAGCCGGCCGGTGATGTCCCAGTCGATGATTCGGCCACCCACCTTGAACTCGCTCGGGCCCTGCATGAGGTCGTAAAGCTTGTAATTGAGCCGTGCAAACGAACCTGTCACGTCCTCAGGCCAGGTCTTCAATCGACACACGTGCTTGCGGTAGAACTCCTTGTCCACAAGCTCGAGGTAAGTCGGGTCGTCGAACGCCCCGGCCGCCTCGTAGGCCTCCAGCGAGTCCACAAGCGTTGCGCGCATGGCCGGTCTGAGAACCTCCTTGTTGTACGCGGCGTAGTCGGGGATCGACGACTGCATGTTGCACACGACCAAACCCTTCAAATACCCCGGGTGGGCCAACGCGTATTCCATCGCCAGCATCCCTCCCCAGCTGTTGCCGAGCAAGTAGAAATTGGTCGAATCCATGCCAAGCGCCTGCCGGACTTCGTCCACTTCTTGAACCCACCGGGGAATGTTCCACAAGTCCTCCTCAGGCTGGTCGCTGAAGAAACTGCCCAGCTGGTCGTACATGTGCACTTCCGCCGCCCCGCCCCCAAGACCGGCATGGGTTGGCAGCTGGTAAGCGAGGTTGAGCATGTACTCGTGGGTGCACGCCGGACCGCCGTGGAGCACAAGGACCTTGGTGTCGTCGCTGGCGCCAAATTGCTGCGTAAACACCTCGTAGCCGTTGCTGAGCATGACCATGGTCACGTCACCTTCGGCGTGTTTGGCGGCGCGCAAGGCCAGGTCCTCCTCGGAGAAGGTCATGGCGCAATTGCCGGTGACGTGGTAGTCGTCGTCGGGGTCTGGAACGGGGGAAGTGGCCGGTGCGCCGCAGCTCAAGACGGCCAAACACCACGCCACTCCCAACATGTGCAGGGCGGTTTTCATGCCCTCAAGATGGGCCCCACGTCGCGAACATTGGAACTCCTTGGCGTGTATTTCTCCCGTGGAACACATGAAGCCGCCAACGAACCAAGTTCATCGCGCTGGCGCAGCGTGGGAAGAATGGCCTGAGGAGGACATCGACCGCGTCATCCAAATGGCGTGGGAGGACCGGACGCCCTTCGAGGCGATTGAATGGCAGTTTGGGCTGAAGGAAAACGACGTCCGAGCCCTGATGCGGAGGTTCATGAAGCGCAGCAGCTTCGAGATGTGGCGCAAGCGCGTCAAGGGCATGGCCAACAAGCATGGCAAGCGACGTGGCGGCGACGTGAACCGGTTCCGCGCACCCGACCAGCGGCCTTGATGCCTACCTTGGTTGACCAAATCAACATCGCGATCATGACGTTTGTACACCCCCTTTCTCGCCTCACATGGGCGATGGCCGCCGTGGCCTGTTTGGCCATGAACACAGACCTGCATGCCCAACGAAGCGGCTCCAAGTCTGCCAACATAGAACTCACCACCGTCCCCACCGTCCCCTATGAGATGGTCGACAAGGTGGCGTTCTTCATCCATGCCGACCCCAGGTTCTTCACCCTCGACGACCTTCGTCGCTACGGGGGAAACATCAAGATCATCAAGGACGGCGAGCGCCTGGAAGGCATGAAGTATTACAGCTTGGGCAAGGAAGTTCAAATTGTGGACGACATGCCCACGTGCATTGTAGACGTGGCCCTGGGCCCGGACCTCATCATCGGCGAACCCAAGATCAAGTCCAGCACCGCCAAGGGCTCGGACGTGAAGACCTACTGGGCCGAGTTTGCCCACGAGCTCCCCGTCCGCATCACCATCTCGGACGCCAACGGCAGCATCATCGATGGCTGGGAAGAGACCTCGACCAACCAAATCCGTTACGGCAACGAGAAGGTGGCCACCATGGAATCGGGTGTGCTCGGCGGCTTCACCTACACCTCAGGCATGATGACATTCGACAGCCCGATGGAAGTCCGCAACGAATTGCGCGCCTATGAAGGCACACGCTTCGTGCGTCGCAAGGCCGTCCTCATGCAGATGAGCAAGGTGATCGACGAGATGGAAGAGCGTTTGTTCTTCATCGACACCAAGCAAAAAGTCAACGTCTACGTCGGCAAAGGCAAGCACGACTACACCGAGCTCGAGACGGCCCAAGAAACTGCCGTGGCAGCCTACAAAGAAGGCAACTTTGACGCCCTCGACACCCCCATCGCCGCATGGAACGCATGGCTTGAAGAGCTCGACTTCATCGACAAGAAAGCCAAGGTGACCAAGAGGGTGGGCCTCGGGTTGCACCTCAACCTCGCCACGGCCCACTTGTACCGCAACGAATTTGGCCCCTGTGCCGCCGCCATCTCGGCCGCGCGCGGATTGGCCGTGGGCGACCAGTCCAAGCTGAACGAATGCGACGAATTGGTGGACCGCCTCTTGAAGCGTCGTCGCGCCCAGCAAGCCAACCCTGGCTTCGAAATGCCCAGCGAGGAAGCGGTGGAGCGTGAAAAGGCACCCGACTTCAAGAGCGCGATTGGCAAGCGTTCCCAGAACAAAGACGTGGCCATGATTTTGGCTGGAGACCGCTACAGCCAAGTCGGAGGCTTGATGGCGCAATGGGAGGCGGAAGCGCTCTCAGGCAGTGCCGAGTCCGCAGCAACCGAGACCGCAGAAATGACCATGGAGCAGCGTCTCGGTGCGAAGCTCACCGGCGCCATCGGCGGCGTGTCTCTCATCCTCAGCCCGTTCACCGACGGTGATCTCGTGGGGCAACCCCTTCCTGCGGAGGTGCTTGCCATCCCCAAATTGGTGTACCTCGACATTTCAGGAATGAAAGTGGGTGCGTTGCCCTCCAACATCGACGAATTGAGCATGCTCCAAACCGTGGTGGTGAGCAACAACGACTTGACTGAGTTGCCTGCGACCTTGGCCAACATCCCCACCCTCAAGCGCGTGGTGGCCCGCAACAACAGCCTCACGTCCGTGCCGGAGGGCATGGAGTTGATCCCAGAATTGAAGGTCATCGACCTCAAGGGCAACCCCTTCGACGACGGCGCCAAGGTGTCGACCATCCGCCGATTCGGTGATGACACCAAAATCAAGCTCGACTGATGACCAAGTTTTTCACCCTGAGCGTGGCGGCCCTTTTGGGGGCTGGGGCCATGCATGCGCAGACGACCGCTGGACCGGCGTTGCCCGTGCAACCCACGAAGCTGCATGACGGCCTGATCAAGGTCAACCTGACCGACTTCATCTCAGGCAAATACAGCCTGTCCTACGAGCGCGTCATCGGTCCTTGGACCACCGCCGAGTTCACGGTGACTGGCATCGGGATGACCACCAGCGACTACACCTACACCATTGCCCAGGCTTCCTACTACCCCTCCTCCATCTTCTACCCCAGCTTGCCTGCGGACATGACCACGGAGATGTCGGGATGGGAGGTGTCGGGGGCGGTGCGCAAATACGGCTGGGTGGACGACGGCGTGCCGGACGGCTTTGACGTTTCTGCGTTCCTCATGGCCGGGAGCGTGACCATCGAGGCCGACGAGCGCCTGCGCCCTGTGGCCTTTGACCCAGATACCGTGCAGTGGGAACCCGGGGCCTTTTTGGACGAGGTGGACCACAAATTGGACGTGACGAAGTGGGGCTTTGGCCTGACGGTGGGCTACCAATGGCTCACCCAAAGTGGGTTGGGCATCGACGCCTACATGGGCCCCATGTTCCGAGGCATGAACCGCTCCTTCGTCATGGACGGCTACTCCAACGAAGAAGCCCGCGACATCGTTCGCCAACGCATCCAACAGCGTTACTGGATGTCGCCCGGACCAGGCGAGCACTACAACGGCAACACCGGCCCTTGGTTCACCGGCGGACTCAAGGTGAGCTTGGCTTTCTGAGCCTTCTTCCTTGTCACACGAAACAGAAACGGCGGGCCCCACAGGCCGCCGTTTTTCATGTGTCAAAGTGAGTGGTCGAATCACCCCATTTTCTCGCCGTGCTGGCTGTCGTCCAAGCCGCGCTTCTCTTGATGCTCTGTGACCCGCATGGGGATGAGGGCGTTCACCAAGGCGAACAGTCCGTAGCTCAACCCAAAGGCCCCCACAGCTGCACCCGCAAGCGCCACCAGGTGCTTCACGAACGTCTCGGTCTCTCCCGAGGTCAGCCCAATTTCAGCGGCGAATACCCCGGTCATCACCATGCCCACCATGCCGCCCACGCCATGACTGGCGAACACGTCTAGGGTGTCGTCTACGCGGCCCGAATTGTGGAACAGGTCGATGCACACGTTGCTGATGAGCGAGGCGATGAATCCGATGAGCAAGCTGTCGCCCAAACTCACAAACCCCGCGGCTGGGGTGATGGCCACCAAGCCCACCACCGCGCCGATGCACGCCCCGACGGCAGACATCTTGCGGTCGCGGTACCGGTCAAAGAAGATCCACGTGATCATGGCCGTGGCCGAGGCCAAATTCGTGTTGGCGAAGGCCAGCACCGCGTCGGTGCCCGCCGAGAAGGCCGACCCCGCGTTGAAGCCAAACCACCCAAACCAAAGCAACCCAGTCCCCAAAATCACGAACGGGATGTTCGCTGGGGTCTCCTCCTGTTGAATGCGTCGGCCCAAGAACAAGGCTCCTGCCAAAGCCGCACATCCCGCCGACATGTGCACCACCGTGCCTCCGGCAAAATCCAGCACACCCCAGGTGCGAAGCAATCCCTCAGGATGCCATGTCATGTGGCACAGCG
>CAJWII010000030.1 GCA_913041065.1 uncultured Flavobacteriales bacterium
GGAGCCACTCGAACCCATCCATATTGGGCATCCGGATGTCCAGCAAAATGTGCTTGGGCGACGCCCAGGTCGACCCCATCATGGCCAAATGCCGCAGGGCTTTCATGGGGTCGGTGAACGTCGTGATGTCGTCGCTGATCTTGGCGAGCTGCAACAACTTGGCGTTGACCGCATTGTCGATGTCGTTGTCGTCGATGAGCAGGACTTGCATCCCTGCCAAGATACGGCCTCAGAACTTTGAGTCGGGCTGCTCAATCCACCGAATGGCCCGGTCGAGGGTGGCCGTCCACGAGGCCTTGGCCTCGGCCCCCAGGTCGGCATGGGCCTGGCACTCTTCCTTCATCGTCGCCAAGGCCTCACGCAGCGAGGCCAAATTCTTTCCGTAAGACGCGGTGCGCGCCGTGCTCTGGGCCCGTCTTCGGTGCAGGGCGCTGGCCTCTTCCACCAAACGCTTCAACTCCGGCTCGTTCCAAGGCTTGGAGATGTACTTGTAAATCCGCCCCTTGTTGATGGCGTCGATGACCGCATCGATGTCCGCGTGGCCTGTGAGCAACATGCGCACAGGGTCCGGGTGGTCGGCCATGATCATTTCGAAGAACTCCACGCCGCTGACGTCGGGCATTTTTTGGTCTGAAATCACCACCTCGATGGGATGATCCTGAAGCATCCGAACCGCCTCCGACGGCACCGTCGTGACGTGGACCTGGAAGTCGCGGCGGAAGGCCGCCCGAAAGGCCGTCAAGTTGTGTTCTTCGTCGTCGAGGTAGAGTACGTGGATCATGCAGGGAACGTGATGAGGAAGGTCGTGCCCTCCCCGGGTTTCGATTCAAGTTCAAGGGTGGCGCGGTGGTCGTCCAGGATGCCCTTGACGATGCTGAGGCCGAGGCCTGTGCCCTCCCCCACTTCTTTGGTGGTGAAGAAGGGATCGAAGATTTGGGCTTGGGTGTCCTCGTCCATGCCGACCCCGTTGTCCGCAATGGCCACTTGCACGCCGGCCGCCTCGCCTTGCATCACACGCCGCGTCCGAACACGCACTGCGCGCTCGGCAAAGGGCTTGCCCGACATCACCGTCGCTTGCACGGCGTTGCTGATGAGGTTCATGAACACCTGGTTCAACTTGCCCGGTTGGCACATCACCACCGTGTCGTCCGGCGACAATTCCAACATCACCGACGCCTCCTCGCGGAACGACGACCGCAAGATGACAGAGGTCGATTCCAACAATTCATTGATGTTGGCCTTGCTGGCTTCGTCGCCGTCCATGCGGCTGAAAATGCGCAAACCCTTGACAATCGCCGTCGTGCGCTGGGCGCCGTCTTCAATGCCAGTCAACAGCTCCTCGATCTCCTTCATCGTGAAGCCCAAATCGAGGGCCACGATTTTCTCTTGCAACGCGGTGATGGCGCCCTGCAACTCGGGGTCGTCCGGCCCAAGAGCCAGGACCCGCTCCATGACTTCCGACACGTCCTCGAAGTCGCGCCTCAGACTTTGGGCACTGGACGACACGAAGTTGATCGGATTGTTCAGCTCGTGGGCGATGCCTGCCGTCAACTGACCGATGCTGGCGAGTTTCTCGTTTTGGACGAGCTGGTCTTGGGCCACCTTCAGTTCCTGAAGGGCCGCTTCCAAAGATTCATTCTGGGACTCCAACGCCTCCGTCCGCTCTTTCACCTTGGATTCCAGGACTTGATTCTGCTCCTGCACCATGCGTTCGTTGAGCTGGCTCACGCGCAACTGCTCTTCACGCGCCTTGGACGACTCCTTCTTGAGTTGGTTGATGCGGTCGGCCAAGGCAATCGACAACAACACGAGCTGGACGATGCTCCCTACAGGCATGGCAAACCGCGTCCACAACGTGTGGGGCAACACCCCAAATTCCTTCAAGGCGAAGACGGTTACCGACAACAAGAAGGCGGTGAAGGCGATCAGAAGGAAGGTGGCGGATTTTTGGCCTTGCTTTCGGGCCTCGAGCGACGCAGGAATGACGAGCACCGCCACCGACGCCACCGCATTGATCAACGAGAAACTGAGGTTGAGGAACCCCAGCAACAGCACCGCCAGCACGCCGCCGTACGCCACCACGAAGGCACGGAAAAGCTTGTGATAACGAGGGGCGTTTCGCTTCAAATGCAAAAACCGCTGCACAAACAAAATCGTGGTCACCCCTGAAAAGATGCCAATCAGGTGAACCAACCGCATCCCCAGCCACGTCGTGCTGTCCAACCCCAACAAAATGCCTTGGTACCCCTCAAGAAAGAGCTGCGAGAACGCCACCCCGATCAAGAACAGCGTGTACAGCAGGTAGCTTCTGTCCCGAACGGTGAAATAGAGGACGAGGTTGTACAACAACATGACCGCCATGATGCCTACGTAGAAGGCGTAGAACAAGTCACGGGCCAGGCTGAATGCCCGCAACTCGGAAGACGACGCCACGCGAACGGGCAGCAGCAACTGCTTGCCCGCCTGGACGCCCACATACATCTTGAGGTCGTCGCACGACTCGGACGGCAAGGGAAACTTGGGGTAGTTGCTTCCTTGAAGGACCCCCTCCGCGCGGCTCCATCGCCGGCCCGACCCGTGCGCCTCCATGCGATACAGCGCTTGGCCCTGGCACGAGGCAAACACCACCAAGGAGTCCACCATGGCCGAGGATACCTCCAACCATGCGCCCGGCATGTCCAAGTGTGTCAGATCCACCTCCACCCACGTCCACGCTGAGGGATTGCTCAAGGTCGGGACATCTGCGTCCAACCTTCGCTTGGCACTGGCTTCAAGGGCTTCGAAGGTGGTGTTGGCCGAGGGCGACGCCAACTCAACCACATGCATGTGCCTGCCGAGGTAGTGGTCGCCTGCACCTGCCGATTGGGCCAAGCCCCCCTGCCACATCAAGAACCACAACGCCACACAGCACACCTTTTGCAGGATCCGATGGTGCCAGCGTGCCGCCATCAGAGCGTCAGGTTCAGCCGAATGTTGAGTTGACCCTTGGCGCCGTGCACATGGGTGGTAACTCCGGCAGGGCGGCGACGAATGGACGTCATGAGGTCAAGCACTTCTGGCGCGACATGCGTTTCGTAGTCCGGATGGACGTAGTGTTCCACGGTGGCCTTCAAGGTGTCCTTGGGATACACGAAGTACCCTTCGTCACCCAACTCGCTGCGCAAATTCCACCCGTGCTTTTCTCTCCAACGTCGCGTGACGGGGGAAGTCAAGGCCACGAGATGCTTGGCCTCGATCAGGGGCATCGCGGCCATCGCCACCTGGATGAGGAATTCAGACCCCATGCCCATGCCCGCCAATTCGATGGAATTCCACAGGGCGTTCATCTCGTACGCCCCTTCAGGAATGATGTGCTCAAGAAAATTGCCCACCTCCGGGTCCTTTTGGCCCACGGCTTGGTGCAAGGGAAAGTCATTTGCCACCAGACCCGGTTGCAGGCGGGCCCCAGCCAGCACGCGCTCGCCGTCGCCGCTCAAGACCGCGATGACGAACACATCGTCCCGACGGAACCAGTCCGTCCTGAACGACGACAAATTCTTGATGCCGTAGGCCTCCAGCACGCGCTTGTGGCCGTCCAGCAAACGCTTGCACAGCCCGGGGTCCTGGTTGGCCCGGGACACCATGACGATGGCCTCGTCAATGGCTTCCGCCTGCCTCAGGCGTTCAACCGACGGTTTGTTCAGATAGCTGCTCATGCAAATCCATGGTGATGCGTGCGTCTGGGAGTGCTTCTCCCAACGCCAAACGACGGCATGCCTCTGCAGCATGGGCGCCTCCAGCACAGACGCCAGTGTACGTTTGGGGCCAGCTGACCAGCTCAGTCCCCACCTTGGGGAAGCTGAGTTGGCCGCGTTCCGACGCTTCGGCCACGTTGACAAACGCCTGCACGGCCTGGGGCGTCCAAGCCTTGGTTTGGGCGAAGGACCTCATGGTCGCTTCGTCGATTCGACCGTGCAAGAATCCATCCAATGTCCATTCAGGACGGTCGTAGCGCTCTATGTCCAGCATTCCCCGGTCGTTGGTGTCCATGACCACCGGGCACACCTGGCGCTTGGCCTCCAAGCGAAGGGCCGCCTTCACACCGAGGGAGTCGCACGCGTCGACCACCACGTCGCAGCCAGACACGAAGACATCCACGTTCTCGGCGTGGACCCCATCTTCGAAGATTTCCAATTCGAGGAACGGGTCAAACTCGGCGATGGCCCTGGCGGTGACCACCCACTTGGGCAGCTCCAGCTCGTGCACGGCACAGCGAATGCGGTTCATGTTGGAGAGCTCGATCACGTCAAAATCAGCCAGCTTCAGGGCACCGCATCCACGTTCCATGGCCAGGGCAATCGCCGTGGTCGACCCCACACTCAACCCCACAATGCCCACCGTTTTGGTGCGCAAGGCGGCGGTCTCTTCCCGGGTGATCTTTTCTCGGTTCCGGTTGGTGCGCACTTCCACGAAGGCGTCCTCAGGAAGCAAACGCACCAAGCGACCGCTCCAAGGGTAGTGTACCCACACCCCAAATGTGTCCCAATCCTGGTCGCGCATCAAGGTGCCGAGCGTGGAGGCCAACACCGAGGGGTCGTTCTTGGCTGGAGGATGATGGCACACGGCCCACTCGGCAACCTGCGCATCCAAGGTGTCGTATTCCTCCACGATGCGCCCCGACACGCGCAAGGTTTCGAGCCGAATCAGGTCCGACTCCTCGGCAAGGTTCAAAATTTCAGGCTTCCAAAGGTGGGTGTTTGGCATACTGCAAAATCCCCCGCAACCTGAGGCGCAGGGCGGGCAAGGCGCAGAGTTGTCAACACGGGTTCGAGGACGGTTCGTCCCCTCAGGTCACTTGCCGTAGTACACCTTGAGATGGCCTTTGGCCAGGGCATTGGCCCAATTTCGCAGCCCCACCATGGCGGACTCCGTTTCTGCGCTGACGGTCTCCTTGCGCATCCGCAACACAAGCCAACCGTACAGCCCCACCACCATTTGCTCCACGGGGTGGGCTTCTTTGTCCGCGCGCTTGGCCAAATCCTTCAACAGCGGTTCTGCCGCTTCGAAGGCTTGCTTGTAGTCGGCGTCCGCCATCACGCCAAGCAAGAGCTCATGCAAGTGAGCCAACTCCATCATGGTCTCTTGAACCTCGGACGCGTGGCCTGTTTCTGTGGCCCCTGCGGCCCGAAGCGCCTTGGCGACATTCAAGATCCAATCGATCTCGGCTTGAGGGTCCGTGCCTTCCGCCAAGGCGTGTTGCTCCGCCCACGATTCGAGGACCGCGGGCTGGAATTGGGAGGCCCGCACAAGGTCCTCCATTTGCCAGCAGTAGAGCACGTGGTCGACGATGTGCTCCTGTTTTTTGCGTGCGGCGACGGTCATTGGTCGCTGTTGATGCGCTCCAACACGTCTGCCGTGATGTCCCAAGGCTCGCTGCCATACAGCACGCCTTCGCCGCTCAGGCCCCAGTTCAGGATGAAGTCGATGCCCTCTTGCTTTGCATGCGCTTCCAGGTTCCGGCGCAACGCCTCGGCCAAGATGGACTTCATGTTCTGCTCGGCCACAAACACGTCTTGCTCGGCCGCCAGCTGCAGGGCCCGGAGCTCTTCTTCAATTTCCATGATGCGACGCTGGGCAATCTCCAATTCGTCTTGGGTCGCCGCTTCGGTGTTGGCGTAGGCCAGCAACTCTTGGGCTTCCTCCTGAAGTGGGGCCGCGTCTTCTTGCAACCGCACCTCGCGCGTTTCCATCTGCATTTGCAAATTGGCTTGCAGCGTTTGGACGAACTCCATGCCTGCCTGCAGGGAATCCCCGTGCACAAAGGCGACCACCGGGCCACCCGCAGCGTGCGCCTTGTCGGCGACGGAGGGGGACTTCATGGTCTGGGCGGTCAACACTGCGAGCCATACGCCGAGCACGGCCACCACGGGCCAAAACACCTTGGACGGGACTGAATTCATGGGGTCAGGGATTGATGGTATTGGGTGCGCATGTCCACAAAACGGAGCAGCACGTCCTCCGCCATGGCGCCCGCCAGGGACTCGACCTCCGCCAGGGTGTGGTCGGATTCCGGAAATTTGAACGCCTGCTCAAACCGGTCCACCACAAACTGCAGCCGGTATTGGCCGTTGTAGCTGTGCACTGTGACGCGCATGATGGGGTGGGGAATGTGAGAGACCTCGCGCACGCCGCGAAGATAGCAGGCGCACCTGCCGCCGTTGCCCCCAGTTTTTGAACATTTGCACCGCTTGAACGTCTTTCATTCACGATGCTGCACCTACTCCCTCCCCACTTCCCCCTCCGCGCGTTGACGTGGGGACTGCTCTTGTCGTTGGCCATGCCTGTTGGATGGGCTCAAAAACCCGGCGAAGGACGCCCCAAACCCAAGATCGCGGCCGTGTCAGGCACCGTGTTGGACGCCAGCTCTGGCAAGGCGCTTCCGTTTGCTTCGGTCGTGGTGACCAGCGCGCGGGACAGCGCCATCCTCGGGGGCGTCTTGAGCCAGGAAGACGGCACGTTCAGCCTCGAAGACATTGAAGTCGGGCGCTTGTGGCTTGAAATCCGATTTCCCGGTTACGTCTCCCAGCGCATCGGGCCGCAGATGTGCTCGCCACGCAACCCCGAATCGTTGCGGTGGAAGGTGGGTGACATCTCGATGGAGCCGGACATCACGGCCTTGGAAGAAGCAGTGGTCGTGGAACAAGCCTCTGTCATGGAAATGCGGGTCGACCGCCGGGTCTTCCACGTGGGCAACGACCTGACCAACCGGGGCGGCAACACCACCGAACTGTTGGAAAACATCCCCTCGGTCAACGTCGACATCGATGGCAACATCACCCTTCGTGGATCTGCCGGGGTGCAAATCCTCATCGACGGCCGCCCCTCAGGGCTGGCAGGCGGGGCCAGGGAAGCATTCCTGGAATCTTTGCCGGCGAGCGCCGTCGACCGCGTGGAGCTCATCACCAACCCCTCCGCGCGCTTTGACCCCGACGGCACGGCCGGCATCCTCAACATCGTCTTGAAAAAGAACAAGCTGGAAGGGGTCAGCGGTCAGCTTCAAGCCACCTACGGCACCGGGGACAACCACGACGTGAACGCCAGCCTGAACTACCGCACCACCCCGTGGTCCCTGAGCTCCAACTTCGGTTGGAACGACAGACAGTCCTTCATGGCCGGCGAGACCGACCGCACCCAATACTGGTCGGCAGACTCCACGTCGAACTCCTTCGTGTCTCGACCCGGGGACAGCCACCGCGGCAGCCTGTCCGGCTCCCTGAAAGCCGAATACCGCGGAGAGCAAGGTTGGACCTGGTTCGCTGGCGTCAACGCCAACGAAGGTGTGCGCGACGGATGGGACTCTACGGCGACTGCTGAATCCTGGATCGGCGGCGCCCTGAACGGGCTGTCGACGGACGCCCTGCGGGTGGAAGAAAGCACCAACGACTCCAAGGGCGGAGACGTGTTTTTTGGATTTGAGAAACGCCTTGGCGAACGCGACCACAAGTGGACGGCCGACGTCCGGCGGTCCCACAACACACGCCTGAGCCACGCGGATTTCCTGGACTTCAGCTTGGTTCCGGGCGCCACGGTCGGCGAGGTGTCGACATTCAACGGACAAGACAACCAAAACACGCGTTGGATCGCCCAGACCGACTTCGAGCGCCCTTGGGGCGAAGATGGCAAGTTGGAGGCCGGTTGGAAATCCACTTGGAACGAGGACGTCTCCGACTTCGACTACACCGAGGCCGACAGCAACGTCCTGACCGACGGCATCTTCCTGCCTTACGGGTTGGACACCGTGGACTATGCCTTTCTTTACGACGAGCAGGTGCACGCGGCGTACGTGACAGCAGGCCAAACTTTTGGCATCGTCGGCACCCAACTCGGTCTGCGCGCGGAACAAGCCTTCACGGAAGCCCGCCTTGACGGCGGCGGGAGCCAAGGCCGCGAGCCTTTCACCAACGACTACTTCAGCCTCTACCCGTCCGCCAACGTCTTTGTGGAAACCGACGGGGAAAACACCTTCAGCCTGAGCTACAGCCGTCGGGTCAACCGCCCACGTGGCCGCCAATTGAATCCCTACTTGGACATGTCCGACCCACGGAACTTCAGGTCGGGCAACCCTTTCTTGTTGCCGGAATACACCAACAGCTACGAATTGGCCCACCAGTGGCAGCGACTACGCACGAGCGTCACCACAGCCCTGTTCTACAAGGACACGCGCGATGTCATCCGGCGCTTCACAGAAGCCGACACCTCAGGGGTGCTGCTCTCGACCTTCCAAAATTTGGGGCGCCAACACAACGAAGGGCTCGAGCTGTCAGTCATGGTGCCGTTGGGACGGACGGGGCGCCTCAACTGGACGTCAAGCGCCTACCGAGTGGTCAACGACGGATCGGGGTTGGACTCCCCGTTCAGCAGCGCGGGATTCAGCTGGTCCAGCCGATTCTTCGCTTCTTGGACGGTGGGCGAGGCGTGGAAGTGCCAGGCCAACAGCTTTGTGCGTGGCGCGGCGGTCACGCCCCAAGGGCGCTTCAACGGCTTCGCCACCTTGAATTTGGCAGTGAGCCGGGACCTGCCGGGCGACAAGTGGCAAGTCACCCTGCAAGCCAAGGACGTGTTCAACACCCGTCGGTGGTCGTACTCCACGGAAACCGACTTCTTTGTGCAGGATGTGTGGAGGCAGCGTGAATCGCGGAACCTCTACCTGACCCTTCAATACAAGTTTGGGAAACTGGAAGAACGTGGTCGCCGGGGCTCAGGAAACCGCGGCGGGGGCGGGGACGACGACTTCATGATGGACTGATTCCTGCTTCCAGGCGCGCTTCAGGGCAGGCTGCTTCGGGGCACTTGCCCCTGCCGCCCATCGAGACAGGGCGTGCATGATGGGGTTGGCCATGCGTTCATGCAGGACCAAGCGTTTGGGCTCGGCGCCCAATGAGGCCTTGATGTCCAAGGCCGTGCGGCCCAAGTTCACCGACGTGCACCCCAGTGTCAAACCCCACTGGATGAACTCAACCAGCATGCGCTGGTACAAGGCGTGAGATTTGTTGTGGCTGCCCTCGAACCCCACAAAAAACGCCTCCACCTCAACTCCATCGGTCATGCCGCAGTGGAAGCCGATGATGTGGCCGTCCAACTTGGCGATCCACACTTGAAAGCGCTCGCCCATTTCCCGTTTCAAGCACGCCATGTCTTCAGGTTGCAAGCTCCCCAAACGGAACGCAGCACGTCCATAGACGTTCTTGTACAGCTCGTGCAACCGATCTTGGTGCGACTCGATGCCTTTCAAGTCGAGCGCCTCAAACGACAATGGCTCCGAGAGCTTCAAGATTCGCTTCACCTTGGTCCGCGCTTTGGTCCGCATGCCCGCGGTGTACCCTTCCCATGAGCTGTACTGACTCAAATCCACGCACATCACCGGATCAAATTCCAAATCCACCCAACCAGGACGCCAACTTGACTGGCCTGCGAGCTGGGTGCCGTCGGCCCATGCATGAGAGACAGGTTGGTCCTTCACAATCCAGGTTCTTGGGGCCTTGGCACCATTCACACCCGGCAAGGCCATCAATTCATCCAAACACGCCAAGCCGTCCACCCCTTCCGCGAAGCGGCATGCATGGGCCCCACTCGCCAACGGTGTGCCGATCACCCGCACGGAGAACGTCAACCCGCCTTTGCGATGAAGCCACGCCTTCGCACGGCGAAACAAGGCATTGCCCTCCAAGAAATCGTCAATGCCTTGGCTGATGGCTTCGCTGTCTTCGGACATCGCGAGGCCTTGAACCTCACCCTCAGCATCCTTCCACATCGCAGCGCGCACCAGCCGCAGGGGGCTCTCCAACGCCGCACGCACGGCAGGCGGAGACAAGTGGACGCTGGGCTCGCTGGCCAACAATTGGTCCCAAGCATGCCACTCCGCCCCATCAAAATCGGCCGCACGCTCCGCGTGGTGCATCGTCAATCCCGCCATCCTGCCTTCGTAAACTCCTTTGACTCCTGGATGTTCAACCTTGCGACTCTCTGCTGCCAAAGCGGATCGACAGACCCAAAAGGGCGGCAAGCAGCAGGCTACCTGCACGGCTCAGCTTTTTGGCTGTGCCCCAACCTTCCGGCTCAAACGTCAACTGCACCTTGTGCTCTCCGGCCGGGACTTCCAACCCAGACAAGATGTAATTGACCCGAACCAACGGGACGTCCTCGCCATCCACCGTGGCCGTCCAACCAACGGGGTAATGAACCTCACTCAGCACCAACAAGCCTCCGTGCTCAGAATTCACCCTGTAGCTGGACCCTTCGGGGTGGTACGCCTCCAAGGTCACGTCGTTGGAGCCAGGTGCATTTACCCGGCCGAGGGTCTCTTCAAATTCGGTGTGCACCAAAGCTTGTGCGGATGGATTCAGACCCGCGATCCCAGAAATTTCTTCCTCCGGGCTGCCGACCCATGTCACGTTGTCCACGAACCACGCTGGCCCCAAGCCCCCGGCAAAAGGAAGGGGTTGCTCTGCCCCGGGCACGAGCATGTACTTCGTATTGAGCATGGCCAACCCTGGGGCCACGTCCACCCCGACCTGAAACTGGCCCGCTTGGATTTGGGCAATGATGGCTGCCCGCTCGGGGGTCAACACGCGCTCGATGAAATCCTGGTACCGGCGCAACTTGGCCCCATGGTAACCCCCGACCGATTTGTGGAAGTACGACGTCCGGGCGTCGTTGAATGGGTTGGCCAAATCAAACACCCGATGGTGCGTGTTGGCGTTCAACACTTCAAATGCCGCCGCGTCCTGCGCACGGGCGTAGCGGCGGGTCAATTTGGCGTCGAGCTTGTCTTCCCAGCGGGCTTGGGCGGCCCTGTATTTCCTCTCAAAGTCTGACACACCACCTTGCTCAGCCGCCAGGATTGCACGGTCCGCAGGCGTCGCCTCAAAGGGGAAGCGCTTGTCCATCACGGTCTCGTAATTGTTGGGACCGAGGTAACGGTTGTTCACCGACCCCATGTCCAGGGCGACCACCAACACGGTTCCAATCACCACCCAACGGGCATCCACCCAGCGCTTCACCAAGGTCACAATAACCCCAAGGCCGAGAAGGGACAACCCCAACGCCCGGAGCACATCCGCCCGGAATACGTCCACGCGCATTCCCTTGACGCGGTTGCCGAGCTGTTCCATCGCCATGTCCGGCCGCAAGCTGCTCTTGAAATCAAAAAAGGTGTCGGGCAGCGCGTAGAACAACGTCATGAGCACCGCCGACGCAGCGCCGGCGCTGGCCCAACGCCTCCATTGCTTGGCCGCCCGGTCGGATTTCACCTCGTGCAAAGCCATGGCTGCACCCACAGGGACAATCATTTGGAGGAGCACCAGCATCATCTTGGTGTCGCGGAATTTGTTGAAGAGCGGCACGCGCTCTAAGAACATGTCTGTCAACCAAGTGGCATCTCGCCAAGACAGGACGATCGCCAGCATCGACACCGCCAGAAGGGGCCAACGAAGCCAGTGACTCCCTGCGATGAGCCAAGCCAAGCACAAGGCGAACGCCAAGGCCCCGAAGTAAAAGGCGCCTCCACTGAAGCGTTGTTCTCCCCAATAGAGCTGGTTGTTGCCGCCTTTCACATCCGGAACCACCATGCTCCAAAACTCACCCCGGGACATGCTGTATTCCAGGATGTATTCTCGATCGAGGCCCCTCCCTTCTTGCCCGCCCCCTTCCTCACTGGGCACGGCCAACACGGCCTCGCCGCGGGTGGTGTATTGCGCGTATTGCTCTGTCAGCGCGAGTTGGCTGGTTTGAGGCAACGCCGCCACGAGACCCGCCACCACCAAGAGACCCACAGCCTTTATGGTTTGTGGCAACTTGGACTGCACAGCCCCCACCACAATCGCTCCCACTGCAATGGCCACCAAAAGGAAGAGCAGGTAGTAGGTCATTTGGACGTGGTTGGCGTCCAAATGCAAGGCCGCAAACAAGGCCGCCACTCCGGCACCGCGCCATGGCTTGCCCCTGAAGGCCAACACGGTGCCTGCCACCACGCCAGGCATGGTGGCGATGGCGCGCACTTTCGTGGCGTGGCCCGCCGCCAAATACAAAATGTTCACAGAGGACAATCCGAACCCGATGCCCAACGTCAGCGAGATCCAAGGGGACAAGCCCAAACACAACCCCAATACGTAGGCCGAGATCATGGCCACAAACAAGGTCGCGACCTCCATCGGCATCAGCGCCCGGAAGGTCTGCCACACCGACTTCGGGGCGGTGTCCACACCTGGGCCCGTGATTTGAATGGTGGGCATGCCTCCAAACATGGCGTCTGTCCACTGAGGCACGTCCCCTTCTACACGCTCAAAGTCGCGGGCTTCCTTGGACATGCCGATGTTGTTTTGGATGTCGCCTTGGCGCAACCTTTTTCCATCAAACATCGCCGGCGAAAGGGTCCATCCAGCGGCGAAAAACATGACCAACACCGCAATGAGGTGAGGCACGAGTTTGGGAAGGGAATCACGGAAATCGTCCGTGGTCCACAAATTGGACGTTGTCATGACCGCAAGGTAGGGTCGGAAGGGTCGGCGGACTCAGTCCTTCACCTCCTCAAAGTCGACGTATTCGCCTTCTTTTGAATCGTCTGGCCGAACCTCCCGCGAAGATGGGTTGGACCTGCGTGTGTCGCTCGAAGGACGCTGTGTTCGCCTCCCCCCTCCGACCAACCTGTCCAGCCAGCGCCACACAAACCACACCATGACGATGTAGAACAGGGTGCGAAGCAAGCCGGCAAACATGAATGAATCGGATTACTTGCTCAGGTACAGGTTGCGCTCGCTGTAGACCTTGCGGAAGAAAGGGTCGCGCAAATCGGGAATGAAGCGGATGGCCTCTCCCGTGGATTTCATCTCTGGGCCAAGCTCCTTGTTCACGTTCGGAAACTTCTCGTAGCTGAACACAGGAATCTTCACCGCGTACCCATCCATGTGGGGATTGTGGGGCAGCTCCTTCAGTTTCGCTGCCCCCAACATCACCTTGGCTGCGTGGTTCACGTAAGGCTCGCCGAAGCTCTTGGCGATGAACGGCACGGTCCGGGAGGCACGTGGATTGGCTTCGATGATAAACACCGCGTCATCCTTCACGGCAAACTGGATGTTGATCAACCCCACGGTCTTCAAGGCCAACGCGATGCGCTTGGTGTATTCTTCGATCTTATGGATGACCAAATCGCCGAGGTTGTACGGAGGCAACACCGCGTAGCTGTCGCCCGAGTGGATGCCCGCTGGTTCAATGTGCTGCATGATGCCCACAATCCGAACCTCGTCGCCGTCGCAGATGGCGTCGGCTTCGCATTCCATGGCGCCGTCCAAGAAGTGATCCAACAAGATTTTGTTGTCCGGCATGTCGCGCAGGATGTCGACCACGTGGTGTTCCAAATCTTCCTCGCTGATCACAATCTTCATGCGCTGGCCGCCCAGTACGTAAGAGGGGCGCACCAACAGCGGGAATCCGAGTTCCCGGCTCAACTCTACGGCCTGGTCGGCGCTTTCCACCACCCCGAACTTGGGGTAAGGGATGCCTTCCTCCTTGAGCAAGGTGCTGAAGCTTCCGCGGTCCTCGGCCAAATCCAAGGCTTCGTAGGAGGTGCCCATGATCTTGATGCCGTGACGCTCGAGCTTTTCGGCAAGTTTCAACGCAGTCTGGCCTCCAAGTTGCACAATGACCCCCTCGGGCTTCTCGTGCAAAATGATGTCGTAGATGTGCTCCCAGAACACGGGCTCGAAGTAGAGCTTGTCCGCCGTGTCGAAATCGGTCGACACCGTCTCCGGGTTGCAGTTGATCATGATGGTCTCGTAGCCGCACTCCTTCGCCGCCAGCACCCCGTGAACGCAGCAGTAGTCGAATTCGATGCCTTGGCCGATGCGGTTGGGGCCGCTGCCCAACACCACAATCTTCTTCTTTTCAGACACCACACTTTCGTTGGCTTCCTCCTCGAAGGTGCTGTAGTAGTAGGGCGTCAAAGCCGGGAATTCGGCGGCGCAGGTGTCCACAAGCTTGTAGACGCGCTTGATGCCTTCCGCGTGGCGGCGGGTGTGCACCATGGACTCCAAACAATTCAGGATGTGCGCGATCTGCCGGTCGGCGTAGCCTTTTCGTTTGGCCTCGCGAAGCGTCTCGGTTGGCACGTCGTCGATGGTGTGTTTTGAAAGGTCCTTTTCGAAGTGGACCAACTCCTCGATTTGGCGCAAGAACCAAGGGTCAATCTTGGTGGCTTCGAAGATGCTCCGGAATGGAATGCCCAACTTGAAGGCGTCGTACACGTGGAACAACCGGTTCCAGCTCGCGTTGCGCAAGCTGTGCATGATGGCGTCCTGATCCCGCAACTCGCGGCCGTCTGCCCCGAGCCCGTTGCGCTTGAGCTCCAGCGATTGACACGCCTTCTGCAAAGCCTCCTGGAACGAGCGACCAATGGCCATCACCTCGCCCACAGCCTTCATCTGCAAGCCCAAAACGTCATCGCATCCTGGGAACTTGTCGAAGTTCCAACGGGGGATCTTCACCACCACATAGTCGAGCGTAGGCTCGAACATTGCGGAGGTGTTGCCCGTGATTTGGTTTTTCAACTCGTCCAAGTGGTACCCAATGGCCAGCTTGGCCGCGATTTTCGCAATGGGGTAACCCGTCGCCTTGGACGCCAGCGCCGAGGAACGGCTCACGCGGGGGTTGATCTCGATGGCGATGATCTCCTCCTTCTCGTCGGGAGACACGGCAAATTGCACGTTGCATCCACCCGCAAAGTCTCCAATGCTGCGCATCATCTTGATGGCCATGTCTCGCATGCGCTGGAACGTGGAATCGCTCAAGGTCATGGCCGGAGCCACGGTGATGCTGTCCCCGGTGTGGATGCCCATCGGATCAAAATTCTCGATGGAACACACGATGGTCACGTTGCCGTTGCTGTCGCGGAGCAACTCGAGCTCGAATTCCTTCCACCCCAGCAGGGCCTTGTCGATCATGACTTCATGGATGGGGCTCAAGTGCAAGCCGCGGGTCAGCTTCTCTTCGAACGCCTCCTTGTCGTACACCACGGCCGCGCCAGCTCCACCAAGGGTGTATGACGCACGGATGCAGAGCGGATAGCCAAACTCCTGAGCCACCTCCTTCCCTTCCAGGAAGCTCTTGGCGGTGGTTTGCGGGGCCATCGGCACGTCGATCTCCTCCATGAGGTTGCGGAAGGCTTCGCGGTTTTCCGTGATCTCAATCGCGTCGGTGTTCACCCCAATCATCCGGACGCTGTGGTCTTCCCAAATGCCCATCTCCTCGCACTTGATGGCAAGGTTGAGGGCCGTTTGGCCTCCCATGGTGGGCAGCACAGCGTCGATGTCGTGTTTCTCCAAAATCTTGTCGATCGACTCCGGCTCGAGGGGCTCAAGGTAAATGTGATCCGCCACGACCGGATCGGTCATGATGGTGGCGGGGTTGGAATTGATCAGGGTGACTTCGATGCCTTCTTCCCGCATGCTGCGCGATGCCTGGCTTCCGGAGTAGTCGAACTCGCAGGCTTGTCCAATGACAATGGGTCCACTTCCAATGATGAGGACCGACTTGATGCTGTTGTCTTTGGGCATTTTTTTTTTATCCGAGCGGCTCTATTCTTTGACATAGAACCATTCGGGCAGAGAAAAGAAGACCAAACGTTGTGGACCGGGGGCAAAATTAGAGCAAGGCTTGCCGTTCATGGCATGCCTCGTGCCCCGTCGTTTTCCACAAAAAACCCACCGCCCGACCTTTGTGCCATGGAGACCTCCTGGACAGACCAAGGCTGGCATTGGAACGCG
>CAJWII010000031.1 GCA_913041065.1 uncultured Flavobacteriales bacterium
CGCGCCAGTGTTCGATTTTCCTTCTCGAGGTACACGACGTCCGGAGACATTGACAAAGCCTTGGAGGCCGTGGACAAAGTCTTTGCGCCTGTCCTCGTGGAGGGTTGATCGACCCTGTACCTTCGTGCCATGCTGGGCAACCACATTTTTCATCGGCTGATTGGGGTCCGTATGCCTCGATTGCTTTGGGCACAACACCGTCCAGCTGATGCCCAGCGTGGGGTGTTTTTGGGGTTGATTCACGGGTTGGCCTCGACCGATTACGGAAGGGCCCACGGCATCCATCATCTGTCCGATGTTTCCCGTCGCAAGGACTTTGTCCGTGCTTTGCCGGTGGTCAAATACGACGATTTGAAGCCTTGGATCGAGCGGGCCATGGCCGGAGAGGAGGACGTCCTTTGGCCTGGAGCGACCAAGTGGTTTGCCCAAAGCTCGGGCACCACCACCGACCAGTTCAAGTGGTTGCCGGTCACCCGGGACGCGCTCCAACGCGGACACTATCGTGGGGGCAAGGATTTGCTGGCACAGTATTGTGCCCAGGTGCCCGAGGCCCAGCTGTACCAAGGCAAACACTTGATCCTCGGCGGATCCAGCGCGTTGGTGCACGACGGCCACCACGCCGTGAAAGGGGATTTGAGTGCCATCATTGTCAACCATCTCCCTCCCTGGTGCGAGGCCCGAAGAACCCCAGATAAGGCCATCGCACTGATGGACGATTGGACGTCCAAAGTGGATGCCATCGCCGAAGCCACCATAACGGAGGACGTCCGGATTTTGGCCGGGGTTCCCAGTTGGATGGCCTTGGTCTGCCAGCGGGTGCTCGAGAAGAGCGGGAAGTCCGACTTGTGGGAGGTGTGGCCCAATTTGTGGTTGTACATGCATGGTGGGGTGGGCTTTGCACCGTACCAAAGGACGTTTGAGTCCTTGCTTCCTCCGCGAGGAGAAAGGCGAAGCATCCATTACGTGGAAACGTACAACGCGTCGGAGGGCTTTTTTGCTTTCCAAGACGACCTCGAACGTGAAGATATGGCCCTGTTAATGGACCATGGGATTTTCTACGAGTTTGTTCCCATGTCGGAATTGGACAAGCTTCAGCCCGAAGCGTTGGAATTCCGAGAAGTGGAGGTGGGGCAGACCTGCGCGCTTGTGGTTTCTACCAACGCTGGCTTGTGGCGCCTGATGGTCGGGGATTTGGTCACGATCACCTCCAAGATTCCGTTGCGCATTCAAGTGGCCGGCCGGGTGACTTCACACCTCAACGTGGTGGGGGAAGAGTTGATGGCGCAAAACGCCGACCGTGCTTGGGCTGAAGTGGCCCGAGCGCTGGAAACGGAAGTGTACAACTACACCGGGGCGCCGCGATTCGATGGCGCTGGGAAGCCCGTGGCCCACAGGTGGGTTGTGGAATTCCAGCCGGGCCGTGCCGTGCCGTCTGCAGCACAACTGGGTGCAGAGCTGGACCGGTGGTTGAAAAACTTCAATGGCGATTACCTGGCCAAGCGAACGGACGACCTCATCCTTAAGGCGCCTGAAGTGGACGTGGTGCCTGAAGGATCCTTTGACAGATGGCTGGCGGAGCACGGCCGCCTCGGGGGGCAGCACAAGGTGCCGCGTTTGGATGCATCTGGATCGATTTTAGACGGGGTTCTGGCGTGCGCCAAGGTGTCTGCGGAATAGTTATCCCCAACCTGTTGACTGGCCTTGGACGGGCGTGGAGTCCGACCTACTTTGGCCGTTCAATTTTCGTTTCATTTCGAATCTTCTCCATGCATCTCGCCGTCGCAGGAAACATTGGCTCAGGAAAGACCACGTTGACCACGTTGTTGGCCAAGCACTACCGCTACACCCCTCACTTTGAAGAGGTTGACAACAACCCCTACCTCAACGATTTCTACAAGGACATGACCCGATGGTCCTTCAACTTGCAGGTGTACTTTCTTAGGAGCCGCTTTTCTCAGTTGATTGAAATGAAGAAGAAGGGGAAGCCCATCATCCAAGACCGCACCATCTACGAGGACGCCAACATTTTCGCGCCCAACTTGCAGGCCATGGGGCTGATGACGACCCGAGATTTTGAGAACTACCTCTCGTTGTTCGAATTGATGGAGGAGTTTGTGACGCCCCCTGATTTGCTCGTGTACTTGCGCGCGTCCGTGCCCACCTTGGTGGCCCAAATTCAGAAGCGCGGTCGGGACTATGAGGAGGCCATCCGCCTCGACTACCTCAACCGTTTGAACGAGCGCTACGAGGCATGGATCAGCACCTACTCGAAAGGAGAGCTGCTGATTGTGGATGTCGACGAGAGCAACTTCCATGAGGGCAAGGAGGACTTGGGCAAGATCATCACAGGCATCGACGGCAAGCTGAACAACCTCTTCAGCTGAAGGGACAAACTTCTCAAGTCCATGATGCAAAAAAGGCCTGCTCAAGGAGCAGGCCTTTTCTATAAGAGGTCGTTTTTGATCACCGCACGGGCACGCCCATCACAGCAAACCCCACAGCCACATCATCTTTGATGAACCAGTCCAACTTGTCGTCGAACGTTTGTGAGCGATACGTGATGTTGTGCTTGGTGCGGTCCAACTTGAACTTGCCTGTCACTGCAATGCCTTGTTGGTCGCCTGGCACATTCGTTTGGGAGATGGTCACGGGGATGGAGTAGTCCACCGGCACTCCGTTCATGTCCAAGCTCGCAGACAGCGTGCTGCCCTCAATGCCATTCACAGTCAAGACCGCAGTGGGGTGCGCTTCCACGTTGAAGAAGTCTCCAGAACGGAGGTGGCCCTCCAAGCTGGCTTTGTCCTCTCCGGTCAAGTCGGTGACCGCGATTTGGGTCATGTCAAAGTTGACGACGCCGTCTTGGATCCTGCCGTTGACCACTTTGAATTTGCCGCCTGACACAGCCAAGGTGCCCTGGTGGCCGTCGCCGGCGAGTTTTTCAGCAGACCACGTGACCTTGGGGGCCACCTTGGTGATGGCGTAGAGGCCGTCAGCCAAGTTGGCAGAGGCTTCGGAACCGTGGTTGTCGTCATGACCGGATTCAGGGGCAGATGTGCCGCATGCACCAATCAAGGAGACCCCGAGGAGGATTGAGAAGAACTTGCTCATTCAGAAAGGGTTTCAGTTGCCTGAGCAACAATCTCGGTGCGGTCATGGTTCACAGCTTCGGCATGGCCTTCGCTGTGTCCGCTACCCAAGATGGGGGCGATCACCAAGCCCACAAGGCAAGTCAATTTGATCAAGATGTTCATAGAAGGACCTGAGGTGTCTTTAAACGGGTCGCCGACGGTGTCGCCTGTGACGGCGGCTTTGTGGGCGTCGGAACCTTTGTACGTCATTTCACCGTCGATTTCCACGCCAGCCTCGAAAGACTTCTTGGCGTTGTCCCATGCGCCGCCAGCGTTGTTTTGGAAGATGGCCCAAAGGACACCGCTGACCGTCACCCCTGCCATGTAGCCACCAAGGGTTTCAGCGGCCCAGGCCGCTTCAGCGCCCAACATCAGGGGCAACAATCCAATGACCAAGGGGAAGAGGATGGTCATGGCGCCAGGCAACATCATTTCTTTCAGTGCAGCTTGGGTAGAGATGTCCACGCACCTGCTGTATTCCGGGGTTCCAGTGCCCTCCAAGATTCCAGGAATCTCTTTGAACTGACGACGGACTTCCTGCACCATTTCCATGGCGGCCTTGCCGACGCTGTTCATGGCCAAGGCCGAGAACACCACAGGAACCATGCCGCCAATGAAGAGTGCGGCGAGCACGTTGGCCTTGAAGATGTTGATGCCTTCAATGCCTGTGAATTCCACGTAAGCTGCAAAGAGGGCGAGGGCGGTCAATGCCGCAGATGCGATGGCGAAGCCCTTGCCGATGGCCGCTGTGGTGTTGCCCACGGAATCCAGAATGTCGGTGCGCTCGCGCACTTCTTCAGGAAGCTCACTCATTTCAGCGATGCCACCTGCGTTGTCGGCAATGGGGCCGAAGGCGTCGATGGCCAATTGCATGGCGGTGGTCGCCATCATGGAACATGCTGCAATGGCCACGCCGTAGAATCCTGCGAACTCGTACGCGGTGTAGATGGCCGCCGCGAACAACAAGATGGGGCCGAACGTGGAAATCATGCCTGTCGCCAAGCCTGCGATGATGTTCGTGGCTGCGCCGGTGGAAGACTGTTGGACGATGTCCAAAACAGGCTTCTTGCCCAACCCTGTGTAGTACTCGGTCATGTAGCTGATCGCGCCGCCCACGATGAGGCCGACCACCACCGAGTAAAACACGTTCATGGAGCTGAACGTGCGCAGGCCCTCCCCGAAGAAGTCCATGCTCAACTCTGCAGGCAACATGACGTCCACCAGGAAGTAACATGCCACCGCAGTCAACACGATGGAGCCCCAGTTTCCGCGGTTCAACGCAGACTGGACTTGGGCTTCCTTGGCGTCGTTGCCCACGCGGATGACCTGAGCTCCGAGGATGGAGAACACAATGCCAAGGGCAGAGATGACGAGGGGCAACAAGATGGTAGACATGCCTCCGAAGTTGTCGACGATGGATCCGCCCATGTCGCTGATGACGTAGTTGCCGAGCACCATGGCCGCCAACACGGTGGCCACGTAGGAGCCGAACAAATCAGCACCCATGCCAGCCACATCTCCCACGTTGTCCCCCACATTGTCGGCGATGGTGGCGGGGTTGCGAGGGTCGTCCTCGGGAATGCCAGCTTCCACTTTTCCGACCAAGTCTGCGCCGACATCTGCGGCTTTTGTGTAGATGCCTCCACCCACGCGTGCAAACAGGGCGATGCTTTCCGCACCGAGAGAGAATCCAGCCAGCGCTTCGAGGATGATGGTCATTCGTGGAACAGAAGTCAATCCGTCGGCGTCACCGCCCATCCAGTTCAACAGGAGGATGAAAAGGGCACTCAATCCAAACACCGCAAGGCCTGCGACGCCGAGGCCCATCACCATGCCTCCGGTGAAGGAGACTTTCAATCCCTCGCTCAAGCTCGTGCGGGCGGCTTGGGTGGTGCGGACGTTGGCTTGGGTGGCGATGCGCATGCCAATGTTTCCGGCAAGTGCGGAGAACACGGCACCGATCACGAAGGCCACCACGATGAACCAGTGTGTGGTTTCCACCATGGAGGAGACGAGGCCGAGGAGGGCACCAGCGATGACGACGAACACAGCCAAGATGCGGTATTCAGCGCTCAAGAAGGCCAAAGCGCCTTCGTGGATGTGTTGTGCGATTTCACTCATGCGGGCTTCGCCCGTGCTTTGCTTGCGAACCCAAGCGGCTTGAATGGCCATGACGACCAGTCCGAGGACGGCCAAGCCAGGTACGAGGTAGAGCAGTGATTGCTGCATAGGTAGTTGGTTAGGGAGCGGGGCTCCGGTTGATCTTAAAGTTGAATTCGAACGACAGGTTTACGCCACGTAGGCGACGTCCTTGACGGCTTCGACGATGTCTTTGACTTGAGGAAGGGCCTCTTCAATCAGGCTTGTGGAAAAGGCGAATGGCGTGTCGCTTTGGCACAACCGACGAATCGGCGCGTCCAAATGGTCGAATGCATGACGCTGAACGCGGTACGTGATTTCAGTCGCAATGGATGCCACGGGGAAGCTTTCTTCCACAATGACCAAACGGTTGGTCTTCTTGATGCTTTCCAAGATGGTGTCGAGGTCCAGTGGGCGGATGGTGACCAAATCGATGATCTCCGCTTCGATGCCCTCCTTGGCCAATTCGTCGGCGGCGGCGTGGACGTCCTTCAGAATCTTGCCAAAAGAGACGATCGTCACGTCGTCCCCCTTGCGGCGGATGTTGGCTTTGCCGATCGGCACAAGGAATTCTCCGTCGGGAATCATGCCCTTGTCGCCGTACATCTTCTCAGACTCCATGATGAGCACGGGGTCGTTGTCACGGATCGCAGATTTCAACAAGCCTTTGCCTTCGTAGGGTGTGAAGGGAGTCACCACCTTCAAGCCTGGCATAGAAGCGTAAAGGCTTTCGTAGCTCTGGCTGTGTGTGGCGGCGAGTTGACCCGCGGTCCCATTGGGTCCGCGAAAGACGATGGGCACAGAGTACTGGCCACCGCTCATCTGAAGCATCTTGGATGCGTGGTTGATGATTTGGTCTGACGCCAACACCGCAAAGTTCCACGTCATGTACTCCACGATGGGGCGCAGGCCGTTCATGGCTGCACCGACCGCAATCGCACTGAATCCAAGCTCGGCAATGGGCGTGTCGATGACACGTTCCGGTCCAAACTCGTCCAGCATTCCTTTGGAGGCCTTGTACGCGCCGTTGTATTCCGCCACCTCTTCTCCAAGCAAAAACACCGACTCGTCGCGGCGCATCTCTTCGCTCATGGCCTCGGCCACTGCTTCTCTGAATGTGACTTCACGCATTTTATGCTACAATTTGGGCGGCAAAGATAGTCGATGTGGCGGTGCCATGCCACCGGGGCCCGAAGGAGACCCAGACTCGTCCCGACTGACCTAACTTTGAGCTCCCTACGGAAGCGCCTCTGTGCGGTCCCAGATTTTGAACACATCGCCATGAAAATTCTCGTTTGCATCAGCAAAGCGCCGGACACCACAAGCCGGATTGCCTTCACCGAAGGCGACACCCAATTCGACAAGAATGGGGTGCAATTCATTGTCAACCCTTATGACGAGTGGTATGCGTTGGTGCGCGCCCTGGAGTTGAAGGAAGCCCAAGGAGGATCGGTGACCACGATCACGGTGGGGGAAGCCGATTGCGATCCTGTGATCCGCAAGGCGTTGGCCATTGGCGCAGACGACGCGGTTCGCATTGACGCCAACCCAACCGACGCCCTTCAAGTGGCGTCCCTGATTGCCGACCATGCGGGCGACGGTGGATACGACTTGGTGCTCTGCGGCAAGGAAACCATCGACCACAACGGATCTGTGGTGGGCGGCATGTTGGCAGAACTCATGAACGCCTCGTTCGTTTCCTTAGCCACGTCGTTGGAGGTGGAAGGCGGCGTGGTGAAGGCCACCCGCGAAGCGGCTGGTGGGTTGGAAAGCGTGGAGGCTTCGATGCCTGCAGTGGTGAGTGCGGCCAAAGGCATGGCCGAGCAGCGCATCCCCAACATGCGCGGCATCATGGCCGCTCGGACCAAGCCTCTGAACGTGGTACCCGCGGGAGACGCCCTCCAAGGCGCAACTGTCGCCAAGTTTGAACTCCCACCTGCAAAAGGAGAATGCAAAATGATTTCGGCCGACCAGCCTGAAGAGCTGGTGCGTTTGTTGCGCGAAGAAGCCAAAATCCTCTGAACCCAACCTTTGAAAGACGACAACATGAAGTGTTTGGCATACCTCCCAACCCAAGACGGACAGGCCACCAAGGCTGGCCTCGAAGCGGTTTCTTACGCCAAGAAGTGCGGTGCAGACGTTGTGGCGCTGGCCTTGGGTCCATTGAATGCAGACGGCGGCGCAGGCAGCGCAGGCGCCTCTAAGGTGTTGCATGTGGCCCACGACCTCCAAGACGAAGCGCAAATCGCCCGAGCGGTCTCCGAGGCGGCAAAGGCTGAAGGAGCTTCTATGGTGGTGGCACCTCACAATTATGTGGGACGGGCAGTGGCACCACGTGTTGCGGTGCGATTGGGCGCCGGGATGGTTCCAGGAGTGACCGGCGTGCTTGAAGGAAGCACGGTGCAGCGCAACGTGTTCAGCGGCAAGGCCATGGCCCACGTGTCTTTGAACTCTGAGGTGAAGGTCATCACCACCACACCCAACGCGTTTGGGGTGGAGCTTGGAGGCGCCGAAGCGGCTGTGGAGTCGTTTGATCCGGAAGTGGGTGAGGCGTCGTTGAAAGTCACCGGATTCAAGGCGTCAAGCAGCGACGGTTCAGTGCCCCTCCCTGAGGCGGTGCGCGTGGTGTCTGCAGGCCGCGGTTTGAAGGGACCTGAGCACTGGGGTATCGTGGAAGAATTGGCCACCACGTTGGAGGCGACCACCGCGTGCAGCCGTCCAGTAAGCGACATGGGATGGCGCCCCCACCACGAGCACGTGGGGCAGACGGGCATCACCATCCGTCCAGACTTGTACATCGCAGCGGGCATTTCGGGAGCGATTCAGCACCTTGCTGGCGTCAACCAGAGCAAGGTCATCGTGGCCATCAACACGGATCCAGAGGCTCCATTCTTCAAGGCGGCGGATTACGGGATTGTGGGGGATGCTTTTGAAGTGTTGCCCAAACTCACCGAAGCCGTCAAAAACCTAGGCTGAGGCTGACCCATCTGCGATCATGGCCCACATTGACCTTGAAATCCTCGACATTGCCCTGAGCGGTTCGTCCTCTGGGGCGTATGCTTTGGTGTTGGGCGAGGTGAAAGGCAAGCGCAAATTGCCCATCGTCATCGGCGGGGCAGAAGCACAGTCCATCGCCATTGAGATGGAAAACATGCGTCCGAGTCGCCCCTTAACCCACGACCTGTTTCGAAACACCTTGTCGGTGTTTGGGATGGAAGTCACAGAAGTCGTCATCCACAAGATGTCGGAGGGCATTTTCTACGCCCAATTGGTGGTGAGCGACGGCATTCGAGAAGAACGCATCGACTCAAGGTCTTCGGACGCGGTGGCCATCGCGGTTCGGTTTGGATGTCCCATCCGCTGCAGCGCCCAAGTGATGGAAGCGGCAGGGGTGGAGTTGGACGCCACGGACCAAGATGCGCCCGAGGAGTCTTCCCAGGTGGTTCCGCAAGAGGAGCGGGACGACGCCCCGAGCCTGGAAGACCTCAAACGGCAATTGGACGAAGCCATCGCCACGGAAAATTACGAGCGCGCGTCGGAACTGAAAAAGCAAATTGACGCGTTGGGAGGCTGAGTATCTTCGCACCATGACAAAATCTGTTGGCATCATCATGGGGAGCAAAAGCGACCTCCCGGTGATGGAAGGTGCGAAACGCGTGCTCCAGGAATTGGGGGTCGAGTGTGAAATGACCGTGGTGTCCGCCCACCGCACCCCCGACCGGATGGTGGACTACGCACGCGGCGCGGCCGATCGTGGTGTCGGTGTGATCGTCGCCGGGGCTGGAGGTGCGGCGCATTTGCCCGGCATGACAGCCTCGTTGACCCCGCTGCCAGTCATCGGCGTACCTATCAAAAGCAGAAGCAGCATCGACGGGTGGGACAGTGTGTTGAGCATCCTCCAAATGCCCTCAGGTGTGCCTGTGGCGACGGTGGCATTGGATGGAGGCACCAACGCAGGGATTTTGGCCGCCCAAATCCTCGGGGCCACAGACGACGCCCTCCGCGAACGCATCGCCGTCTTCAAAGAAGGCCTCAAAGACAGGGTCATGGCGTCGATTCACGACGTGGAAGGGCACAAGCCGGCATGACCAGTTACACCCCGTCAGAACTGGATGCGCGGAAGTTGCATCAGTGCCTCCTCGGCGGCATTGCGCCCCGTCCAATCGCTTTTGTCAGCACGCAAGACGCGCAAGGCCGCGTGAACCTCGCCCCATTCTCGTATTTCAACGTGTTCTCAGCGAATCCGCCGTTGTTGGTGTTCTCACCCGCACGCCGTGGCCGGGATGGCAGCACCAAGCATACGTGGGACAACGTCCAGCGCGTGCCAGAGGTGGTGGTGAATTTGGTCGACCATGCCATGGTTCACGCGTGCTCCCTCGCGAGCACTGACTATGCAGAGGGGGTGGATGAATTCGTGAAGACGGGGTTGACTCCCCTGCCGTCCGACGCCGTGGCGCCCCCCCGTGTGGCCGAGTCGCCGGTCCAGTTGGAATGCAAGGTGTTGAAGTTGGAACCGTTGGGAGACCAGGGTGGTGCGGGACAACTGGTGTTCGCCGAGATTGTCAAGATGCATTTCCGCGACAGCGTCGTCAATGACGCCGGGGTGCCAGACGCCACGTTGTTGGACCTTGTGGGCCGCTGTGGTGGCGACCATTACGTCAGGGCCCACGGCGACGCGCTGTTCACCGTGGCCAAACCCTTGGACGTGATGGGCATGGGGGTGGACGCGCTGCCAGAGGACATCCGAACCAGTCGGGTGTTGACCGGCAACCAGTTGGCCATGTTGGGTGGATCGGAAGCGTTGCCGGACGAAACCGACGTGAACGAGCACAAACTTCTGGAGCTGGCAGACCTATTCATTGAGCACGAGGACGACGGGGCCGCATTGGAGCAGGCCCTCCACCAACATGCGGCGTCCCTGTTGGACCAGGGCATGGTGGATGAAGCGTGGAAAACCCTTCTGTCATTCAACGCGGGATGACCACCAAACCCGGGGGCTGAAGCGTACTTTTGGACCATGGCATTTGAAGTAAAAGGCACCCTGAAGAAGCTGTTCGATCAGCAAGACTTTCCAAGCGGATTTTACAAGCGCGACTTCGTGGTCACCACGATGGAGCAGTACCCCCAAGACATCAAATTCTCTGCGTTGAAAGAGAAGTCTGAGCAGTTGGGCCAGTTCTCGGAAGGCGACGTGTTGAACGTCAAGTTTGACCTGCGTGGCCGCGAGTACAACGGGCAGTACTACGTCGATTTGAATGCGTGGCGCGTCGAGCGTGCCGACGCGTCTGGGTCGGCCCCAGCGCCAGGCGTACCTGAATCCGTGAGTGCAGCGCCCATGCCGGCGGTGCCTCCCATGCCGTCCGCGCCTGCAGGCGACGACGACTTGCCATTCTGACAGTCGACCCCGTGACCGACCACGGTCCGTTTTCGCCCATTGAACGGGCTCTGAACGCTTACGCGCTGGCATTCCAGCGCTGGCTCCCGAGCCCGTTTGCCATTGCGGTGGTGTTGACCTTCGTGGCCGCTGGATTGGCCCTCTTGAGTGCAACTCCTTCCGATGTGGTGGAGGCGTGGACCACAGGGCTGTGGAATCCGGGGCTGTTGCGGTTTGGGTTTCAAGCGATGCTCATGCTCGTGCTCGGGCACGTGCTCGCGTTGGCCCCTCCCGTCCTCCGGGGACTGAACAAGGCGGTCCGTTGGGTGACCTTGACGCCGCGATTCGCGCCAGCGAAAGTGGCCCTTTTGAGCATGGTGTTGGGGTGGCTGAACTGGGGCCTCGGCTTGGTTGCAGGCGCCATTTTGGTGCGAGGTGTGCTGGATGACATGAAGAAGCCGCACGCCTCGGCAGGATTGCGGTCGTTGTCCAAAGGCATGCTTGGTGCGGCGGGGTACACAGGCCTGCTGGTGTGGCACGGTGGCCTCAGTGGGTCTGCTCCATTGAAAGTGGCTGAACCTGGACATTTGGCTTCCTTGGTTCCTCAGGCGCCTTGGGCCCCGACGCTGCCTGAAACCCTTCCGTTGACTGCCACGGTGTTTGCCCCGTGGAGCCTGATGGTCACGGCCGCGGTCATGGCCGTGGTGGTGGGGCTTTTTGCGTGGTTGGGAAGCCGGGTGCATGGTCGTCCTGAAGCGGGGGTGCTAACATCCCCGCCCGAGGATGAGAACCCAGCCAGAAGGCCGATCGAATCGTCTCAAACCCTTGGTGGTGCGGCGGAGGCGATGGACACCAGTCCTTGGGTCGCATGCGGTCTTGGCGTGGTGACGTTGGGAGGCGCATTGTGGTGGGCCAACCAAAGTCCTGGGGGCATGGCGCTGTCGTTTGTCACCCCCGATTGGATCAACATGCTTCTTCTGGCGCTGGCGCTTCTTGCCCATGGCCAGGTGCGTGGGTTCTTGGCGGCGTTGGACAAGGCGATAGGCGGGGCGTCCGGCATCCTGATCCAATTCCCCTTGTACTTCGGCATCATGGGCATCGTGACGGGAACGGGATTGGGCCAAACTTTGGCAGGGGCGTTGGTCGACGCCACGTCTGCAGTATGGCTGCCGGAGACGTTGTTCGTGTCGGCTGGGGTGCTGAATGTGTTTGTGCCCAGCGGTGGGGGGCAATGGGCCGTCCAAGGCCCCTTGGTCTTGGAGGCCTGCCACGCACTCGGCGTGTCTTGGGAACAGGGCATCATGGCGATGGCCTTCGGCGACGAGCTGACCAACATGTTGCAGCCCTTCTGGGCCCTCCCGCTCCTGGGAATCACGGGCCTGTCGGCGCGCGACATCTTGCCCTACACGTTGCTGGTGATGGTGACGGCGGCGATGGTGATGCTTGTAGGGATGTCTTTTTGGTGATTCTGATTGTTTCAGCCCAGCCTCATGACCCCGGAATTTCACACCCACACCTTGCCCAATGGATTGAGGGTAATCCATGCCCACAAGGAAGGTCAGGTCACCCATTGCGCCTTGGTGATCAACGCAGGCACGCGGGACGAACGGGAGGGAGAAGAGGGGCTGGCCCACTTCATCGAACATGTGCTGTTCAAGGGCACCACCAAGAGAAAGGCGTTCCACATCTTGAACCGGATGGAGTCAGTGGGAGGGGAGATCAACGCTTACACGACCAAGGAAGACACGTGGTTGACCAGCTCACAGCGGAACAACGACACGGAGCGCGCCCTCGAGTTGTTGGCCGACGTCGCCTTTCGCAGTGTGTTTCCAGAGGGCGAGCTGGACAAGGAGCGGGACGTTGTGCTCGATGAAATTGCTGGCGTAGACGACACCCCGGGAGATGTCATTTTTGAAACGTTTGACAGTCACTTGTTTGAGGAGCACGCTCTGGGGCGTCCCATCCTGGGCACTCCGGGCAGTGTCAAGGCCCTCACCAGGGACCAGGTGTGCAGATTCGTCGACGCCTGGTACCGCCCCACCAACATGGTGTTGGGGGTCGTGGGCAACGTGACTTGGGCCGAGGTTGTGGCGTGGTCGGAAAAGCACTTTGGGCACGTGGACCAGGGCGGAACGGCCTCTGTGCCATCCAGGGTCGCGCCCATCAGGAACGCCGGAGGCTTCGTCGTCGAAGAGCGTCGCAACGTCCAGCAGGTGCACCACGTGATTGGGGGCATGGTCCCTGGGGGCGACCACAAAGACAAGCTCGCGATGACTATGGTGGCCAATGTGCTCGGTGGCCCGGCGATGAATTGCCGTTTGAACTTGAACATCCGTGAGAAGCATGGGATGGCGTACCACATTGAGGCCAACCACATGATGCACCAAGACATGGGGGTGTTCAACGTGTATTACGGCACGGATGTCCGGTTTCACAGGCGTGTGTCTGATCTCGTGCGGCGGGAGGTGAACAAGATGCGCCACACCAAGTTGGGCGTGCGGCAGTTGCATGAAGCGAAGCAGCAGCTCTTGGGCCAAATCGCACTCAGCCACGAACATGGCGGCCATGTGTTGTCTGGTCTGGCCAAGACCTTTCTTGTGCACGGCCGCGTGGAAACGTTGGATGCGGTGTTGCAGGCGATCGAGGCGCTCACGGCAGAAGAACTGCGGGAGGTTGCCCACACTTGGCTCGACCCTCAGTCCATGGGGTCGGTGACCTTTCTGCCGGATTGACGTCGGGATGCCTCAGTCCCGATTGAAGGTGTGCCAGTCGTTGTGACGCTCCTCGATGCCGTTTTTCACCGACCGGATCTTCAAGGCCAGGGTGGCCCAAAGGCGCTCGTCCGCCTGCAGCAGGGCCTTCATCGCGTCGTCGTCGTTGTCCGCGGCCAAGGCCATGTTGGCCAACACCTCATGCCCGTGAGACCGGAGCCACTGCACCGCACGGCCGTCGCCCTCCGCCCCCCTGCACAGCGCCATCAATTCTGGGTGTCCTTCGTTGTGAAGCCATTCGCGTGCCGAGGGTTGGTTGTGCATGGCATGCACGAACAAACCCAATTCCGGGTAGCCATGCCCGAGCAGCCAATCCCGCAGGCTGTCGTTGCCTGAGATGGCTTCACCCCAGGCGAGCAGCACTTTGGTAGGGTAGCGTTTGGCCATTGAACAAAGGAACGGAACCGGAAGGGAAGGAGTACCTTCGCGGCCTTGGAACAACGCGTATTCACCTCCACTTTTTGGCTTCTTTGTGCCGGAACAGTCCTGTTCATGGCCAGTTTTGGGATGCTCCTGCCGGAACTCCCAGGGTACCTTGAGACGTACGACGCAGGGCATTTGATTGGGTGGATTGTGGCGCTGTTCACGGTGGGTGCGTTCTTCAGCCGGTTTTTTTCAGGCCGAATCGCAGACCGTGCCGGGCGGAAACCAGTCATGTTGTTTGGCACTGCAGTGACGGCCCTGGCAGGGCTCGCGTACATCGGTGTCGGTTGGCTGGACGATGCAGCATATGCGGTGTCGGTATTTTTCGTTATCCGCCTGTTGCACGGCTTATCCACGGGATTTCGACCCACCGGTACGAGTGCATTTCTGACGGACCTGGCACCCATGCATCGGCGCGGCGAGGCGCTGGGCTATCTGGGGGTGGCCGGCAACGCAGGCATGGCCCTCGGTCCCTCACTCGGCAGTTGGTTGGCGGTGGATTTTGGGTACGACGCGATGTTTGCAGCCAGCAGCTTGCTGGGGGTGGCTTCGTACATCATGACTCAGAAGCTTCCAGAGACCTTGCCTCACGCCCGCCCAGTTAGCAAGGAAGACTTGAATGTGTTTCAAGGAGGCACCGTGGAGTCGGCAGCGTGGCCAGCCGCCATGTTCTTGCTGCCGGTGGCAGTGGCCTTTGGGACGTTTTTGACCGTGACTCCAGATCTTGTTGAAGGGCTTGGTTTTGTGTACAAGGGATCCTTCAACACCATTGTCGTCATCGCGTCCATCGCCATGCGCCTCGTGGCTGGGAAGGCTTCTGACAAATACGGACGTCCGCAGTTGCTGTTGGTCGGGGCGGTGCTCTTGGCGCTGGGCATGTGGCTGTTCTCGGTTTCGACGTCTGTGTCAGTGCTTGTGACGGCGGGCGTGGTGTACGGGATGTCCGTGGGCATCAACATGCCGGCGATTTTTGCTTGGACGGTGGATTTGGCTCCAGAAGGGAAGGCGGCCACCGCCCTGGGCACCATGCTGATGGCCCTG
>CAJWII010000032.1 GCA_913041065.1 uncultured Flavobacteriales bacterium
TTTGTTTCAACGGCAGCGGTGGTGTGGCCATTGTAGACGTGACCGACAAATCAGACATGGTGCAAATTGCCGCGTTCAACTACAGCCAATCTGCCTACACCCACCAAGGATGGTTGAGCGAAGACGGACGGTTCTTGTACTTCAACGATGAACTGGACGAGAGCAATTACGGCAACGGGACCCGCACCTACATCGCGGACGTGTCCGACCTGGACGCCCCGGTGGTGATTGGGTTTTACGAAGCGGACAACACGGCTGTGGATCACAACCTCTACGTGCGCGGCAACAAGATCTTCGCGTCCAATTACCTCAGTGGCTTGCGTGTTTCGGAAATTGGCCCCAACGGCAGCTTGACGCCTTATGCCCACTTTGACACCAACCCCGACACAGATTCCGTGGCGTTCTACGGCACCTGGAGCAACTACCCCTACTTCCCGAGTGGCAACATCGCCATTTCGTGCCGGTCGGTGGGCCTCTTCATGGTCGGCGACCCGACGTACGACCCGACGAACGTTGGGCAGCTCGACTTGACCGATGCGACGTTGAAGGCGTATCCCAATCCAGCCTGTTCTGCGGTGACGTTGGAAGGGATGCCTCGAGCAGCTTTCGTGCGCGTGGTGAATGCTTCAGGTCAAGAAGTCGTGGCCCGGCGTGCGGTGCCTGGGTTGAAGGGCTTCTCATTCGACATAGGGCACCTTCCCGAAGGCATGTACGTGGTGCACGCAGAGACCGAGCACGGTCAGGTTCAGTCGGTGCAAGTGTTGATTCAGCGCTGAGCGTCAGCCTTGCTTGGGTTGAGAAGCTCGTGCATGATCTCCCGACAATCGTTGGGATGCAAGGCCCTGCGGAGTGCGCCCTCGTGCGCCAGGCTGATGGTTCCGGTTTCCTCACTGACCACCCAAACCAAGGCGTCGGTCACTTCTGAAAGACCCAGTGCCGCCCTGTGGCGCATGCCCAATTCCACCGGCAGATGTCGGCTTTGGCTGACGGGGAGAATGCACCGCACGCCTCGAACCCGGCCCACAGCGATGTACAAGGCCCCGTCGTGCATGCTGCACTCTTTGTGGAAAATCGCTTCGATGAGCGGCGCGTAGATGTCTGCCACGAGTTTGGTGTGGCTTTGGATGTGGTGGGTCAAGTCTGACTCACGCTGCACAATGATGAGGGCTCCTTCTTTTCTTGACGACAACCGTTCCAAGGCCCGGACCACTTCTTCCACGGGAAAGGCCTTGCGCCCCTCCTGCGTGCGTTGCGGCAGCAGTTTGAGGAGCCATGCGGGCGGTGCTTTAAGCGACGCCCTGTCCCCAATAGAGAACAGGAATTGCCGCAACTCTTGCTGGAACACGATGATGATTGCCAAGATGCCAACGGCAATGAACTGCCCCAAAATCTCGCCCATGAAGCGCATGCCCATGAGAGTGACCAGCTTCCAGATGAGGTAGATGGCCAACAGCCCCAAAAAGACGGGAATGGCCGAAGTCCCTTTGGTCAAGCGGTAGATGTAAAACACGATGAGCCCCACCAGGGCCAAGTCGAGGACTTGGGCGACCAAGGTCAAGAACGGGGAGATGGCCTCCCAAAGTTCAAATGCGAGGATGGGTGTCATGTGGCGTCAAGGGTGCGAGATTCGACAAGGGCTTGATGCAAGGTCACGGCCTCTTTCGCTTCAGCCACGTCGTGCGCACGCAGGATCTGCGCGCCACGATCGAGCGCCCATGCGTGCAGTGCTGTAGTGCCGTTCAGTGCGTGTTGGCTGTCGACGCCAATCACCTTTTGGATCATCGACTTTCGACTTAGCCCAGCCAGGATGGGGCACTTCAGTTCTTGGAATTGGTCAAGGGCGTCGAGCAAAGCGTAGTTGTTCTCCACTGTTTTTCCGAAGCCAAACCCCACGTCTGCAATGACGTCGGGCACCCCCGCTTGGTAAGCCGCATGGACCCGGCGCTGCAAGTGGGTCACCACCTCGTGCACCACGTCCTTGTAAGTGGGGTTGTCTTGCATGGTGGCGGGTGTCCCCTGCATGTGCATCAGCACATAGGGGGCACGGGCTTGTGCGACCACCGCCCACATGTCAGGGTCGGCGTCTCCGCCCGACACGTCGTTGATCACGTCGGCCCCTTCCGCCAGGGCCCGTCGGGCCACTTCTGCGTGGAAGGTGTCCACACTCAGGATGGCGTCCGGATGTGCTTTTTTCAGCGCTGAAAGAACCGGGTCGAGGCGCTGCCACTCGGCGTCAGCGCCCAACAGGTCGGCCCCAGGGCGCGTGGATTGTGCGCCGAGGTCGAGCATGTCGGCACCTTCGGCCAACATTCGATCAGCTTGCGCCAACGCCGCAGCAGGCTCGTCCCATGCACCCCCGTCGTGAAAAGAGTCGGGGGTCAGGTTCAGGATGCCCATCACCCAAGGTTGGTGAAAACTCACCACAGAACCGCGAAGTGTGATTGAAGGTGTCACGAAGTGCATTGTAACTTGCCGCAAGTTAGCATGGAGACCCTCGCACAATACGACAAATGCCTCGCCAGCTGCGTGGATTTGTTTGAACGAAAAACCCAGGATTACGGCACGGCATGGCGCATTTTGCGTCCGTCCTCGTTGACCGATCAAATCTTCATCAAAGCCAACCGCATCCGGACTTTGCAGGAAGTCGGGGAGTCGAAGGTGGGGGATGGCATCGAGCCGGAATTCATTGGCATCGTCAACTATTGTTTCATGGCGATGATTCAATGCGACCTCGACGGTTCTGCGCCGCTCGAATTGACGGCGGACGAGGCCAATCGGTTGTACCATGAGGCCAAAGATGCCACGCGTGCCTTGATGCAAAAAAAGAACCACGACTACGGTGAGGCCTGGCGCGACATGCGCATTTCTTCGCTCACGGACTTGATCTTGATGAAGCTCCTTCGGGTCAAGCAGATTGAGGACAACAACGGCAAAACTGTGGTGAGTGAAGGGGTGGAGGCCAACTATATGGATATGGCAAACTACGCTCTTTTTGCATTGATTTTAAGTTCAGAAGAAGTTTCTTTATAAACCTAATGTTTAATAAATGTTGAAAGCATTGGATGGATTGACTTGGGTGTCTCGCGTGTTGGTAGGGGCGCTGTTCGTGGTGTCTGGATTGATCAAGTCCAACGACGCCTTGGGGTTCATGTACAAGCTGGAAGAGTACTTCGAGCCGGGTGCCATGAACCTGGAATTCCTCGGGCCTTGGGCGTTGGAATTGGCCGTGTTTGTGTGCATCGCTGAAATCTTGTTGGGCATCGCCATCCTTGTGGGTGCGCTCCCCAAGCTGACTTCGGTGTTGACCACCGTCATGATGGTGTTCTTCACATGGTTGACCTGGTACACAGCGACATGCGATCCGTTTGGCACCAAGGAGATTGTGGATGCTTCCGGTGCTGCGGTGGAAATCGCGAACCAGTGTGTGTTGGAATGCGGGTGCTTCGGCAACGCCATTCCCTTGACGGCGTACCAAAGTTTCTTGAAGGACGTGGTGTTGCTCTTCTTCGTGGTGCCCATCGTCTTGTCTGCGTTTTTGGGGCGCATCCAGTTGAACACGCCGCGCCAAGGCACGGCCGTGTATGCTGCAGCCATGGTGGTGACCTACTTGTTTGGGGAGATGATGCTGGAATGGAATTTTCCCGTCTTGTACCTCGCCTTGAATCTGATTGCCGCGGAGGCCGTCAAGCGCCGCTGGAACAACCCGCAGAAAGAATGGGGCATGGCCTTGGCTGTGGTTGTGGTCAGCGGGTTTGTGCAATACTGGACCCTGAGCCACTTGCCTTTGAAGGATTACCGTCCCTACGCGGTGGGCGAAAACGTCTTGGAAAACCGCATGACGGCCGAGGAGTTGGGCTTGGAGGGCCCGGTGTTTGACAAGGAGATACGCTTCTTTCATCCCGAGACAGGGGCCGAGACGCTTGTCATGCAATCGGAGTACATGGCCCAAAAGCTGTGGGACAAGGCCAACGAGCCCGGCACTACCTTCCTGGCGACCTACCCAGAAGGCGATTGGGAGCACGCCCGTGAGGTGAAAATCAAGGACGGTTACGAACAGCGCATCCTCGATTTCCAAATGGTCGACGCCGAAGGCAACGATCTGACCGACGCCATCCTCGGTGCCGACGCGCCTGTGTTGCTTCACATCTCCAAAGACCTGGATGCGATGTCCACGTCGTGGCAGGACAATTTCAATGCGTTGGGCTCCGCGGCGCAAGCCCAAGGATGGGCCATGTACGGATTGACAAACGCCACGGCAGAGGAGCACGCGGCTTTCGTGGCGGCGAAAGGGGCCACGTATCCCTTCCTGACCTGCGACCAAACCGAATTGAAAATTGTCGTCCGCGCCAATCCGGGATTGGTTTGGATTCAGCAAGGCGTGGTCATGGAGAAGTGGGCTGGAAGGGATGTGCCCTCTGTCGAAGAACTCACCGCTCGCATCGAACAAGGCCGCTGACCATGGCGCGGGTGCTGCGACGGCTGGCCCAAGGGTTGAGTGTGTTGTGGGGCAGCGCCACGCTGGTGTTTCTGATTTTCTCTCAAGTCCCTGACCCGGCCAGGGCCATTGCAGGACAAAACGAGCGCCAAGAAGCGATGGATGCCTTCCGGCGTGTGCATGGCCTTGACCTGCCGCTTGGACAGCGGTACCTCCGTTTTTTGGGCGAGTTGTCGCCATGGGGCCCGCATGACACGGGGTGGGGGTTGAAGGCGCCAAGCCTCGGGATCAGCTACTTTGGGGAGCGTCCAGTGGTGGATGCATTGATGGAGGCCCTGCCTGCCACGTTGTTGCTGGCCTTGACGGCCATGGGTTTGGCGCTGTCGCTCGGGGTGTCCATGGGCATGGCCTTGGCTTGGCGCGGAGATGGACTGGTGGCGCGGGTGGTCATCGGGTTGGCGACATTGGGGATGAGTGCGCCTTCGTTTTTCGTGGCCATTCTTGTGGCGTGGCTTTTCGGCGTGGTTTGGCATGACATGACGGGCTTGCCGCCATCAGGTGGATGGCGTGTGTTGGATCCCTTTGAAGGGCCCCAAGTCGCCTGGCATCACTTGATCTTGCCCGCGTTGACACTTGGCATCCGCCCCTTGTCCGTGGTGATTCAACTCACCAGAAATGCTGCAGAGGACGTACTTGCCCAATCGTACATCCGAACCGCCCGGGCCAAGGGCGTTGTAGGGTGGAGGTTGATGCGCCGACACGTCTTACGCAATGCCATGAACCCCGTGCTTACAGCGGCCAGCGGTTGGTTTGCCAGCATGTTGGCAGGGGCGGTGTTTGTCGAATTTGTCTTCGGATGGAACGGCATGGGATTGCTCATGTTCCGGGCCCTCGAAGCCGGCGACTTGCCAGTGGTCATGGGTGGTGTGATGTTGGTGGCAACGGTGTTTGTCGCCGTGAACATGGCCGTGGATGCCATGTACGGGTGGCTGGACCCACGCGTCAGGCTGAAGTGAGGTCGTCCTGAATCCAGGCGGTCAGTTTTTCGGCCATGCTGTGGAAGTACCGCTTGGTCTTGTAGCTGGCGACCCACTCAATGCCGCGGACCGCGTTGGTCAGGAAGAGTTCGTCGGCCTGCAGGAGCGTTTGGGGCGTGAGGGTGCATTCGTACACCTTGACCCCGTGGTCCAGGGCGGTGCGGATCAACACGGCGCGCATGATGCCCCCCACGCACCCGTCCTCCAAGCTTGGGGTGTAGAGCACGCCGTTGGACACCACGAACAGGTTGGACCGGGAGGACTCGATGATTTTTTGATCCGCGTTCAAAATCAGGGCGTCGCCCCAGCCTTGGATGCGTGCATGCCTTGCGGCGTGTACGTAGACCGTTGAGGCGATGTTCTTGTACCGACTGACGGGCGACACGTGCTTGTACATGTCTTGGTAGATGTCGACGTCGAGACCTTTGGGCGCGAGTGAAAAACCTCGGGCGTCCATGCGTTGCACCGTGGCCACCCACGACGTATTGTCGGTGTCTGGAGTGTACTTCCCTTGTCCTTCGCGGTAGGCGGTCAGGCGGATGCGCGCATCGCCTTCAAACGTCCACGTCTGCCTCCACGCCTCCAGGCTTTCCTTCAAATGCGATTCTTGCAGGCTGTCGGGAACGTCCATGCCATGGGCGGCCAAGGCCGCGTGCAGCCGAGCTACGTGCAAGCCCATGAAGGGCACGCGGTTGTCAGTGAAGCGCACTGACTCAAAGACACCGTCGGCCACCAAAAACCCTCGGTTGGAGAAGGCTTTGGGGGCGTCTTGTTCGCCGACAAGGTGGCCGTTCAGGAGCATGTGTTCAAGATGAAGTTCACCGCATCAAGCAACGGGGCATTGGGATCAATCAACACACCACGCACCCCCACAGGCGATGCTGCGTCCAAGTCGCGTTGCTTGTCCCCAACCATCCACGATTGCAAAGGATCAAGTTGGTGTTTGGCGCACGCCCGTTCCACCATCAAGCTTCCGGGCTTGCGACTGAGCGACTTGCCCGTAGATGGATGGTGGGGGCTGTAGAAAATGTCCAAAATGGGCGTGCCATTCGCTTCACACACATGTGTGAGGTGGGCGTGGATGTCGGCGACGTCTTCGTGGGTGTACAGTCCTTTGGCAAGTCCACCTTGATTGGTGACGAGCACCACTTCGAAACCGGCTTCCTTCGCCAGGGTCAAGGCCTCCATCACGGTCGGGAGGATGGTGAACTCAGAGAGGTTCTTGGTGTAGTCTCCCGGGTCGTGGTTGATTACCCCATCGCGGTCCAAAAACAAGCATGGTCGAAGACTCATGCTGCAAACCTAATCACCTTAATTTCGAAGGCATGAACACAGAGCAATTTTCTCCGTGGACAGCCGAAGCTTGGTTGCGTGGCGCAAGGGGACAAGAGGATGTGACTGGCCAAGTGCGGTGGGATGGATTGACCATCCCTCAATTGGTGGTGAGTCCAGCTTCGCCATTGGCGTTTCCGGCTTCTGAGGCAGGGTGGGAAATCCAGCAAGGGTTCAGCGCGCACGAGGCCTTGATGCAAGGCTTGATGCACGGCGTCGAGGGCATTCGCACCTCCGCCGAGGGCGTCGACGGCCCCCAACTGAGAAACTTGCTCACAGAGGTGCACCCAGAGATGGTGGCATTGCATGTGGATGGATACGACACTGTCGGCGCCCTGCGTGCCGTGGTGACGTGGGCAGATGGCGTGGATGTGAAAGGGTCGAGCACGTGGGACGTTGGCCGGTCTTGTGCCTTCGACGAAGAAGCCATGGCGCTGCATGCGGAAGCTTGGCATGCTGCCATGCCGTCTTTCCAAGTTTGGGGTGTGGACGCCGCCAAGTGGCAAGACCGCGGCATGTTGCCCGTGGATGCCCTGGGTGTAATGGTCAGCGCGGCCAAGGCAGGATTGAAGGTTTTGCTAGAACGGGGTTGGTCTTTGGAGGCCGCGGCCAAGCATGCGACGATGCGGGTGGCGATCGGCACCGACGTGTTGTCCAGCATCGCTTTGGCCCGCGCGGCCCGCGCCATGTGGCAGAGATTGCTCATCGAGATGGGATGCCTTGATGCAGGACCGCTTCGCCTGGAGGCCCAAACGTCAACCCTCGGTCTTCACGCCGAAGGCGGCCGTGATTCGTTGTTGTCCAATACCGTTTCGGCTTACGCAGCCGTGGTGGGTGGGGTGGACGGGCTGGAAGTCCGTCCTCACGACTTCAGGTCGCACAACGGGCTTGAGACCCCAGGCGAGGAACACACCAGGGCGTTGCGCTGGGCCAGAAACATCCAACACGTGTTGCGGGAAGAGGCAGGTTTGGGCGCCCATGCCGATGCCATGAAGGGCAGCCACGCCTTGGAGGCGTTGACCCGGCAGGTGGCTGAGCAGGCCTGGACGCGATTTGAAACGCTCGAAGCCGCTGGAGGGTGGCGCGCGTGCGGCGACCTCGTCCGCCAATGGACCTTGGAAGGCCAGCGTGCCCACTTGGCCCGCCCGTGGTTCGTGTCGACAGACATGAGCCGTGGCTCGAAGCCTTGGGCGCATGACGCCGGAGCGCTGTTCTATGCCTTGGATCACCCCACGGAACGGCCCACCCGTGCGCCGTCGGACACCCGTGCTTGGCCTGAGGCCTTGACGCGCGACAAGGCGGGTCAGCGTCAGCGGCATCCGCACGAACAGTTTGGGCCTGGCGTGTCTCCATACCTCGGGGGGCCGTATTCCACGATGTACGCCGTGCGGCCGTGGACCGTGCGACAGTACGCAGGGTTCTCCACGGCCGAGGAAAGCAACGCCTTTTATCGCAGAAACTTGGCGGCAGGCCAAAAGGGATTGAGTGTGGCGTTTGATTTGGCCACCCACCGTGGGTACGACAGCGACCACCCTCGCGTTCAGGGGGACGTGGGCAAGGCGGGTGTGGCGATCGACAGCGTCGAGGACATGAAGCGACTTTTTGAGGGCATTCCTCTGGACCAGATGAGCGTCAGCATGACCATGAACGGGGCGGTGTTGCCCATTTTGGCGTTCTACATCGTGGCGGCTGAAGAGCAGGGGGTGAGTCAGGATCAATTGACTGGTACCATTCAGAACGACATCCTCAAGGAGTTCATGGTGCGGAACACATTCATTTATCCGCCTGCGCCTTCCATGCGCATCATCAGCGACATCTTCGCCTACACGGCTGAGCACATGCCGCGCTTCAATTCCATCAGCATCAGCGGGTACCACATGCAGGAAGCCGGTGCCACGCAAGAAATCGAGTTGGCGTACACCTTGGCCGACGGCTTCGAATACGTGAAGACAGGTGTCGAAGCAGGTCTGGATGTGGATGCCTTTGCACCCCGCCTGAGCTTCTTTTGGGCCAATGGCATGGCCCATCTGAAGGAAATTGCCAAGATGCGAGCGGGGCGTGTGTTGTGGGCAGACCGGATGAGGGGCGAGTTTGGGGCAAACGCGAAAGGTCAAATGCTCCGAACCCACACCCAAACGTCAGGCTGGTCGTTGACGGCCCAAGACCCTTGGAACAACGTGGCGCGCACGGCGATTGAGGCCCTGTCGGCCACCATGGGAGGCACGCAATCGTTGCACACCAACTCCCTGGATGAAGCCATTGCGCTGCCCACGGACATGTCGGCCCGCATCGCCCGCAACACCCAGTTGCTGCTTCAGACCGAGGCGGGGTACACGGCATCTGTGGACCCTTGGGCAGGGAGCGACGTCGTGGAAGCCATGACAGCCGAGATGATCGCCGATGCGGAACAGTTGATGGCCGAAATCGCCGACAAAGGTGGCATGGCCAAAGCCATAGACGAGGGGCTTCCCAAATTGCGGATTGAAGAGGCGGCCGCCGAGAAGCAAGCCAACATCGACCGGGGTCGCGACAAAATCATCGGGGTCAACCTGTTTGCCGTGGACGGCGAAGACGACGTTGAGGTGTTGGTGGTGGACCAAGAAGAGGTGCAACGTCAACAATTGGAAGGGTTGGTCGTGTTGAAAGAGGCGCGCGACCAAGGACACGTTGCCGACGCACTGGCTCAATTGACGAAGGCGGCCCAAGATGGGGGCAACTTGCTTGAGGCTGCAGCGCACGCTGCGCGTTCGAGGGCGACCCTCGGCGAAATCAGTGCGGCGCTTGAAGTGGTGTTCGATCGGTTTCTGCCCGCAGATCGTCGTGTCTCAGGTGTATTTTCACGTGCGATGGAAGGTTCTGAGGCATACGATGAGGTTCGCGGGATGAGCGACGCGTTTGCCTCGCTGGCCGGACGTCGGCCGCGCATCTTGGTGGCGAAGATGGGCCAAGACGGCCACGACCGTGGTGCCAAGGTGGTCGCGTCCTCCTTCGCGGATTTGGGCTTTGACGTCGACCTCGGCCCCCTGTTCTCCACCCCTGAAGAGGTGGCACGTCAAGCGATGGAAAACGATGTGCACTTGGTGGGGGTCAGCACTCTGGCGGCGGGCCATCTCACCTTGGTGCCAGGCTTGATTCAAGCGCTGAAAAAGGCGGGTAGGCCCGACATCTTGGTGGTGGCAGGTGGTGTCATTCCTCCTGGCGATTACGACGCCCTGTACAACCACGGCGTGGTGGGCGTCTTCGGGCCGGGCACGCCAATCACGGCGAGCGCCAGAGACATCATGGAATTGATGTTGGAGGCCTACAGCTGAGACTCCTCTCGGTCTCAAGCTCCTTCAGCACACTTCTCCGAACGAACTGAGGATGGCAAGGACGTCCCCGACGGCCACCACTCCATCGCCGTCAATGTCTCCGGTTCCGCATCCTTGGGTGCACCCAAACTCGCCCAGAACCATCAACACGTCGGACACGCCGACCAACAAGTCTCCATCCAAATCTTCGGGACATCCCGCCGCATCGGGGCCAGCATTCGCTGCGTTCGGGGTCGGCGGGGTGTTGGTTCCAGATACAAACATCACCCACTCCTCAGCACCATCGGTCACGCGGCCGAGGCTGGAATTGGGGGTGGGGTCGTTCTGCCATTCGATGTGGTCGACACACCGCCAACCAAATTCGTCCCAGACCGAGAGGATTAAGTTGTCCTGCTCTGCGTCGAGGTTGAACGGCGCGTGGAGAGGCCCATCTTCCAGATCGTTGTCGCACCACACCACCCTGTGGTCTCCAGGATCCACCGTGAAGGCAGGGAAAACGTACGCGTTTGGGCTGGAGCGTTTGTCGGTCAACGCCAGACCCACGGGGTTGGCAAACGACTCGCTCAGGTTCACGATTTCCACCCAGTCGGCGTACCCTCCGACTTCGTCGGTGACAAAGCTGTTGTTCAGGGCCATCAATTCGTTCAATTTGAACGGAACATCTGACGCGTGGCTGATCCAGGCTGAAGAGGGAACGCATGGGTCTGTGGGTTGCGCACCGTCGATGTAGGTGGCGGAGGTGTACCAGGACACCTGGTCAGCGCCAGGGAATCCGAGGCGAATGCCAAAGCGCGCGTCACCTGCCTCGCCATCTCCATTCAGGCCGTCGTCGATCATGGGGTAGGACACAAAGGGGCCTCCGTCCACGCTGACATGGGCTTGCACGGACATGGGGGCGCCAGCGACTTCAGCCTTCACACGGAGGGTGTCGTCCACCACAGGGGTGTAGACCCATGCCTGGATGTCGCGTGGAAATTGGGCGTCGCTGGTCTGCCCGTAAGCAGAGGATGCGCGTGTGTTGACGTAGGATGCGATGCCTTGGGTTACGTGTCCACCCCAGGTGCCGGTGAGGCAATCCAAAAAGGCATCGTCATTGAATCCATAGTCGTACGTGCGGTAAACGTCTTCAAGCGCCGCAGAAGTACACAGGGTGCGCAGTGTGCTGCCATGTTGCAGCCAAGCGGACCCGTTGAATCCGTTGTCCAAGAGTTCGCGCACGTACCACCCCAGGCGAGTGCGGTACTGCTCGATCCCCATCACTCGCTCGTACAAAGGCCGATCGCCCCATTGGTCCCATTGGTACACGTTGTGGGTGGCCCAACCGCCGCCCCATTCGATGCCCAAGGTGTTGTCCACATCGTAGGTGATCATCATCAAACGCCCGTCGGTGGGACGTTCGTAGAGGTAGTAGTTGTTGTGATTGCCGATGTAGTTGTCCCAGTGGCCTACGAGGATTTCCATCGCCGCGGTCTTCAAAAAGGCGTCCACGTCAAAAATGGATTCGAGGGCACACTCAAACTCGTCGTCGGGCACGGTTCCAATCACCGTGCACAATTCGGCGATGGCGCTGTAATCGTCGTTCACCGTGTTGGTCTTGAGCTCGTAAACCCGTTGGTCCGACCACCATGGAGAGAGCTTATACGCTTCAGGGTCTTCACCGAGGTAGGCCAAATCCCCAGGGTACGTGCACTTCCACAGGTTTCCGTCGTCGTGCTTGAAGCGCTTTTGAATGAACTCTTCATCCACATGCTCCACGTTGATGTACAGCCCGCGGTATTCGCCATTGACGTACACGCGAACGTGGCTCACGCGCGGCGCCACGTGGCCTTGGGCCCGCATGAATTCCCACACCATCCTTGCCCGGAGCATGGAAGGGTCGTTGTGGTTTCCGTTGAGGTTGAGCTTCTCCAGGCCATTCCAGCTGGCGCCTTGCGTGAACGTGTTGAAGCTCACCTTGAAGCTTTTTTTGGCTGCCTCTCGCGAGGTGTTGCCTCGAAGTCGCATCCCCACATTCTCCACAGTGTCGATGCCTGCCGAGCTCTCGTACACAAAGGTCGCGGGCCATTCTTGGTTGCTGTAGGCGTTGTCAGGATTCAGGATGAAGGCCCAGTCGTCTTCGCTGAGGGTCAAACGGACGGTGGCCACCTCGTCTTCCAAAAACGCAGGTCCCAAGGCCGGGACGTATTCCTGGCCTACGGCTGCAGGGACTGCCAGCCAGGCCCACGTCAAGACCATGCCCACGAGGTGCAACTTCTTCATGACCCCAAAATACGAAGCGGAGACCGCAGGCCATTTAGGAACGACTTGACCTCCATGGCAGGCTTTCCCTGCGGTTGCAACCGGAGGATGTCGATGGCGCCTTCTCCGCATTGGACGCTGAGTTGGCCTTTGCTCAGATGCACGGTGCCTGGCTGTCCGCCAAAGTCCACGTCTGCCTTGCGCGACTGGTGGATGCGAAGGGTTGTGCCGTCGGGCATCGTGGTCCATGCCCCAGGGAAGGGGTTCAGCCCTCGAACGAGGTTGTGCACCTCCTGGGCCGGCTTTCCCCAATCGATCCGTCCATGTGCCCTGAACAATTTGGGAGCTTCCTTGAGTTCCTCATGTTCAGAGAGCATGGATTGTTGAGGCACAGCTTCCGCTCTGCCAGAGGCCAGGGCGTCGACACTCTCCACCAAAAGGTGTTTGCCAGCATCCAAAATGCGGTCGTGCAAATCGCCTGTGGTGTCGTCGGGTCCGATGGGCACTTCCACGCGGCCAAGCACATGGCCGGTGTCGATTTGGTGTTGGAGCAAAAACGTGGTGGCCCCCGACAGCGTTTCGCCATTCAAGACTGCCCAATGAATCGGGGCCGCTCCACGGTATTTCGGGAGCAGGGATCCATGAAGGTTGATGGTGCCCAACCGGGGAAAATTCCAGACCACTTCCGGCAACATTCGGAAGGCGACCACCACCCCCAAATCGGGCGCCCATGTGCCCAGTAAGGCTCGGAATTCAGGCGATTTTAGTTTCTCTGGCTGGGCCAGTGGGAGCCCATGATTTTCCGCCACCATCTTCACCTCGGAAGCCCGGAGCGAAAGGCCTCGGCCGGCAGGACGGTCTGGGGCGGTCACGACGCCTACGACATGGTGGTGAGATTCCAACAGCCGTTCGAGGCAGGTGGCAGCGAACCCTGGGGTCCCAAGAAAGACGATGCGCAGGGGCTGGGGGGAGTGTGTCATGCCCTGCAAAGGTCCGACAACCTTTTCAAGAATCGTGCAGCGAAGGATGCCCGTCGCGCCAAGGCACGAGCTTCAAGCAGGCGGCCGACCCCAAAAGGATGCTGCCGAAATACACCCAGTCCGCACGCCAAATCACATGAATGGACGCCCTCCATTCCAAAGCCAAGACGTAAGCCACCGCGATGTACACCGTCACGCTCGTGAGCTCAACCCAGAACGCGTGCTTGGTGAAGCCCGCGCCCTGGAGCACGGCAATGGTGATGGCGCTGAGTGCGTAGCATTGGATGGCGATCCATGCCGTGCCCAAGGTGTTGGCCATGGCCGCGTGTCCGACCTGTTCTTCAACGCGGTCAAAAAAGTGTCCTGCAATCCATTCTGGGTAGGCCACGTAGCCATGGGTCAAGGACCACACCCCGACGTAGCTCAACGCCACGAGGGTGAGCAAGGCTCGAGGGAGGTCTCGTTGTCGTCCTTCTCCAATCAATGTCGAGACCACGGTTCGGGTGGTTTGGCCCAAGCCTGTGCACACCACAAAGGCGAGCATGAACGCATTGCGCGTCAGGTGGCTGACCTTAAGCTCCATCATGCCCACGCGCTCAACAAAGAAGAAAAAGCTCGCCCACGTGGAAATGGTCAAGCCAAATTGGGCCATGACTGGCATGGCCAAGTTCCACCATTGCCGCAGGTTGCCTCGGCACAGCGCCTCCCGTCCCATGAACGAGGCGGGGTGCATGTGGAACCGGGCGATGGCCCAAGCGAGGAGCGCTCCGGTCGTCTCGGCGATGAGCGATGCACGGGCTGCACCCTGGGCACCGAGTTGGGGTCCGCCCCAAAGTCCTTCCACCCAATACGCGTCCAGGAGGATGTTGATGCCCGCCATGGTCAAGGCCAGGGGAAGGAGGGGGTGGGTTTTGGCCTGTCCGATCCAGTCGGCTTCCAGAGCCATCAGAAGGGCGTAGGGCACAAATCCCCAGCCCCGGATGGCCAGGAACGGCGTGAACAGCTCCTGGACCTCACGGTTGGCCATCAAGGGTTCCCAACCGCCCCATGCGTTGATGCCAAGCACAAGGGCCGTCAACACCGCGCCAAGGGCGACCAAGGCGACCCTGCCCGTGCGCGAGGCCACCGCCATACGCCCGTCTTGGCCAGCGCCCCGATGGCGGGCCACCAAGATTTGAATGCCCATGCTCCCGCCCGTAAGGACCATGACGAAGGTGAGGTACACGAGCGCGGCATTGCCGGCGGCGTTCAATTCCAATTCCCCGGCGCGGCTGAGGAAAAAGTTGTCCGTCAGCACCACAAAAAACTGCACCAAGCTTCCAAGCGAAATGGGCACAGCAATGCGGAGCAGGTCACGCGGGCGAATGGACAGAGGGGAGGCGCTCACAAGTTGGAAAGAAGTGTGGTGGGTGGGGTCAGTCCTTTCCGTGCCAAGATGCCGGAAGCGTGTCGGACGGATTTGAACATCCACTCGGCCCGCCACACCGCCAAT
>CAJWII010000033.1 GCA_913041065.1 uncultured Flavobacteriales bacterium
CCGCCGCATTGTGTGGCTGAAAAATCACTTCGGGTTGCGCGGGCTCTTGGCGATCTCAGGCTTGATTTCAGTGCCCATCGCAACAACGCTCGCGGCCAAATACTTTCGAGATCATCCTTGGGTCATGCAGCGCTTGGTGCTTGCTTTTGCCCTTTGGGCGCTGGCCTTGGCTGCCCTCTCATTGTTGGTCAAAAACGCACACCTGACATGACCCTTGCCCCGTTGTTCTTTGACCTGGACCACACGTTGTGGGACTTCGAAACCAATTCCAGGCTGGCCCTGGGTCAAGGGTTCAAGGACCTGGAGTTGGTGTCCTTGGGCGTTGCAGATTTGCCCACATGGATTCGACACTATGAGGCGGCCAACGACCATTGTTGGGCCGAATTCAGGGCAGGTCGGATGGACAAAGCCAACTTGCGGGGCCGACGCTTTGAACTGGCCTTGGAGGCTTGTGGAGTGGCATTCCCAGAGGGTTTGCCTTTGCGTTTGGGAGAACATTACTTGGGGCACAGCCCGTACCAAAAGGCCCTCATCCCAGGAACGTTGGACGTGCTTGAGGGCTTGCGCGCCCGCGGCCATCGGATGTGGGTGTTGACCAACGGGTTCGACGAGGTTCAGCATTTGAAGATGGACAACTGCAACCTGACGCCGTTTTTCGAAGGGGTCTACACGAGCGACGCGTTGGAGGTCAAAAAACCCAATCCCAAAGCCTACCGCCTTGCGGCCGAACGTGCCGGGTTGACGACCACAGAATTCGAGTCCGTCGTGATGGTGGGGGACAGTTTGGAAAGCGACGTCTTGGGTGCCCAGCAGGTGGGGTGGAGAGGGGTGCATTTCGCACCCTCCGGGGAGCGACATCCGGAAGCTTGGCGTACAGTTCGATCGCTTCCGGAGTTGCTTGATTTGGACCTCAAGGCCTGACGTACCTTCGGGTCATGGCAGATCAAGACAAAAAAGGGAAACTTAACATCGAGCTACCCGAGGAGGTGGCCACGGGGGTGTACGCCAACCTGGCCGTCATCACCCACAGCCCTGCAGAGTTTGTGATGGATTTCATCCAAGTGATGCCGGGGATGCCCAAGGCCAAGGTTCGGAGCCGCGTTGTCATGGCACCGCATCACGTGAAACGTTTGTTGGGCGCGCTGGCTGAAAATGTGCAGCGTTTCGAGAAGCAGCACGGCCCGATTCAAGACCACGGTCAAGAAGACCCTGGCAAGCCTCTGCCCTACATGGGTCCGCAAGGTCAGGCCTGAGCCAACCAATGCTTGGTGCCGTGGAAGACGCCACGCACCGCACAGGTCAACCCGTTGGGCAGCGGCGGCCTGTTGGCTGCTTTGGTCGGCACCTCAGCGTGGTGCGCAGCTTCTGGCGCATGCCACGTCAAGTTGGTCGGACTTCCGGCAGCAATTGGGGCATCGTCGAGTCCCAAGACCTTGCGAGGTCCCGACGACCAAGCGCGCACGGCTGCGGCGTGGGCGTCGTCGTGGGACGCCTCTTGGGCAAGTCCATGGAGGGTCAACGCGAACGCCGAGGTCAACCCGGCCATGCCGTTGGGGCTCAACACAAATTCCACGTCGTGGTGCTCCAAATCTTCTGGCCGGTGGTCGCTGACCACCATGTCGACGGTGCCGTCCAAGACGCTTTGCCGCAAGGCCTTCCGGTCTGAGAAGGCTCGGAATGGGGCGCGGACCTTCAACGTGCGGTGGAACCCACGCAGGTCTTCGTCGGTGTACACCAAATGGCCCGCGGTTGTACCGCACGTCACGGAGAGTCCTTCGGTTTTGGCTTCTCGGATGAGGTCGAGCGATTGGGCGGCGGTCACAATGGAAAAGTGCAACTGTCCGCCAGCGTGCCGAAGTATCTGCAAATCGCGTGAGACCCGAAGCACTTCTGCCTCCACTGGGATGCCGAGCAACCCCATTTCTGTGCTCACCAAGCCCTCGTGCATGACACCGCCGTGGTTCAAATCGGTTTCCAAGGGCAAATCCATCACGGTTTTTCCGTGGGCCCTGGAGTAGGTCAGGGCGCGTTGCAAGGCGCCCACACGGTCCATCGGGGCGTCGTCCGAAAAGGCCACCGCACCGTGGTGCGCCATGTCGCTCATCTCAGCCAATTGCTGGCCTTGGCCTTGTTCTGTGACGCATCCCATGGGAAGCACGGCGGTCGGGCAACCTGAAGTCTGTGCCTTGGCCCCTTTGGCCAGCAAGCTTTCCACAGCCATGGCGTGGTCCACAGGGGGGTGGGTCGAGGGCAACAGGGCCACTTGGGTCATGCCGGCTGCAGCCGCGACGTGGAGCCCATGGTCGAGTCCTTCTTTGGTCTCTTCCCCGGGCTCCCGGAAGTGGACTTGGCCGTCCACCCAACCTTGGCTCACCACGCCTCGTTGACCTTCAAAGACCTTCGCGGAGGATGCGTCGAGGTGAGGTGCGACCTCAACGATTTGGCCTTGGTCCATCAAGATGTCGACCACCTGGCCATGCCATGGGCTGGAAGGATCCAGCACCCGGGTTTGTTTCAGGAGAAGAGCTTGTTCCATCTGCGAAGGAGTAAAGTTTCGAAAGCCAAGGCCATCAGGGCTGCGGCGAAAAAGTACCACGCCAGACGTTTGCCAGAGATGTGTTGTTCCACCAAGTTTCGGAGTTGACCTTCAGGTTGGGTCCAAATCTGAACTTCTGGCCAACCTAGGGAGGCGGTGCGTTCGCGCCAGGCCTCCACGTCCCACAAGGCCAGGTTGGATTCATTGGGGGAGTTGTTGAGCCCAAAGGTGGCCACGGCCGTGTCGTTGCGAAGAACGGTGTACCCCCCAGGTTCGGTCAAGGCATCGCTCCAGCGCAAAGACGTGCCTTGCGCGGTGCTTCTCGGCTCTGGCACAACCTGGACATCCTCCGCACCCACGATGCGCCAGGTGTGGTCGCGTCGCTGTCCTGGTTGCCTTGGGACTGTCAACGCCTCGGTGTCGTCCAGCCGTCGGGCAAGGGCCGCTCCGTGGCGTGCAGATTCAGCCACCCTCAAGAGCGTGGGAACAAAGAGGCCGTGTCGCGTAAAATCTCCTGTTTCCAAACACGTGCCAAGGAGGTAGAGGTCGCCTCCCTCCTCGGCAGGCATGCGGGTCAGGTAGGGCAGTCCGTTGGCAGCTGTGGCCAGCACCTCTTCTTGAGCCCTTGGACGCCTGTCGAGGATGCGGTCGTAAGCTGGCCAATCTACTCGGGAAGGCACGCTTCTGAACACGGGCTTGAACAACGGGTGGGACCATTGAACGTCGGTCACACGGCCTTCTTCTCGCACCCAAGAAGCCTCTGCCGCCACCCAAGACAATCCGCTTGCCATGCTGTCTGGCAACACCATGACGGTCCCGCCAAGAGACATAAATTCGCGCACCATGGATACGGCCCCAAGGGAAGGCTCGTCGATGGCATGGATGACCAACAAGTCGTACCCCATCAAGGCCGGAGAAGTCGGTAAGGATTGCACCCAATCCACCTCGACAAGACCGTCCGAGGACTCAAAGGCTTGTTGAACGGCTTGCGTGGTTTTGTCTCGCAATGCGCCGCCCGACCAATGCAACGCTTTCACGCCGGAGGAGACGTTGTAACCGATGTGGTGCACGTCGTCAAACGACACCGGGGCGTCGTCAAGGCGCACTTCCACCAGGTGCGGTCCAGGCGCGCCGTGGGTGAACCGAAGCACCGTGTCCGTGGGCATGCCAGGGACCACATTGAACGACCCCAAGGCTTCGGGCACCCCGTCCACGCGCAGTTGCAAGGGAAGGCCGTCCACCCCGCCGAGCGCATCATGGCCGATCCGAACGTGCAATTCAGCCTCGCGGTTTGGCAAGGCCAACGGCGTTTCGAACCACACCGAATCCACCCACAAGTTGGGCGAAGGGTTGGATTGGATGGGAAGCAGGTGCCATGACACCGTGGTGTCAGGCAGAGTCATGGTGTTCACCTTGTGGCTGCTCTCTTGCACGTCGCTTATCCAAAATGCCCGCAGTGAAGCCGATTCAGCACGCCCCAATTGGTCCAAGGACCGTTCCATCACCGATTCCAGTCCTGGGCTGTGGGAGGAAAGTTGGATGGAGGCGATGCGTTCCAAAGCCTCAGGTCGCGTCAAGAATCGTTGGTCTTGACCTGAAAATTTGCTTGTGAAGACGTGGAACAAGTCGGTCTCCGCGAAGGACTCCACCAACGCGTTGGCTTTCCCTTTGGCTTCTTGCAGCAATGGAGCCGATTCGCCAGAAGCCATCATGGAAGGGCTGGTGTCGACGTAGATGGACACGGCATTGCGGCCGGCTTCTCCCGCCTTGGATTCTGGCGTCAACATGGGGTCCGCGAAGGCCAAAATCAAGCATGCGAAGGCCAAGAGCCGCGCCAGAAGAATCAACAAATTTCTGAGCCTGTGACGAGAGCGGGTCTCTTTTTGAACGTCCCTGAGGAAGGCCACGTTGGAGAAGGCCACGCGCTTGAAACGCCGAAGCTGGAGCAAGTGCAAGGCCACAGGAATGGCGAGCGCCAGCAAACCCCAGAGTATGTCAGGACGACCCCACACAAGCGCGAATTTAGCCCGATTTTTGCGGCATGACCCAAGGGGAACTCAAGGACTTTTTGTGGGAGAAGGCTGCGCAGTACGAGGTGCCGGATTTCATTCCGCACGACCCTCTGTCCGTGCCGCACCGTTTCTCGCGTCGTGAAGACGTCGAAGTATCGGCATTTCTGGCCGCGACGCTGGCTTGGGGCAACCGGGTGTCCATCATCAGGAGCTTGGACAAGCTGATGGCGTGCATGGACCATGCGCCCGGGCAATTCGTCCTGGAGCATGAGGAGGCGGACCTCAAGGTGTTCGATGGATTCGTGCACCGAACCTTTCAAGCTGAGGATGCACGCGGATTCATGCGGGCCTTGCGGGGGTTGATGGAAGCGCACGGAAGTCTGGAGGGGGCATTTCAAGTGCACGCCCGTGAAGGCGAAGGTCCCACCGCCATCAAGCCGATGCTGGCTGGATTCCACCGTGCATTCATGGCCCAATCCGGGGTATCCCCGCGCACCAAAAAACATGTGGCCAACCCCGAAGCGGGTTCCGCCTCCAAGCGCCTCAACATGTTCCTTCGATGGATGGTTCGCCCGTCGACCAGAGGGGTGGATCTTGGCCTGTGGTCTTCGTTCAAGCCTCAGGATTTGCACATCCCATTGGACGTGCACACCAGCAACGTGGGGCGCAAATTGGGCCTGTTGACGCGCAAGGCCAACGATTGGAGGGCGGTGGACGAGTTGACGGCGTCTTTGCGAGAGATGGATCCCCAGGACCCGGTCCGGCTGGATTTTGCGCTGTTTGGGTTGGGAGCGATGGAAGGATTTTGACCTTTGCGCGGTGAAGTTGCGTGAGACGAAAGACGGAAGCCACACCCTCCACAATCCAGAGATGGATGTGTTCTACCACAGCGTTCATGGCGCTTGGGCGGAGACGCAACATGTGTTTGGGGCGATGGGGTTGGAAGAGGCTTGTGCGCGACGACCTGAGGGTCCCATCCACATTTTGGAGGTCGGGCTCGGCACCGGACTCAACGTCTTGGACGCCTGGGTGCGGGCCAAATCCGCGAACCGGCTGGTGGTCGTCCGTAGCCTCGAACCCAAGCCCTTGAGCTGGTCGGACGTGGCGCCGCTGGGCCATGCTGCGCTCGCCGAGGTGCCAGAGGAGGTGCTGAGGAACATCGTGGCAGGACATCATGTCGATGGTCAGATGGATTTCACCAGGGTCGATGCGGGTGTCATGGACGCGGCCTTGGAGGAGGGCTGGGCCGACGTCGTGTACTTCGATGCCTTCGCCCCGGCGGCGCAACCAGAATTGTGGACCGTCCCTGTGATGGACCGAATGCGTTGGGCGCTCAAGCCAGGCGGTCAACTGGTGACGTATTGCGCCAAAGGCGACGTCCGTCGAACCATGGAAGAGGCGGGGTTCCTGGTGGACCGAATTCCCGGCCCCCCAGGCAAGCGGGAAATGCTGCGCGCCACCAAAGTGGCACGCCCCCAAGGACGGTTCAACGTCCGCGCGTACATGGTGGTGGTGCAGGAGGGAAAGGTCCTGGTGTCTTACGAACGGCTGCCGATGGGCGGGGTCATGAAATTTCCTGGTGGAGGCGTCGAGTGGGGAGAAGGTCCGGCTGCAGCGATTCGGCGCGAGGCCTTGGAAGAGTTGGGACAGTCGGTGATGGTGGACGCGTTGTTGCACGTCAGCCAGAAGGCCCACATCAGCTCCTTTGACGAGAACCAACAGGTGTTGGCCATCCACCACCTTGCCCGATTCGATGGGCCTGTGCGCTTTGAGGACGACGGCATGTTGGAAGATGTGTTTGGCAAAGGCGTGCCCATGATGGACCAAAAACTTGGTTGGCGCGACGTTCACACGCTCCAACCGCAAGACTTTCACTTCGCCTCCGACCGAGAAGCGTGGGAGGCGTGGCAGAAGAGCCAGGCCGCGGGGTGACGCTTCCTGCCGGAGTCGTATTCAACCCAACAGGCCCCAGCGCTGTTCCACGCAATCTTCGATGCGCCTGCACAGCTGCTCTGGGGTGAACGTCCGCCATCCGAGTTCGTTCAATTCACCGCCCAACACGAAGTAAGAATCGAGGTCGATGTCTTGCATGTCCGCCAAGACGTGTTCGCGAAAATTCAGCAACGCAATCCATCCGTCGTCTTCCACGAGTTCGTCGAACCATTCCTCGTAGTACGCGTCGTCGCTGTGGTGGAAATTGAGCACGTTCTCGCCGATCAGCACAAACTTGGTCACGCCACCTGCCATCAACGGGTCAATGACTACTCGCTTCAGCAACATGATGTCGTTGAACAAACAATCGTTCCACTCGCCGATGAATTCCAGGATGGCGTATCCCTCGTCGTAATCCGCGTAGAGGACCTTAGTGTAGAGCGTTTGGCTCCCAAATTCATCCCATTGGGGGTGGATGAAGTGGTTGTAGACTTTGAGGTGGTAGGCAAACTCGTTGTACACCCGGTCGTAAAATGGACTTTGGGGATCTTGGCTGGCCACGTAGTGGTTGCGCCAGGCGTAGTAGGGTTCTAGAGCGTGCATAGGTCAGTCCTTGTGGGCCTCCACAGCGGCGCGCACGCTGCCGTGGGACAACAAAAGCGCTTCAGCTTCCTCCATGTTCAACCCCGTAGTATCGGCGACCATTCTGGAGCCACGTTCCACCAACTTGGCGTTGGACAGTTGCATGTCCACCATGCGGTTGCCTTGCACGTGACCGAGTCGAACCATTGCGGCGGTCGTGAGCCTGTTGAGGAGAAGTTTGGTGGCCGTTCCCGCCTTCATACGGGTCGACCCCGTCAAGAATTCCGGGCCTGTGACTGCTACAACCGGATGGTCGCACGATTGGACAATAGGGCTGTCGGGGTTGCACGTGACGCATCCTGTCAGCAAGCCATGCGCCCGTGCTTGGTTCAGCGCACCGACCACGTAGGGGGTTCGTCCACTTGCGGCGATGCCGACCACGGTGTCGTGTTCGGTCAGGTTGTGCGATTCCAAGTCTTGCCAACCCTGTGCTTCGTCGTCTTCGGCCCCTTCCACCGCCCGGCGGATGGCGGTGTCGCCTCCCGCCATGATGGCCACCACCACGCCATGGGGCACCCCGAAGGTGGGAGGACATTCGCTTGCGTCGACCACCCCTAGGCGGCCGCTGGTGCCTGCCCCCAAGTAGAACAGCCGTCCTCCCTGAGCGATGCGTAGGACCAAGGCTTCGACCAATCTCGCCAGCGCAGGCAGGGCCGCTTCCACGGCCGGTTGGACCTCGTGGTCCACTTGGTGCATGGCGCCCAAGAGTTCATGAACGTCCATGTTGTGGAGGTCGTCGAACGCACCAGGTTGTTCTGTGGGGGGCAGCGTGTTGGAGTCTGAAGCCATGGTCGGGGTCTCCCTCAAAAGTACAATGAAGCGTCAAGGTCAAACCCCCGCCTCAGACCAAATTTCCCAGGCCCTTTCAGCCTGCAGTCTAAGCATGTCTTGGCCGTTGAGCACGACCGCGCCTTGCGCGTGGGCCTCGCGAAGCAGGCGAGTTTCCGGGGGGGAATACACCAAGTCCACCACGAGGTGTCCCGCGCCCAAATTGGTCGTGGGGAAGGCCACCATGCCCTCGGTGTTGGGGGACATGCCCACGGGGGTGCAATGCACCACCAACAGGTGGTGCTGAATCAACGCAGGATTGAGTTCGTCGTAGCCGATCACGGGCACGCCTGCGTGCAGTTTGCCTTCCGAGCTGCGGCCCGATCGGGAGACCGCAGCAGCCTCAATGCCCACGTTGCGCAGTGCCCAAATGACCGCAGCTGCGCTTCCACCGGTGCCCAGCACCAACGCCCGCTCGTGGGTGTTTTTCAAAAAGGGTTGAATGGAGCGCCTGAACCCCCAGGCGTCGGTGTTGTGCCCCACCCATCCCTCGGGCGTGCGCACCAACGTGTTGACGGCGCCGATTTGCTCGGCCTCGGCCCCCAAGTTTTGGAGGTACGACATCACGGCAGACTTGTGGGGAACGGTCACATTCAGCCCCACCACGTCGGGGTTGGCCTGGGACCAGGCCGGGAATGAGGAGATGTCGGGAAGGTCAAACGCCTCGTAGGTGAGGTCGTCTCGTCCAAGACGTTCAAAGCGCGCGGCGAACAAGGAGGGGCTTTGGGAATGGCCGACAGGGTGACCGATCAGTCCAAGTCGCTTGACACCTGCCACGGTCAGGAAGCCTGCTTGTTCACCTCGCCCCAACGGTGAATCCCCCACACTACAGCCGCCCCAAGGCACATCCATGCCGCAGCCGCCCACACGTCCCCGGGCGCTGGAGAGACGTTGACCAAGAGCCATTCCACGCGGCCGTCGCTGTGGGTGTACAACGGGCGGACGCCTTCTTTCCAAGGCCACAACGCTTGAAGGGAGCCGACCAAAAACCCGGTGAGGGTGGCGAGGGCGGGCCGTCTGTGGGTGGCGAGCAACCATTTCAACCCCCTGCTGAAGGCGAGGAGTCCCAGCACTGCGCCGACGCCAAAAGCCGCAATTTTGGCCACGTCCAAGCTCTTGATGGCCGACAGCACCGGCGCGTAGGCTCCGAGGATGAGCAACAAGAAGCTCCCTGAAATCCCTGGAAGCAACATGGCGCAGATGGCGAGCATGCCAGAGCCCATGAGCCACAACGCGGAAGTGGATTGCACCAAAGGAGGGAGGGACGTGACAAACCCGGCCACAGCACACCCTACGGCGGCCCACACCCAAGCTTGTGCGTTCCAGGGGGACAAATGGCGCCCGACCAAGGGGACGGAGGCGGCCACGAGCCCTGTGAAAAATGCACGGAGCATGATGGGTTGGTGTTCCAGCAACCAGTGAAGGGGTGCGGCCAAAGTGACCACAGCGGTCAGGATGCCCACGCCAAGGGCCAGCAGGAATGGGCCGTTGATGGCCTTCCAGGCCAATTTGAACTCCCCACGTAGGACGCAGGCGAGCCCTTCGCCGCTGAGTGCCGAGAGGCTGTTTAGGAGTGGGTCGTAAATGCCTGCGATGAACGCGATGGTGCCTCCGCTGACGCCTGGGACGAGGTCGGCCATGCCCATGGCAAATCCTTTCAATGCGATTTGCCCGTGTTGGTTCATGCCACGTCCATGTCAGGGGCAAACGTCGCTGCCCAGGCTTTGATGCCGCCCTCCAGGTTGTGCACGTTGTCCATCCCAAGTTGGGTGGTGAGTGCCTGCGTGACGGCAGCCGACCGTGCGCCGGAACGGCAGTGGATCACCAGAGGGTGTTCCTTGGGCAGGTGCTCGACGTGGGTTGGGATGTCCGCCATCGGGATGTGCTTGCCATCGATGTGACTCACCTCCCGCTCGTACGGTTCACGAATGTCAATCAAGGTGTGCTCGACGTTGTCTTGGCGCCAAGTGTGCAATTGTTCAACCGAGATGGATTTCATGTCCGCGAAGGTAGCGGTTCAATCGTCCTCGACTTCGGCGTTTTCCGGAATTTGGCGCACCCCTTCCGCCATCTCCGCAGGGAGGTGGTTGAAGAACGTGTCGCCGCGCAATCCTAGGCGCAGGCACTCTAAGGGGATGACGTCGTGTGGCCCGATGTTGCCCAAATTCACGTTGGCCCCAAATTGCTTGAGGAACCACACTTGCTGGGGCTTCTTGGGGGCTTCCCAAAGGATGTCTTCCAGCTGCACTTTGGCCAAAATACGACGCACCAAGGCGGTGTGGGCGGTGCCGTTGGGACGGTAGATGCCCACGTTGCCGCTCTCGCGAGCCTCGGCAATGACCTTCCAACTGCCCGCAGCCAGCTCTTGTTCCATCATCGAAGTCCACTTGTTGGGACTGATGAGGATGCCGGCTTCCTTGGACCCCACCTCGCTCAACACGCGGTAGTTCTTGGCCAAGCGGCTGATCATTTCGCACTTCACGTGCTCGTCAATGACCATGGAACCGTCGCTCACTTCCACCGTTTCCAACCCAAGGTCGTCCACAAAGCGCAAGAAGTCGTCCAGTTGGTTCCGGACGAAAAAGGCTTCGAACAGCGTTCCGCCCGGGTAGACCATCAGTCCAGCTTCGTGGTAGAGTTTGATCTTCTCCTTGACGTTGGGGGTGGCGATGGAGGTGCCAAACCCGAGCTTGAGCAAGTCGACTTTGTCGGCGTTGACATCAAGAAAATCATCCGCCTGGCGGAGGCTCAGGCCTTTGTCCATGACCATGGTCAAGCCCGATTCGCGGGGCTTCGCGGGGCGCTCCGGGAGATGTGTAAGGTTGTGGTTCATTGTTCAGGGTTTCATACGCGTGTAGCGGCTGGCCACGCGCGGGTCGTCAAGCAAACCGGGGTAGGTTTCCAACAACCGGTTCATGCCGTCAAAGTCTGCGAGGAGCAAATGGTCGAGCAAGCGCAAGGCCTCTCCATCCATCCGCAACGCGAACAGGCTGACGAATTGTTTGTACCCCAGCACTGTGGAGGTGGGTGGGACGTGCTCGAAGGCATTGTCGAGCAAAATCAGTGCTTGTTCATGTGCCTCGAGGGCTTGCATGTTGTCCACGCGCTCCTCCCACGCTTCCACGTGTTTGGGGTTGCGCTCCAAAAGCTGCACCAGGCAGGTGTCCGCTTCTTCATGGCGTTCCATCTTCTTCAAAACGGTGGCCATCATCAGCAAGGTGTCTTCGTGGTGAGGGTTCTGCAGCAGGGCTGTGGCCATGTGTTCCAAAGCCCCTTCCTGGTTCCCTTTCAAGTCTTCCAGCACCCCTAGCCCCACATGGGCCTCCAAGAAGTGCGGATCAAGCTCCAAACATTGGTGGTAGTACTCCGCAGCCTCGTCGAGGCTTCCCATGTGCTCCAAGCATTCGCCCATGTAGCACAGCGTGCTGGGCTGGGGGGCGTCCACTTCGAGGGACTCACGGTGCACTTCCAAGGCGTCGCCGTACTTCTCCATGGCCGTCAAGGCTTCCGCTTTTTGGTGGTAAGCCGGCGCGAAAGCCCCTTCAATGGCGATGGCGAAGTCGTACGCTTCCACCGCCTCCTTCAACTTTCCGAGGCGCTGGTGGGCGTTGCCGAGATTGTACCAAGCTGCGAAGCTGTAGGGGTGGTCGTCCAAGTAACGCAGGTAGAAATCCGCAGCTTCTTGGATGCGCCCTTCTTTGTCGTAGCAGAAGGCCAACTCGTACAGCGCGGTTTCGTTGCTTGGGTCGGCTTCCAAGGCGTCGTGGAGGATTCGGATGGCATGCTTCCACTCGCCGAGGTTTTCGTGCTCCAAGGCCACGTCGATGTAAACATCCCGTTTGAGTTCAGCGTCTGCAAACGTCAACACGGCATTGAAATGCTGCAAGGCCAACTTGTGCTCGTGCATCTGGCTGTAGATGTTCGCAAGTGTCAAGTGGATTTCCTCGTTGTGGGGTTCAAACGACAACAAGTTTTTCAGCCGTGGAATCGCTTGAATGTGCTTTCCTGTGCTGGCTAAGATTTGGGCCTCCCGAAGCTGGAGCGAAATGCTTTCTGGGTACAAGCCGATGGCGTGATGGTGCACTTGTTGGGCTTTTCTCACTGAGCCTTTCTCCAAGAAGTGCTCAATCAGCCACTCCAATTCATCGTGGTCGAAAAACTTCGATTCGCCCGCTTTCATCATGGCTTCAAAGGCCTTGACCAGCGCGTGAAGCTGCTCTTCTTCTTGGTGTCGACGTCCCTCGTCTTGCATGCCTTTCTAAAGTACGTGGCAAATGTCGGAAGAATCCTTCATAGTGGGTGGGCTTTTGAACATGGACCCTGGAAAAATGAACAGGAGCGCCGCGCGGCGATGGGTTACCTTGCGGCCATGTTGATTGCGTCGATTTCAGGCATTCGTGGCACGGTCGGAGGCCAGGCAGGAGAGGGGTTGAGCCCTTCAGATGTGGTTCAATTTGCAAGCGGATACGGCGCTTGGATTCTTCAAAAGCACAATGCACCCAATCGCAAGCCTGTTGTGGTGGTGGGGCGCGACGCCCGCATCAGTGGGCCTTGGGTGCGAGACATTGTGTGTGGCACCTTGAACGCCCAGGGCATCGACGTGGTCGATTTGGGGTTGAGCACCACCCCAACGGTGGAGTTGGCCGTGCCGGGATTGAACGCGGATGGGGGGTTGATTTTGACAGCGTCCCACAACCCCAAGCAGTGGAACGCGCTGAAGTTGCTCAACGAGCGCGGTGAATTCTTGTCCAAGGATGCGGGGGAAGGCGTGTTGGCCTTGGCCAATTCGACCCTGACGTTTGCCGACGTGGAAGACACAGGGACGACCACCCACGACGACTCTTGGTTGCAAAAGCATGTGGACCACGTGTTGGACTTGGAACTTGTCGACCCTGACGCCATCCGGTCCGCTGGATTGAAGGTGGCTGTGGATGCGGTGAATTCGTCAGGCGGTCTGGCGGTACCCCTTCTGCTGAAGGCGCTCAATGTGGAGGTGGTGCCTGTGCATTGCGACCCCACGGGGCACTTTGCCCACAACCCAGAGCCCCTGCCCAAACACCTGGTCGATTTGACAGATGCGGTCACTGCACAATCGTGCGACTTGGGCATCAGCGTGGATCCGGATGTAGACAGGTTGTGCTTTGTGAGCGAGGACGGGAGCTTTTTCGGGGAAGAATACACCCTCGTGGCGGTGGCCGACCACGTGCTCGCGCACACCCCAGGTCCGACCGTCAGCAATTTGAGCAGCACTCGAGCTTTGCGGGAAGTGAGTGCCCGTCACGGCTGCACCTACACTGCCGCGGCCGTAGGGGAGGTCAACGTCGTGGCCCAAATGCGGGAGGTCGGTGCCATCCTTGGCGGCGAAGGCAACGGCGGGGTCATTTACCCCACGTCGCATGCCGGTCGGGACGCGTTGGTGGGCATCGGGTTGTTTTTGACCTTGTTGGTGTCGAAGGGCATGACTTGCAGTGCATTGCGGGCCACCTACCCCGATTTCAGCATGGTCAAGGACAAGATGGACCTGCCCCCTGTGGATGTACACAAAGCGCTGACTGCCCTCCAGGCCGAGGTTAAGGATGCCGAGGTGAACGACGTGGATGGGGTGAAGTTTGACCTGGAGAACGGATGGGTGCACTTGCGCAAAAGCAACACCGAGCCCATCATTCGGATTTACGCCGAAGGCCCGTCGCCAAAGGAGGCCCAGGCGCTTGTGGACAGGTTTAAAGGAGACTTGAAGCGTCATTTGGCATCGTTGGAGGGGCCTCAAGCGTAAATTTGTCGGCATGAGTGCCGCCTATTTGGACAACGCCGCCACGACCCCGGTCGCCCCTGAGGTGGCCGAGGCCATGTTGGACGTGTACCAACACGCATTCGGGAATCCGTCGTCGTCCCACGCTGTGGGCCGCAAGGCGAAGGCGCTCGTGGAAACCAGCCGTAGGGCCATTGCAGCCCGCCTCAAGTGCACACCACGCTCCATTTGCTTCACCTCAGGCGGGACCGAGGCAGACAACCACGCCATCTCCGCAGCTGTGAGATGCTTGGGTGTCACCCGCATTGTCACGTCCGCAGCTGAGCACAGCGCCGTGGTCAAGGCGTCGGCATCCATGGAAGCCAAGGGCGTGGAGGTGCTTCATGTGCGTCACCTGCCTTCGGGGGAGGTTGACATGGCCCATTTGCGCGAGTTGCTTTCAGATGACGCTGCCAAGACCCTGGTGTCCCTCATGCACGCCAACAACGAGGTCGGTGTGATGATTGACCTGCAAGCCGTGGGTCAATTGTGCCGGGCGCACGGCGCGTTGTTTCACAGCGACACCGTTCAAACCATGGGACACTATCCCATGGACCTTTCCGAGGTGGACATTGATTTCCTGGCGTGCAGCGCCCACAAATTTCACGGCCCCAAGGGCTCAGGCTTCTTGTACACGAATCCTGACCTGCGCATTGAGGGAATGATTGTCGGCGGTGGCCAAGAGCGTGCCATGCGCGGCGGCACTGAGAATGTGGCGGGGATCGTGGGCCTGGCCAAGGCATTTGAACTCGCGTTCGTGCACATGGTGGAGCACGAGTCTCATGTGCGCGGCGTCAAGCAGCTGATGGTGGACGGACTTCGTGCGCGCCTTCCAGAAGTGGTGTTCAATGGCAACTCGAACCAAGCAGATCGCTTGTACACTGTGCTCAACGTGAAATTCCCGCCGCACCCCAACAGCGGAATGGCCACCTTCCTGCTCGATTTGGAAGGGGTGGCTTGTTCTGGTGGAAGCGCGTGTTCCAGTGGCGCGACCCAGGGCTCGCACGTGCTGCGTGC
>CAJWII010000034.1 GCA_913041065.1 uncultured Flavobacteriales bacterium
GGACGGAGTCCGAATCCGACATGACCGACACCACCTACTTGACGTTGACAGGGTCGGCCTTCCCCGGGCTGGATTTTGACGAGAACTTTTATGAGGTGGTGATGGCTGCAGGCGAAACCTCAAGCGACATCACCTTGGGTCTGGAGGACGACGGCTTCGAGGAAGGCGTGGAGCATTTGCGCATTGAGTGCAACTACGTGAACGCTTGCGACCAGCTCTCCAGCACTGTCGCACGTGTGGTGCTGGTGGACCCCATTCCCATTGTCCCCTCCCCTGCGCCGCTGTCGTGCCTGGCAGACGACGGTTCCCAAACGTTGGGATACGACGACATTTCCGGATACGGGCCCTTCATGTACGAATGGTACGGGGACCCTTGGGGCAACGCCACCCAAGCTCCGGGAGCCTGGACAACCCAATTTGACTCGACGTTTTTCTTCATCGACGGCTCTGGGCAATTGGCCTCTGAGACGTTGGTGGGGCTGTCCATCACCGACCAATGTGGCAAAACGCTGCTTCACACCATTCCTGTCCTGCACCCCGTCGCCACAGAAACCGCGCTGTGCCCATTGGAGGCGATTGAATTTCCTGCAGACAACGACGGCATCCCCGTGGCAGACGTATTGTACAACGGCGTGTCCATTTTGAACAACCCTGATTCCGGCGTGCCGTTGCTCGCCAACGCCACCCCGCAAGGGGAGCATTGGGTGTTGGATGGGTTGGAAGCCCTGGCAACTTCGGTGTCGTGGTACGAACCCCTGAGCTTGGTGGACACGTGCGGCTTTGTGACCGAAGCCATGGTTCGCGTGCGCAATTGCGACATCCCCAACGTCTTCACCCCAGACGACCTGGGTGGCAACAATTCGTTCCGCATTCGGGGACTGTCGAACCTGGAGGGCACCAGGCTCCTCCTGTTGAACCGCTACGGGGTGGAAGTTTGGTCCGACCAAACCACGTCCAACGCCCAATCGGAATTGGTGTGGACCGGCAGATACCCCAACGGCGACCGCGTGCCAGATGGGCATTATCAGTGGGTGCTAATCCGACCCGATGGCCAGCGGCAGCGCGGCAGCCTGCATGTGTTTCGCACGCCGTGAGTCAACCTTTTGCCGCCATCCAAGGTTACCTTTCCGCGGTGCGTACTTTTGGTGTCGCCTTGCAGGACATATCATTCCATCCGTTGAACTTGACACGACTCCTGAAATGTGTGTGTGCCGCCGTCCTTGGGTCGGTGGGGCTCATGGCAAGCGCCACCCACCTGGTTGGCGGGGAGATTTATTACACCCACCTCGGGGGCGACCAATACCTGATCACCTTGAAGGTGTACCGCGATTGCGGACCTGCCAACACCCTTGGTACGGGGTTTGACGACCAGGTGTACATCGGCATGTGGGACGGATCAGGCACCATCGGCTTCAACGACGTGCTCACCATTCCATTGACACAATCCAGTGTGTCCAGCGTGCCCGTCGTGCTGGGCAACCCTTGCGGCACACCGCCCCCGGATTTGTGCATCGAGCAGGCCATCTACAGCACCAACGTGACGCTTCCTGCCAACGACTACGGCTGGGATTTGATGTGGCAGCGCTGCTGCAGGAACCCCTCCATCAGCAACCTTCAGAACTTTGGTGGCACCGAGAATCCTGGCGCCACCTTCTTGACCCACATTCCGGGCACAAGCCAAGGGCCAGATGCCACCAACAACAGCTCGCCCGTCTTCCAGGAACTGCCTCCCGTGGCGGTGTGCGCCAACTTCGACTTCACCTGGGACCACAGCGCGATCGATCCGGACGGAGACGAACTCGTGTATTCCTTCTGCGCGCCGCTGGACGGCGGAGGCACCGGTGGTGGCAACGGGTACGACAGCCCCGTTCCCAACCCTCCGGCAACACCGCCTTACAACGATGTGCTGTATTTGAACGGATACAGCGCCACAGACCCCATCGCCTCCGACCCAGCCATGGACATCGATCCTGTGACAGGTGTGATCACAGGCATGCCGAACCAACCAGGCCAGTACGCCATCGGCATTTGTGTCTCTGAATACCGCGACGGCGAGCTCTTGAGCACCACAATGCGGGACTTCCAATTCAACGTCACCTTGTGCGACCCCAACATCCAATCCCTTGTGGCGGATCAAACCCCGGCGCAACTTTGCATCGGCGAAACGCTCACCTTAGACAACAACTCCCAGAACGGAACCAGTTACAGCTGGGACTTCGGGGTGCCAGGGATGACCACTGACGTGAGCGACGAATTTGAGCCCACCTACACCTGGCCCACGGCAGGCGACTTCATCGTCTCCCTGGTGGTGAATCCTGGCTGGCCCTGCGCGGACACCTCAGAGGCCATCTACATGGTGTACCCACCCGTCGAACCGCAAATTGTGTTGGACGGGTTCTCTTGTGAGGACGGAAATGAGGTCTTCGATTTCAGTGTGGAGGGCAACAACATCGACGAGTTTGCCGACATCCAATGGGACTTTGGCATCGGGTCACCCACATTGTCCAACCTGGAATCGCCATCCAACATCAACTATGGAGATGCCTCGTCGTGGGAGGCGATCGTGTACATCGAGAACCACGGCTGCACGGAGGAAGCGACGTTCAATTACGACTCCCCCGCGAATCCGTTGGCCATGGTGGAAGACCAATACCAATTCTGCACCGGTCTGACATTTGACTTTGTCAACCTCTCGGAAAACGCCGAGGTCTACATCTGGGATTTTGGAGATGGACAAGGAGGGTTGCCGGCAGGGACAAGCACCGACCCCAATCCGACGTACACCTTCCCAGACACGGGCGTCTACACCATCACCTTGAGCGCCGGTGCCGATTTCAGCTGTCCCGATTACGCCACGGCGGAGGTTGAAATTCAATTCCTGCTGGAACCGGAATTCGTGGCCCCCACGCCGGACTGCTTTGAAGACCACTACTTCAGTATGGAAGGTGTCGCGTCGGTGGACGAAAACACCGTGTACGAGTGGGACTTCGGTGGGGAAGTGGCCTTTGCCGACGTGGAAGGCGAGGTGGTTGACGGGCTCATTTACGCCGCACCTGGCACGTACGAGGTGAGCCTGACGGCCAGCGTCCCCGGGCTGACGGGATGCTTGGAGACGTTTAGCGTTCCGGTCACCGCCATCGCAGAGCCCACCATTCTATTTGAGGCAGGCCCCACCTCAGGGTGCCCTCCGCATTCGGTCAGCTTCACCAACCTGAGCACCACCGAGACCCCCACCACCTACACGTGGCATTTTGGGGACGGGAACACGTCCAACGCCCCCAACACCAGCCACCAGTACACCTCGGCAGGCACGTTTCCCATCACGTTGGAGATGGAAACAGGCGGATTCTGCCCACGCAGTTTGGAGCTGGTTGGCACAGAAGTGATCGAAGTGCTGCCCGTGCCCCAAGCGGCCATCGACATCACCCCCAACCAAGTGGACATCTTGAATCCGCAAGTGTGGGTGGAATACCTCGGAGACCAAGACGTGGACTGCTACTACAATTTCGGAGATGGCAATGGTCTGGAAGGGTGCTACGTGCAGTACATCTACGAAGACGGCGGAACCTACACCATCACCCAAACCGTGGTGAACGACTTCGGGTGTGCGGCCACCGCAACAGGCGAGGTCAGTGTGGCCGGCTCCGTCTTCTACGCCCCCACGGCCTTCACGCCCGATGGAGACGGCGTCAATGACGTGTGGCTTCCGGTGGTCAGCGGGGTCACACAATACCACCTTCGCATCACCAACCGATGGGGCGAATTGGTGTTTGAAAGCTTCGACCCTGACCAGCCTTGGCTGGGACAACGGGCCGACGATGGGCAGCACTATTGCCCTGATGGGGTGTACCTGTTTTACGTGGCCTACTTCGACCAAATCGGGTATCCACGGGAGATGGCAGGCCACTTGACGCTTGCGCGATAAGTTGGCGTTTGCCCTATCTTCAGGGCAAGCAACCTTGAGATTTTTCCATCATGTCGAGTTACGAAAACCAAGACGAGTTGTATTCACGGCCTGTTCGGGCGGGCAAGCGCACGTACTTTTTTGACGTCAAATCCACCCGAGGCAAGGACCTGTACATGACCATCACCGAAAGCAAACGGCGCTTCGACGACCATGGCAACGTGAGCTATTCCAAGCACAAGATATTCCTCTACCGGGAAGACTTTGAGAAGTTTGAAGAAGGCTTCTTGGACGCGGTGGACAAGATTCAGGAACTCATGGCGACCGGAGAGTACAGGGACCCCATCGCAGAGCGTGCAGCGCAGGAAAGCGAGGATTCTTCTGAAGAGGATTCATCCAACCAGGACGGCTCCAACAGCGAAGAAGACATCGCCTTCGACGACCTCTGAATCTTTGATAAAGCGAGGCGGGCCTGTGCATAACTCCACCCACCTCCACCCCATCTCGGCCCTACCTTCGTTTAAAACTCGAAGAGTCCGAGTACCATGGGAAAAATCATTGCTGTAGCCAACCAAAAAGGTGGAGTCGGAAAGACCACCACAGCCATCAATTTGGGGGCCTGCTTGGGGGTGTTGGAGTACAAAACCCTCCTCGTGGACCTCGATCCTCAAGCAAACGCATCGAGCGGCGTGGGCGTCGATCCCCGGCAAGTTGTTCAGGGGAGCTACGAGGTGATTTCCGGCGATGTGGCCTTGCGCGATTGCATCGTCCCCTCCTCCTCTCCCAACCTGGACGTCCTTCCCACCAACCTCGACTTGGTGGGCGCCGAGATCGAATTGGTGCACGCCGACAAGCGAGAACGCAAATTGCGCCAGGCCCTTGAAGAGGTCCGCGACGATTACGACTTCATTGTGCTGGACTGCTCCCCGAGCCTGGGCTTGCTGACGTTGAATGCTCTTACGGCCGCGGACAGCGTGATGGTTCCTGTCCAGTGCGAATACTTTGCCTTGGAAGGGCTCGGCAAACTGCTGAACACAGTGAAGATTGTGCAGACCCAGCTCAACCCATCCCTGGCGGTGGAAGGCATCCTGCTGACGATGTACGACACACGGTTGCGCTTGGCGAACCAGGTGGTGGAAGAAGTGCGCACCCACTTCCAGGATTTGGTCTTGAACACTGTCATCCACCGCAACACCCGTCTTGGGGAAGCCCCAAGCCACGGCGAAAGCATCATCCTGCATGACGCCTCGTGCAAAGGGTCCATCAACTACCTGAATCTGGCTCGCGAGCTGCTTCAGAAGAACGACATGACCCAAATGCGGACTGAAGACAAATACATCAGCCATGGCGCCCAGTAAGGGGCTTGGACGCGGACTGGACGCCTTGTTGGGTCAAACGGGCGACGCCCGACCCACACTCCAGGCGGTCTCTGCACCCTCGACACCTGGCCGTGCGAAGCCTGCCTCGGCGGTCCGTCAAGTGCCCATCGCCGACATTGAAGCCAACCCCAACCAACCTCGGCAGGAATTTGACGAAGTCGGGCTGAAGGCCCTGGCAGAAAGCATCGAAGCGCTGGGCATCATCCAGCCCATCACCCTGCGCAGGGTGCGTGCCTCCAAATTTCAAATCATTTCAGGCGAGCGACGGTTTCGGGCGGCCCAAATGGTGGGGCTCGACGCCTTGCCTGCCTACGTCCGAGAGGCCGACGACCAAACCCTCCTGGAAATGGCGCTGGTGGAAAACATCCAGCGTGAAAACCTCAATCCAATGGAAGTGGCGCTGAGTTACAAGCGGCTGATGGACGACTGCGGGTTGACTCAGCTGGAACTGGGCAAGCGCGTGGGAAAGGCACGGTCCTCGGTGACCAACCACTTGCGTGCCTTGGACTTGCCCATGCGCATCCAACACATGTTGAGGGAGGGTCATTTGGGGTTGGGGCACGCCAAAGCTTTGGCGGGATTGTCTGGGAGCGACGCGTCGTACCAACAAGTGGCGCTGGCGGAGAAGGCCGTGGCGGAGGACACAAGCGTGCGGGAACTCGAGTCCTGGGTGAAGGCACTGAAGTGTTCTGGAACCGCCTCAACCAAACCCCAGAAGCAGCGTCTGACCGTGCGTGAAGACGAGACCTTGGCCTTGGGCCGTCTGCGGATGAAGTTGAGTGACACCCACGCCAAACTGGCCATCCAACGCACCGCCCAAGGCGGAGGCCAAATCACCGTAAAATACCAGAACCTTTCCGACCTCGAATCCATCCTCAACAAACTGGGACTGTATTGAAGCTTGCATGCGCCTGGATTGGAGCCCTTGTTCTCGGCTGGGGCATGGTTTGGACCCCGTTGGCTCACGGCCAAGAGGCGCCGCTTGACAGCACGTCGTTGCGCGTGAAATGCACCACGGTTTGGGCAGCATGTGTCCCAGGCATGGGCCAAATCATGAATCGGCAAATCTGGAAGGTCCCCATCGTCTGGGGAGGTCTGGGGTACGCCGTGTGGTCCACCCAAGGAAATGTCCAAGAGTTTCGGGCCAGCCTCGACGACCTCATCGCCCTGACCGACGACGACCCCTCCACTACGCCTGTGCTCAGGGACGAGTTCGGAAACTTCTACACCGAGAATGCGCTGGAGGAACGTGCCCTCTTCTACCGAAGAAACCGCGACCTCAGCATCCTGTCGATCTTGCTGGCACATGGCCTTCAAGTGTTGGACGCCAACACCGGCGCCTTGCTCCGTGGCCTGGACACGTCCGACGACTTAAATGCTGGACTGACCTCCGTGTTTGGCAAGCCTGGGGTTCGGGTCACGTGGTCCCTTCATCGCCGTGCAACCCCGATGCCATGACTCAACTCCCCCTCCCCTCCAACATGCCACCCCTCGCGTTGGTCGGCGCCGGAAAGCTGGGGCAGGCAGTGGCCCGCGCTTGGTCCGACGCTGGAGGATCCATGGGCGTTCAGGTTCAAGCTGGCATGGGCTGGTCCCCAGACGGCATCGTGTTCGAGGCGACCGAGCCCGCAGCCGCCGTGGGCAACTTGACGCGGTGCATCGACGCGTGCGTGCCCGTGGTGACCGGCACCACAGGATGGCATCAAGACCTTGACAAGGTCCGTGTCGCGGCGGCTCAGTGCGGCACGTCCGTATTTTGGAGCACAAACTTCAGCCCCGGGGTGCACGCCACAAACCTCATCGCCCGAGAAGCGGCCCGCGTGTTTGCGCTGCTTGAGGGCTACGATGCCTCCATCCACGAGGTGCACCACACCCACAAAAAGGACGCCCCCTCAGGGACCGCCTTGACGCTGAAATCCCACGTGGAACAGGGAGGTTGGCCCGATCCGGTTGAAGTCACTTCCGAACGCACGGGAGACGTGGTGGGTTTGCATACGTTGGCCTGGAACTCCGTCCACGATGCCGTTGTTTTGCAACACGAAGCCAAATCCAGGCAAGGGTTTGCGGAGGGTGCTGTCCTCGCCTTGCGCTGGACTTGGGCCAAACACCTTGCCGACGACCACGGCGTTTACACCATGACTGACCTCTTCTGACCATGCATCTCATTCCTTGGATTCTCTTGGCCCTGGCCATCCTGGTGCAACTCGCCGTCTTGCCGGTGTTGATCAAGCGGAAAAGCCCCGACGGCCCTGCATGGCAGGGGGCGTTGCCAGGGTTGCACTTTTTGTCTTGGCTCGATTTGATTGAACGTCCCAAGCACTGGGCTTTGTTCCTTTTTGTTCCAGGCATCAACCTCCTCATGATGACCATCATGCACGTAGAACTGGGCTTGGCGTTTGGCAAGAGGTCCACGAAAGACCAGTGGATGTTTGGCGCCCTCCCTTGGTGGGCTCTGTGGGAGTTGAGGCAACAGGACCAAGCTTGGGTGGGAAAACGAGACTGGTCCAAAACGCGCAAGTCCACAGCCCGGGAATGGAGCGAAGCCCTCTTGTGGGCCGTCGTGGTCGCGGGCTCCCTGCGCATGCTCATTGTCGAGCCCTTCACCATCCCCACGCCTTCCATGGAGGGGTCGATGCTCGTGGGCGACTACCTAATTGTGGACAAGACGGCTTACGGCCCCAAGTTGCCCCAAACCCCCGTGTCCATGCCGTTCATCCACAACGCCCTACCCGGAGGCCTGACCCCGAGCTACACCAGCTGGTTCACCACGCCATACACCAGACTCCCGGGTTGGCGGGGCGTGAAGCGCTACGATGCGGTGGTGTTCAGCTTCCCTCTGGGCGACACGGTGTACGTCGACCCGGTGTTGGTGGGGCACGACACGCAAGCGCTCCTGCGCCGTGAAGGCATTCGCCGGGCGGGCGGCGACGTCCAAACCTTCTCTTTGGCCCCAGACATGTACATGGACAAGGCCCGCAAGCAAGCGGCCAAATCTCCTGGGTTGCGGGCGCGCCCCATCGACAAGATGGAGAACTACGTGAAGCGGTGCGTGGGCTTGCCAGGAGAAACGGTGAGCGTGGTTGAAGGCCAACTTCACATCAACGGTAAAGCGGTTGAGAACCCGGAAGGACTGCAGATGGAACACCGCGTGGTGTTCGCCAACCAAGCGGAAGCACAGAATGCGTTCAGAAAACTCCGCTTGACCAAACTTGACCTTGGCCCGGTGAGCGCCATCCCGGAAGGCATTGCCGCGGTCATGGCGCTGACAGAACAGGAGGTGGAAGCCATGAACACCCTGGCCGTGTCGGTGGAACCCATGAGCAACGCCCACCGGAGGGGACGTCTGGAAATGTTCCCCAACGTCTGGGATCCCGAATTCAATGAATGGGACCCAGACAACTTTGGACCTGTCACGTTGCCTCAGGCAGGCACCACGGTGGACCTGACTCCGCGCAACTTGGACCTCTACCGCCGCTGGATGACCGTATACGAAGGCCACGACTTGGTGGAGCGCCCCGATGGACAAGTAACCTTGGACGGGGAACCTGCCACGACGTACACTTTCGGCATGGACGGGTACTGGATGATGGGCGACAACCGCCACCGCTCGGCCGACAGCCGCATGTGGGGGTTTGTGCCGGAGAATCACATCGTGGGACGGGCGTCGTTCATTTGGTTCAGCAAGCAAAACGAAGCCCAGCATGGCGAGGCCAAAATCCGGTGGGACCGCATGATGAAGACCGTCAAGTGAGTGGCGGCTGGGCCATCCTTCCTGCGGCGTTGTTTCCTCCATCCGCGTGGTTTGACGTGGCCCGAAAGTCGGACACCTTGGTTTGTCAACACGAGCACTACGTCAAACAAAGCCTGAGAAACCGCATCGCCTTGGTCCAAAGCCAAGGACCTTGTTTTGTCACGGTGCCTGTGCACCGACGCGGCGCGGCCAGCAGAGGGCTGCACGACATTTTGTTCACCGACAAGGTTCATCCGGGCGTCTTGCTCAAACCCCTGCGCACCAATTGCGGCAGCGCACCGTTCTTCGAGCACTACTTGGAAGACGTGGAACGCTGGTCGCGCGACCACCTTCAACCTGGCAGTTCTTGGCTTGAGGCGGCCTTGGCCTCCACCGCCTTGGCCTGCACATGGCTTGGCCAAGACCACCCCAAGCTGACCTCTTCCTACCTCACAGGGGAACCCGGCAAGGACTGGCGCCAGAAAAAGCTGTGGCGCAGCGCGTCCACCGCGCCCTATCCCCAAGTGTTCGAAGACCGGTTGGGATTTGTCGGAGGGAGGTCAATCCTCGACGTGGTGTTCCACCTCGGGCCGGAAGCCGCCTCATTACCTTCGCGCCATGGAGACACCCCCACTTGAACTCACCCCCCTCCACGACGCGCACATTGCGGCGGGAGGAAAGATGGTCCCCTTCGCCGGTTTCAGCATGCCCGTGCAATACGCCGGGCTGAAGGAAGAGCATCACGCCGTACGCGACCGCGTCGGCATGTTCGACGTGAGCCACATGGGCGAGTTTTTCGTGTCTGGGCCAGACGCTTTGGCCTTGGTCCAGTGGGTGTCTAGCAACGACGCCAGCAGCTTGTTCGACGGCAAGGTTCAGTACAGCTGCATGCCCAACGTCCGAGGCGGCATCGTGGACGACTTGTTGGTGTACCGACTTGCTGAAGACCGCTACATGCTTGTCGTCAACGCAAACAACCGTGCAAAAGACTGGGCTTGGATTCAAACCCAAGTCGCCGACAAAGGCTTCGACGTGTCGCTGGAAGACGTCAGCGACAGACATGCGCTGATCGCGCTGCAAGGCCCAGAGGCTCAAGGCGTCTTGGGGCAGATGTCCCCGACGCGGAAGGACGGTCAGCCCTGGGAAGATTTGACCTACTACACCTTCACAGAAGGCACGCTTCTTGGGAATGACGTCTTGGTGTCGGCCACTGGCTACACCGGCGCAGGCGGCGTGGAGATTTACGTGGCGCCCGAAGGGGTGGCTGCCATCTGGGAAGCCCTGCTGGACGCCGGTGTGCCGCCATGCGGACTCGGCGCGCGCGACACGTTGCGCATGGAAATGGGGTTCTGTCTCTACGGCAACGACATCGACGACACCACATCGCCCATTTCTGCAGGGTTGGGCTGGGTCACGAAGTTCACCAAAGACTTTGTGGACGCCGAGACCCTCAAGGCGCACAAGGCCGACGGCACCCCGCGACGTCTGCGGGGGCTGGTCATGGACGACCGGGGCATTCCGCGCCAGGGATACGACGTGGTGAACGCGGCAGGCCAAGTCGTGGGGACTGTCACCAGCGGAACGATGTCCCCTTCCTTGGGTCATGGCATCGGTATGGCCTACCTTGACCGAGATGTGTCCGCGCTGGGCACGGACTTGTTTGTCCAAATCCGAAACAAAAAGGTGGCCTGCCACGTGGTGAAGTTTCCCTTTTTGACCTCCTGAACCCACATCCACGACGTCATGAACCGCATTGAAGTTTGCTTCTCGCCCGGCGAGTACCACCTTTACGAGCAAGACTTTGACCTCGTGGTCGTCTTGGATGTGCTGCGGGCTACGTCCGCCATTTGCACCGCCATAGAACATGGTGTGGGGGAAATCATACCGGTGGCGACGTTGGAAGAAGCCCGAGCCCACAAAGAACAAGGCCACATCGTGGCGGCGGAACGCGGGGGACAAATCGTGGAAGGATTTGACATGGGCAATTCTCCCTACAGCTACATGGACCCCGAGCTGAAAGGCAAAACGGTGGTGCTAACCACCACCAATGGCACCAAGGCCATCCACATGGCCAAGGACAAGTCCACCGTGGTGGTGGGCGCGTTGAACAACCTCGACGCCCTTTGTGCCTGGCTCATTGACCAAGAACGCGACGTGCTGGTCCTGGGGTCGGGATGGAAGGACAAGTTCAACCTGGAAGACACCATTTGTGGAGGGGCCATCGCGGAACTCTGCTTGGCCTCAGGCAAGTTTTACGCCAACGAAGACAGCACGGTGGCGGCCAAATTTTTGTTTCGCTCCTCGCGCGACAACATGTTCTCATTCCTGAAGGCTTCTTCACACAGAAGGCGGCTGCGCAAGCTCAATTTGAACGAGGACGTGAAGTATTGCTTAACGCCCAACAACTGCAGGGCGATACCCATCTTGAAAAACGGTTCTTTGGTTCGTCTGAACCATGAACCGACGTCCATTTGACATCCTGGCAGGCGCCATCGCCTGCGTCCTTTCCGCCCTGCTGACGGGTTGGGGGTTCTCCCCCCATCGACACATCCATGCCAAGGCTTGGACCCAATTGCCTCGTGACCTCCAAGATGCATGGGGTGGGGACCCCACCCTGTTGGTGCGTCACGCCACTTCGGCCGACGCCCGCAAGCACAACGACAGCCTCGAGGCGCCGCGACATTTCCTTGACTTCGACGACGTGCTTGAGGCGTGGCCGGAGGGCTCCTGCTCGCATGGGCCGATTGGAATGAGGTGGCAAGATTACGAAGCCATGGTGACCGCCTGCGACAGCACCCTGGATCCTCGCAGATTTGGGGTGTTGCCATGGCAGTTGTTTTGGACGTACCGAAAGCTTGTGGGCCTGATGGCGGCCACGGATTCCACCCCTGCCGACTTGGAGGACGTGCTGCGCACCGCCGCCGATTTGGGGCACTATTTGGCCGACGCCCACGTGCCGCTGCACACCACCGGGAACTACGACGGCCAACGGACCAACCAAACTGGCATCCACGCCTTGTGGGAGACGCACAATGTCGAGCACCTGATGGCTTCACACACTTGCGACCTGTCAGAGGCTCGGCCCGACTACGACCCCCTCTGGGACCCCTGGAGCATCTTGCAAAAGAGCCACGAAGACGTACCACTCGTGCTCGCGGCAGAAGCCGAGTGGCGCCAGTTAACCCAGATGCGTGGATGGGCGTTGCGCCGTCGTGGGCGGACGTTGTCCATGCTGCCCAGTCCCGAGGCGCTGAGCTGCTGGGACAGCCTGACCGGTCACCGCACGTGGCCCAGATTTTGCGAAACCAGCCATCTCGTGGCTTCTGCATGGGTGAGCGCATGGCACGACGCCGGCAACCCCAGCTTGCGCCAAGCGCGTCCATCCCCTGGCGAGCCCGGCATGTTGTACCTTTTCAAAACTTGGCTCCATGAACGACTGCGCGCACATTCTTTTGTTGGACCCCTTTCATGGCGGGTCCCATGCCGCCTGGAGCCAAGGCGTCCAAGACGGACTCTCCCAACAGGGACATCGCGTGGAACTCAAGACGTTTCCTGCCAACCATTGGAAATGGCGGATGCAAGGCGCTGCGGCGATCTGGGCTCGCGAATTGCAGGACACCTCTCCACCCGATGTGCTCCTCACCACCGACATGTGCGACCTCGCACAACTCAAAGGCTTGTTGCCAGCCACGTGGTATGGCGTCAAGTGCGTGGTCATGTTTCACGAAAACCAATTGACGTTCCCGTGGTCCCCCACCGACAACGACCCAAATCTCGGACGTGACTTGGCCTACAGCTACATCAATGTCTCCAGCGCCCTTGCTGCGGACCAAGTTTGGTTCAATTCAGCCCACCACCGCGATGTGTTTCTGGAGGCGGTCGATGCGTGGATGTCCAAAATGCCCAAGCCGAGGTTGTCCCGTCCAGCTGCACGCATCGCTGTACAGAGCCATGTGGTGCACTTGGGGATGGACTTTGAAGGCTGGGATGCAATGAAACCCGACACCCCCATCAACTGGGCTGAATGCGACGTACCGGTGCTTCTTTGGAACCAGCGCTGGTCATGGGACAAAGGCACCGACGCTTGGATGGGCCTTGTCCACAACATCCTTGCTCGCGACATCCCGGCCAAGTTTGTGGTGTTGGGAGAATCCAAAGGCAGGCTTCCTGAAGGCTGGGAAGCGATGCGCGAGAACATGGGAATTCGGTGTTTGCAATGGGGGTATGCCGACTCCAAGGAGGACTACATTCAGTGGCTATGGCGAAGCACCGCGGCGCCCTTGGCACCGAAGCAAGAGTACTTCGGGTTGGCAGTTGTGGAAGCCATGAGATGTGAAGTAATGCCGTGGGTGCCTGAATCGCACGCTTACCCGGAGACCATGCCCGACGGGCACCTATTCATGGACCCAGAAATGTGGCTGGATGCGCTCCAGAATCAAGCGTGGAGGACTTGGCCGACAACGCCCCAAGCCTACCGCCAAAAAGCCGAATCCTTTTCTTGGGACAACGTCATCCCTGTCATTGACAGCCTCGTCCGACAGGCCTTGTCATCCTGAATCTTACTCAAGACCACACCAAGCCCATCTCGGACATGGTTTGGGACAAAGTTTCCGGCGCGCGCTTGGGCCTTCCCGAAGAACCATCCACAAACACCAAGACCACCCTGCCCACCACAAGGATGTCTTCGCCGCGACGCACTTCGCAGTGCAGTTCCAGCTTGGACGTGAGCGGCTGGACAATGTGGGTGTGCACTTCAAGTTCCTCGTCGTAACGAGCGGGCTTCTTGTAAGTCAGCTCCAATTGTACCACCGGCAACAACGTCCCCTCCCGTTCCATTTGGGCATAAACGAATCCAGCGTCTCGCAACATTTCCACACGTGCCGCCTCCAAATAAGCCGCGTATGCCCCATGGTACACCATGTCCATTCTGTCTGTGTCTGCGTACCTTACCCGCAAGTCGTGCACGTGCACTTGCCCTGCAACCGTGGCTATGAACATTCCCATGACTGCAAGATGCAAATCGGGAATGAAACGTTCATTTTTCACCACATAAAACTGAGTAATGCCCTGGTTTTTTCACCTGTTAGAATTCGTCAAAAATCAAGGCCTTTGAATTTTTTTTTTGAGGAGATTTATCCCAAAATTCGCCGTCTCGGTTGTTGACGAATAACCCCCTTCTCCAAGGGTGTTTGAAGACCAACCAGTTGAACCTTTTTCACCCTCTCTGCATGAACCAAGACCACGCCAGCGTTTGGGCCCAGTGCCTGACTGTCATCAAAGACAACATCAACGATCAGGCGTTCAAGACTTGGTTTGCCCCCATCAAGCCGGTGAAGCTAGATGGCAATGTGCTCACGATTCAAGTTCCCTCGCAATTCTTCTACGAGTGGCTTGAGGAGCACTACGTCTCTTTGTTGCGTAAGACTGTGCGCAAAGAGCTCGGCGCGGACGCTCGTTTGGAATACAGCATCATTATGGAGCACGCCCGCGAAGGGG
>CAJWII010000035.1 GCA_913041065.1 uncultured Flavobacteriales bacterium
GTACAGCGTGGAGATGGGAAGCGGGGTGTTGAAGACGCCGTTGTCGCTGGTGGCCAGGAACAAGCCTTCGCCCGATTTGCCCATGAGGACCATGGGGTTGCCGGAGGCGTCCAGCACGAGGCGCGGGCAACGGTTGCCAAATTCCTCGCCGGCGACCGCGATGGGCTCGGCGAAGTCCCAAGTGATTTGGGCTTGGGGCGAAAATGGCAACCAGGCAAGGAGCGTGGCAGCGAGCGTCGAAAACGTGCTGTGAACGAATGTGTTGGACCTCATCATGAACGCAAGATGATGGAAATCCCCCAAACATGGGAGAGACTGCATGATGAAGCGACCGTTATTTTTGCAACCATGTCCGTGAAGCAACTTTCTGAGCTGGGCCCCGCAGAGTGTGGGGTCATCGAGCGCGTCGACACCCCTGAGGAGGTGATGGCGCTCGTGCAGATGGGATGTTGCATCGGATCCTCCGTGGAGGTTCGTCACGTGGCGCCGGCCGACGGCCCCATGGCGATTTGCACCTGTGGGCGCACCCTTTCGGTTCGCAAAGAGGCGGCGGCGCACCTTTGGGTTCGTGTGGCGGCCGATTCGGCCTCCGTCGCCTGAATTGGCGTCAGTCTGTCAGGAAAGCAGGCTGTGGGTGATCCACGCCAAAACATAGGCGAGGAGCGTGAGTCCCACGGTTTGGCCCAAGGCCCATCCCCAACTGTTCAATTCAGAACGAACCACGGCCAGCGTGCTGAGGCATTGCATGGCGAACATGTAAAACACGATGAGAGAGGCGGCTGAGGCTGTGGTCAGCAACGGTCTGCCTGTGCGCGGGTGGATTTCTTGCGCCAAGCGAGATTTCAATTCGCTCACTTTGGGGGTGGACCCGTCCGGAGACGGGTACAGGGTCTGGACGGTGCCCACAAACACTTCGCGGGCGGCGAAGGACGAGAGGACGGCGATGCCAAGGCGGCCGTCGTAGCCCAGGGGGGTGACCACGGGTTCGATTGCGTCTCCAACTGCGCCCAACACGCTGGACTCCAGCCGTGCGCTCGGTTCCATCGCTTGGCGCTCGGCCAAAGAACCTGGCCCGAGAAACCCGAGTGTCCACAACACCACGCTCAGAACCACAATGACCTGGCCTGCGGACCGCACAAAAACGGCCCCTTGCCGGATCATGTTTCCGGCCACCAACTTGATTCGAGGCACACGGTAAGAAGGCCATTCTTCGGCCATTTCTCGTCGCTCCTGGGGTTTGGGCAGCGCTTTGTGCAAGCCCCAGGCCAGCAGCAAGGTGGCCAATGAACTGAGGATGTAAAGCCCGTAAAGGAACAAACCCTGTCGGTTGAGTCCCCACAGCGTGCCGTCGGGCACCACAAAGGCGATGAGAAATGCATATACAGGAAGGCGAGCGGAACAAGTCATCAGTGGCGTCACCAAAATGGTGAGCAAGCGCTCCCGCCGGTCCGGCAGGGCTCGCGCGGCCATGACCGCTGGAACCGCGCACGCCAAACCACCGACGAGGCTCACCGCACTGCGGCCGCCGAGCCCAAGTTTTCGGAGGAAGCGGTCACCCACGTATCCGAGGCGGGCCATGGCGCCGCTGTGCTCAAGCACGGCCGTGAACCCAAAGAGGATCATGATTTGGGGCAAGAAAATGAGGATGCCGGCCAGACCTGCCAGCACGCCATCCACAATCAAGCTGCGCCACCAGGTGTCGGGCAACGCTCCTTTCACTGTGTCCATCCCGGCAGCCATCGAACCATCGAGCAGGTCCGTGGGCACAGTCGCCCAGCTGTAGACCGCTTGGAACATCAAAAAGAAAATCAACCCAAACCCCAACACGCCCCACACGGGGTGCGTCAACAGGTTGTCCAACGATTGGGCTGTCCGGGCGTCGACGGAATGTGGAGCTTCGGGGAGGAGCTCTTTGATTTGACCCATGCGCTCTCCGGCTTCTTCCAACTGCATCGCGGCGGGGCTGTCCATGGTTGTCCTGGCTTGGTGCCAAGCCTCCTGGGCCTCTGGGGATAGCCAAGCAGGCACTTCCCGCATTCGAAGCAGGTGACACAACAACCCGGGGGTACTTGTTTTCAAATGTGGTCGAAGCAGTTGAACCCCGTCCTCCATCCTGACAGGCACCGAGCGGATTCCAGCGCATGCCTTTTGCATGCTCAAGATGGGCGCCCAAGACCGAACCCAGGCGCCAGGATCGTCCTTCGAAGCGTCAATCACCCTGACCGGCAGGTCAAGCGCAGCTTCAAGGCGAGGGGCCTCGGCGCGAAGCTCATTTCGAGAAGGTCCGGTGGTGTGCATGCGATTCAACAACAGCATGCATGGAATGCCCAATTCCCGAACCTGCAACACCAAAAACAGCTGCCCTAGCAGGGAGCTCGCATCGGCGACCATCAACACAAAGTCCGGGTGATCCGGGTGTTCCGAATCGAGCACGGCCTCTTCCGTGACTCTGCCGTCTTCCGACTGGGCATGCAGGTTGTACAAGCCCGGGAAGTCCGTCAGCGTCCAGTGTTCCCCGCCAGAAAATTTGCACTTGCCGGTCGTCGCCGTCATGGTCACCCCGGCCAAATTCCCCACCGTCACTGACTTGCCAGTCAGACGCTGGAACAGCGTGGACTTGCCAGTGTTGGGGTTGCCGACGAGTGCAATTTTCACGGGCGCAATTTGGGTTGAGATTGGTTTACGGACAATCCCCTGTCGAGGTCAAATTGCACTTCGCAAAGTCCGCTGTACATTTGCGTCCGCTCTGGGCATTTAGCTCAGCTGGTTAGAGCGCTACCTTGACATGGTAGAGGTCACTGGTTCGAGTCCAGTATTGCCCACCAAGCCCAAAGCAAAAAGCCCTGCATTCCCGCAGGGTTTTTTTGTGCCTCGCGGTCAGGGTTTCCGCGGGTCGAAAAGTTCAGCGCTGGACCTCAGGTTGGATCTCTTTGATGCGCGGGAGCATGGCGGGGTAGGTGTTGTTTTGGCCTTCGCAGCAAACGATGTAGGAGAGCTCGTACTCCCATTCGAGGGTGAAGCGTTTTCCGACCAACTGTCGGCCTGAGTCGCGCGGCTCGAGTCCGTCGTTTTCGCCGAAAGGGAGGTCGCCCAAGTTGTTGTTGCGGTAGGCAAAATCGTAGACCGCACCGTTGTCCGCCTCAAAGGGGAAGTAGGCGTAGTCGTTCATCTGCGAACCCAGGTAGGTCACGACCATCGGGTTGGGGGCGTCTTGGAATGGCGCCTGAATCTGGGCGATTTCAATTTGGGCCATCTGTGGATAGGTGGAGTAGTCGAGGGTGTCCACGGCTTGGGTCATCCCCCACAAGGGGAGGCACGTCAGAAAAGACAATGCAAGAATCTGTTTCATCTTTGAAGGGTCGGGTCCCGCAAAGTATGACCTGAACCACGTCGAAACGAATCCATCTGGAACATGCCCCCCCTCCCTCCGACCTTGAGCATTGTGCCCTTCTCTCCGGAACACCGTGAGGCGTTCTTTGAGCTGAACCGGGCGTGGCTGGAGGCGTCGTTCTTGATTGAGCCCTATGACTTGAAGGTCCTCAAGCAGCCTGAGGAGATGATCTTGGACCAAGGAGGGGCGATTTACTTCGGGCTCCTGGACGGAGAGGCTGTGTCGACCTTCGCACTGACGCCGCAAGGGCCGGGCGTGGTGGAGTTGAACAAGATGGCGGTTCGGGAAGACGTTCAATCGCATGGCATCGGGCAACGCCTGATGCACTTCATGATGGCGGAGTGCAGGCGCACGGGTGTGAACGTCATTGAGCTGTACTCGCATTCCAAACTTGAGAGCGCCCTTCACATCTATCGGAAGTTTGGCTTCACCGATGTGGCCCTCCCGGAAGACTGTGTTTACGACCGCGCGAATGTGAGGATGCGTCTTTCGCTCGAAGGCACCGAGTGATATCTTGACGTCGGCTCAACCCGTTCAAATCACCCTGTCATGAAAACACCCATTGATTACCGGTTCTTCACCATCAAGTATGTCTTTGAGTTTTTCGTGGTTGTGCTCGGCATCACGGTGTCCTTTTGGGTGGACGAATGGAACGAACAGCGGAAGCTGGACAGGTACCATGTGGCCGACGCGAAGGCCATGTTGGAAGACCTTGCCGTGGATGCGACGCGGCTTGAGTTGGTGTCTCAGACCATTGCGCGGGCAGAATCCAACACATCACGGCTCCTTGACAATGTCGAAAATTTCCGAGAAGGGGTTTTGCCTTATTCCTCCCTTGCCGACAGCATCGTGGAGATCGGCTACGTGTACAGTTATGCCACATTCTTCATGAACAACGGCACGTACAAATCACTCATCAACAACGGACGAATTCAGCGATTCCCTCTGGCCGTGGAAAAGGAGATCAAGGATTACTACGAATTTGTGTCCAAGCGCGTCACAGACAACAACCGTTTGGTGGACGATGCCGCCTGGGATTATTACAGCCAGCATCACCCCCTGTGCCATGCCATCGAAAACCTAAGCTCGCCAGATTTAAGGACAAAGGCCACCCGCTTCTTGCTCCACGACGACATGAAATCTGAGTATTCCAACACGTCATTCTACAAGGCGAACATCTCACTTCGAAACCGCATCCAAATGCACGGGCAGCAGGTAAAGAGCTACCAAAAAAAGTGCACTTTGGTCGATTCCCTGGTGCGGGCGCATTTGGAAGAAATCGCTGCGCCGCGCTGAAAACAGCTGGGATCAAAACGTCAGGTGGAGCTTGCAGCGGTTGTAAGCCTCCACGGCGGCGGCGACTTCGCCGCGGACTTTGGACTCGCGCTCGGCAGCCCAGGTCATGAACACGCCACCCACCGCAGCATAGGCGGTGCCCACAGCCCGAGCGTCTTCGAAACTGAGCGCGCCGACAACCGATTGACCGAGGCCAAGGTTGGCCAACACAAAACTCCGGACGCGAAGACGCCTGGCTTGTTCGAAGTGGTCGCGGGCTTCCCAGCATTCTTCGCAGAGATCCGCTGCGCGCGAGGGGCGGTAGGTTTGACCGTCAAGGACGACTTTGGCCCCGTCGGCAAACCAGCCTTTCTTCACGGACATGTATCCGGGCAAATTTTGGGCTGCGCCGCCAAGCGAAAGCGAGAAGAACACCAGCGCCGTACACAAGACTCGATGACCCATCCTTCTCAGTAATTGAGGTCGTAGGTCTGGGCCTCGCCTGCAAAGACCACGTACTCGTCGCAATTGCACCACAGTCGCGTGTTGTCGAAGGTGAAGGTGCCGCGGGTTTCAGCGAATTCGCAACCTGCAAGGGTTGTGAACATCAGGACGGTGGCGGCAAATGGAAGGACGCGTCTCATGGCGGAGCATTTGGGGTGAGTTTTGCCAAGATAGATGACGCCCGTGACCCCAACACTTCACCACGCCGGTCTGTTGCTGCTCCGGACGCTGCCCTCTGCCATCATGATGACGCACGGCTGGCCCAAATTCCTGCGCCTCGTCGAACAAATCGGCACCGAGGCGGGCGTCAAGTTTTTCGATTTCATGGGACTGGGACCCGAGGTTTCGTTGACCTTGACCGTTCTGGCCGAGCTCGTGGCCCCAGCCATGATGATCCTGGGGTTCAAGACCCGTTTGGCGGCCATTCCTGCGGCGTTCACAATGGGGGTGGCGGCGTTTGTGGTGCACGGAAGCGACCCCCTCGGAGACAAGGAACTCGCGCTGCTCTACCTGGTGTGCTTTGCGGCTGTGGGCGCGTTGGGGGCCGGCAAGTGGAGCCTTGACGCGCTGCTCAAGCGCCGCTGATGTCTCCTAGGAAGCAACTTATGTGACGCAAATGCGTCTGACTTTCAAGGGTTGACATGGTGCGAGAACATGACGCCTGCCGTATCTTTTGAAACCTGACTCTCTGACATGCGCCGCCAAATTGAATTTTCCATAACTCCTTTCGTTTCCCGGTGGACCGCCTTGTGGGCGTTGATGCTGGGCTCGTTTGCGGCCTGGGGCCAACCGACCCCTCCTGGAGATTTGTACTTGGAAGAGCTGCGGGGATGGCTCAAGAGCAATTGGTACGACGGACAGCACGACGCTTTGGGATACAACGAAGGCCGACGCCAGATGTATGGGTACACCGACATCCTGAGCAACGGCAACGTGGAGTGCATTTATACGGGTTTCCAACAAGCAGGGGGGTACGTCACTTACCCCAACCCCATCAACGCAGAGCACATCGTGCCGCAGAGCTTTTTCGGGAGCAGCGAGCCGATGATAAGTGATATCTACATCCTGCGCCCGTGCCACGGGAGCGCCAACAGTTCCAGAAGCAACGATCCCTATGGGGAGGTCAACGACAGCCAAGCCCAGTGGTACGGTGTGAATGGCAACAGCTACTCGAGCCAAGGCAACCAGCCCGGCAACAGCGCCAACTGGTCAGAAGGGACAGGCAGCTTGTGGGAGCCTCGGGAATCCAAGAAAGGCGACGTGGCCCGTGCGGTGTTCTACTACTACACGATGTACCCCGACGAGGGCACGGCCATCTCCGCATGTGGAGACCTGAGCACGCTCTTTGAATGGCACGAAAACGACCCCCCCGACGCAGCAGAAATCAGCCGCAACACGAAGGTCAACCAAGTGCAAGGCAACAAGAATCCGTACGTGGCGCATCCCGAGTTGGTGTACCTCGCATGGGTGTACGACGGCACGCCTGTCGACACGGAAGGCCCCAGCTTCGAAGGCACCTCGGCCACGGTGAACATCGCTTGTGGCAGTGTCCCCGGAGCGTTGGCCGACCCCACGGACGACTGCGGGGTGGCCTCCTTGACGTACGAAGACACCTTCAGCGGAAGCGGAGGCTGCACAGGAAGCAGCGGCATACTGAGGACGTACACGGCGGTGGACGGGTGCGGGAACACAAGCACATTCGTGCAAGAACTCCTTTACATGGACGTGGATGCGCCTGAGTTTGTGTTCGTGCCCGAGGATTTGACCATCGGATGCGACGACGGGGACATCCCCCTGGACGAAGCGATTGCAGAGGACGCCTGCAGCGAAGTCACCGTGCTCATTGATGTCAATCCTGTCGGGGGCCCTTGCCCGGAACCGTACCAAATCGTGCGTGTGTTCACCGCCACAGACGCTTGCGGCAACTCGGCTTCGGCCACCCAGACCATTTCCATCGGCGAGGCTCCTCAGGGCTGTCCCGAGGACCTCGACGGCGACGGATTTGTGGGCGTGAGCGACGTGCTCTTGGCGCTCGGCGAATTCGGATGTGCTGACAACTGCACCGTAGACCTGGACGGCGACGGCGCCACTTCGGTGAGCGACGTGCTTGCGCTGCTTTCCTCGTTTGGAGAGTCGTGCCTTTAACCTGAAAAACAATCTGCCATGACCAAATTCAACACCCTCCTCAGCAGCCTCGTCTCAGCCTGGCTCATCCTGGGTCTCGCCAGCCCCAGTTTGGCGCAATCGCCTTGCGTGAACGGCTCGGCCAACTACAACGGGATCAACTACCCGTGCAGCAATGTCGACCTGCTTTCTGCCATGGGCGTAAACCAAGTGGGCAGCGGCGACATGAACGACATCTGGGGTTGGACCGACCCGCTTGACGGGAAAGAATACGTGATCTTGGGTCGAACCAACGGCACCGCCTTCATCGACATCTCCGACCCGCTGAACCCTGTGTATTTGGCCAACGTCAACACAGAAACCTCGTCGTCACTTTGGCGCGACATCAAGGTCTACAACAACCACGCCTTCATCGTTTCAGAGGCTGGAGGACACGGCATGCAGGTGTTCGATTTGACCCGCCTGCGCGACATCACGAACCCTCCGGTGACGTTGTTGCGCGACGCGTGGTACAGCGGGTTTGGCAACGCGCACAACATCGTGATCAACGAGGAAAGCGGACGAGCCTATGGCGTGGGCACCAACACGGCATCCGGCGGGTTGCACATCATGGACATCTCCAACCCACTCAACCCCACGTTGCTCGGGTTCTTCTCTGAAGACGGGTACACCCACGACGCGCAAGTCGTGAACTACATCGGCCCTGACGGGCAATACGCGGGCAAGGAGATTGCGTTTGCATGCAACGAAAACACCGTGACCATCGTGGACGTCACCGACCCCACGGACGCCACCATGATTGCGGCCGAAGGATACAGCACCTCCGCGTACACCCACCAAGGTTGGTTGACGGAAGACCACCGCTACTTTGTGGTCGGCGACGAATTGGACGAAACATCGAGCGGCACCAACACTCGCACTTACTTCTTCAACGTGGAAGACTTGAACAACCCGTTCTTGGAATACACCTACGTGGGAAGCAACGCGGCGATCGACCACAACCTCTACATCAAAGACGGCATCGCGTACCAAAGCAACTACCGCGCGGGCTTGCGTTTGTTGGACGTCAACAACCCGACGAACCCCCAAGAAGTGGGCTTTATCGACATCTATCCATCCAGCAACTCCGCGGCCTTCAACGGCACGTGGTCCAACTACCCCTACTTCGCTTCTGGCGTGGTGGCGGTGAGCCACATTGAAGAAGGCCTGTTTTTGGTTCAACCCAACTTGCCTGAGCCATGCACCGAAGCATGTGGGTGCACGGACGAGACGGCGTGCAACTACGACGAGACGGCGTTGAACGACGACAACTCTTGCGACTTCAGCTGCTACGGTTGCACCAACAGCGCGGCGTGCAACTACGACGCGACCGCCACGTTGGACGACGGATCGTGCTTCTTGCCTGACCCCGCATTCGGCTGCGACTGCAGCTCAGACGGCGCGTTCGTGGCAGTCCTCAGCGGCTCCCAACAAAGCGAACCCTTCACCTTCGAAGGAACTGGAAACCCTGTGGCAGGTGTGATTGACATCACCTTGAATTTCACGGGCAACGGAGGGGCCTGGCCTGGCGACATGGCCATGACTGTGACCTCACCTGAAGGCCAATGTGTCGTGTTTGGCGGGTACAACGACGCCCCAGCGTGCGACGTGAACTTGGGGGATTACAACGCGGTTTGGCCTGGAGACTGGACCGGCACGGCCAACGGAACCTACACCGCCTCCGTGGACCTCTCGTCGGCGGGCCTGACGGGAGCAGGGACATGGTCGGTGACGGCATACAACGGCTGGAATTCAGGTGGCGAGGTGACGTACGATTTGTCGTTCACTTTGAACGACGTGTGTGCCTTGAGTGAGGAATTGCCAGGCTGCACCGAGGTCTTTGCGTGCAACTTTGATCCCGTAGCAACCGTCGATGACGGGTCGTGCATCTACCCTTACAACATCGTGTACGAGGACTTCGATGGGGACGGCATTGGCGGCAGCCTCGGCATCGCCGACGTCTGTGAACTGGGCCCAGGCATTTCATTGGAAACTGGAGATTGCGACGACACCGACGCCAGCATCTATCCCGGCGCACCGGGCACTGGCGAGGGTGTGGACAACAACTGCGACGGTGAGATTGCGGGAGACGAGCTCACCCCTTGTCCCGCCGACGTCAACAACGACGGCCAAATCACTGTGGCCGACGTCCTGCTCATCCTCTCAGACTTCGGTTGTGAAATGGACTGCGAAGGCGACGTGGACGGCGACGACGCCGTCACCGTGGCGGACATCTTAGGGGTGCTTGCGGCGTTTGGGCAGCCCTGCTGAGCAGCCACGAGGCAACACGGAACACAACCCTGAACACAAAAAAAAGCCCTGGCCTTCGAGCCGGGGCTTTTTCATCCGCGAGGTTGCGCCGGGGTCACGCGCACTTGTCCGGATGCTTCTCGCGGACGTGCTGAGCGATGGGGATGCTCTTGCCGTCATCGTCAAGGCGCACGAACACCAGGCTCGTGCTGCAGACCACGTCTTCCTCTTGGCTGTAGACGTTGAATTTGCGGGCTTCGACCGAGATGGTGATGCTCTTGCCGCCGATGCGGTCGATTTGGCCGTAGATCTTGATCAGGTTGTTCTCCTTCACAGGCGACTTGAACAAGACCTCCTCCATCTTGAGGGTGACCATCGTGGGGCAGTGGCACACCTCGTTGACAAACGCCACCGCCGATTCATCGATCCAACTGAGCATGGTGCCGCCAAACAAGTTGTTGTGCACCCCGAGGTCGTGCTTCTTGCACACTTTGGTTCCAAGCAATTGCATGGTGCAAAGGTCGCTCACGCAGACGACTTGACGTCCCGTCGGAACGGCAAGCCCATCTGGTAGGCCAGGTCGTCGCCGCGGCCGTCGTCCGCCACGTCGAGGCCGTATTGAATGTCAGCGGCGTTGCCGTAGGTGAAGGTGCCAAAGATTCGGTCCCAAATCGACAGCATGTTCCCGTAGTTGCGGTCCGTCCAGGGCACCTCGAAGTGGTGATGGAACTTGTGCATGTTGGGCGAGACGAACACCCAACTGATCGCCCGGTCCACGCGCTCGGGCAGTTCGACGTTGGCGTGCGTGAGGTAGGTGAAGAAAACGGTCAAAATGCGGTAGAACAGGTAGAACGCCAGGGGCGCGCCCGTCACGAGCACGGCCGCCAAGGCGAAGCACTCGCGCACCACGAAATCCAAGGGGTGGTGCCTTGTGCCGGTGGTCACGTCGACGTGCGTGTCGCTGTGGTGGACCATGTGCAAGCGCCACAAGGGCTTGACGTTGTGCAGGCACCAGTGGACACCATATTGGGCGATGAGGTCAAAGACGACAATGGCCACCACCAGCTCCATCCAGGTCGGGGCCGTGAATAGGTGGAGCAACCCGGTTTCGTGGGTCGCCGCCCAAGCGAACACCCCAACCGACGCCGCCCCAAACGCCGTGTTGATGGCCATGGTCGTGGCCAGGAATGTGAGGTTGGTGCGGGTGTGCCTCCAGGAACGATAACCTCCCTGGAACATCGGACGAATGCCCTCCACAAGGAGGTTCACCGACATGCATGCGACAATCCACAACAGCTTTTGCCACGAGGGCATCGCTTCAAAAAAATCGGGGAACGCTTCCATGTCCGTCAAGATACACGCACCCCGGCCTTGTGGGCTAATTTGCGGGGATGGACGGGCAACTGAAGGTGGCGGTGGTCGGCGGTGGCGCGGCGGGATTCTTCGCGGCGCTCTCGGCGGCCGAGCACCATCCTTCGGCGAAGGTGGTCCTGTTTGAGAAGACCGCCAAGCTCCTCTCCAAGGTCAAAATCTCCGGCGGCGGACGCTGCAACGTCACCCACGCGTGCTTCTCCCCCGCCACGCTCGCCAAGCACTACCCGCGAGGCGGCAAGCACCTGAAAAAAGCTTTCTCCGCCTTCCAAGCCGCCGACACCGTCGCGTGGTTTGAGTCGCGAGGCGTCCAGCTCAAGACGGAGGAGGACGGACGCATGTTCCCCACCACCGACGACTCCCAAACCGTCGTCGACTGCCTCACCCGGGAAGCCCAAAGGCTGGGCGTCGATATTCGGCTTCAATCGCCCGTGTGGTCGGTTGATCCGCTTCCCGAAGGGGGCTTGGCCCTGAACGGCGAGCGCTTCGACCGCGTCGCGGTGGCCACTGGGGGCAGCCCCAAGCTGGAGGGCTTGCAATGGCTCGTCGACCTCGGACACACCGTGAGCGCACCTGTGCCGTCCCTGTTCACCTTCAACATGCCCGACGAGTCGGTGACGGACCTCATGGGCGTGGTGGTCCCCTACGCTTTGGTCCGCATCCAAGGCACGAAATTGTCGCACCAAGGGCCGGTGCTGGTCACGCATTGGGGCATGAGCGGCCCAGGCATCCTCAAGCTCTCCGCTTGGGGCGCCCGCGAATTGGCCGACCGCGATTACACCTTCCAAGCTCAAATCAACTGGCTCGGTCTCCCCAACGAATCCGAAGTCGACGCCCTGCTGGACGACGCCCTGCCAGCCATCCGGAAGAAGAAGGTGGCGAACGCGTGTCCGTTTGAACTGCCCAAGAAGTTTTGGGCTCACCTCCTCGACAAAGCCGGCCTGGACCCCGACATGCCATGGCACGACGTCGGCAAAAAGGCGCGCAACAAGCTGCTCAACACACTCCTCAACGACGTCTACGCCGTACGCGGCAAAACCACGTTCAAGGAGGAATTCGTGACATGCGGCGGCGTCACCCTGGGCGAAGTCGACTTCCGCACCATGGAGAGCCGCATCGTCCCCGGACTGCACTTCGCGGGCGAAGTCCTCGACGTCGACGGCGTCACCGGCGGCTTCAACTTCCAGGCCGCATGGACAACCGGATTCTTGGCTGGGCAGAGTATTTTATTGTAACAACCGTGGAGACTTAACCCGAATCATTGGTGATGAAATCATGTCGTATTTTGGCCCCATGAAACACTTGAATATCATTGCGTTCTCGTTCGCCGCCCTGGCGCTCTTCGGTTGCAGCAAGGAGGAAGGTTGCACATATCCTGCAGCTTGCAACTTCAACGAAGAAGCTGTGGTTGATGACGGCTCATGCGACTTTGCGACGTGCGCCGGGTGCACCGACCCGGATGCCTTGAATTACGACGCGTCCGCCACCATGGACGATGGAAGCTGCGAGTATGACCCCTCGGCCACCACAGCCGAATGTGTCTCCAGTGTCGATTTTGACGACTATTCTTACCCCGTTGTTGCCATCGGAGATCAGTGTTGGTTTGGGGAGAATCTCCGCTCTACGGTCTTCCAAGATGGCACCACAATTCCTGAAGAAACAGCTGCCAATTTTCCAAGTTTGACCACCCCTGCGAGGTCAACCTACAACAACTCGACTTCGGTCTTCAATGCCCAGGGTTACCTCTACAATGGCATCGCAGCAACGTCATCGCAAAACGGCGGGTTGTGCCCCTCAGGTTGGCACGTGCCAACGGAGCTCGATTGGGTGGAATTGGAATCCTACTTGGTTGTGGCGGGGTACGGCAAGCGCATGGGAGAGGCTTTGAAATCTCAAACGGGCTGGGCACAAAATGGCAACGGAAGTGACGTGTATGGCTTCAACGGTTCGGGTGGAGGCCACGCTTGGCCCGATGGCAGCAACTACAGCTTGAATTATTACGGCACCTATTGGAGTTCCACCTTCACCAGCAGCGGTGACGTGATGCAGCGCACCCTCAGTTCAGGATCAAACCAACTCAACCGCGCCGAGTATTGGGACGTGATTGGATGCAGTGTGCGCTGCATTGCCGATTGACCTCAGAGTTCAAAAGACATTCCCTCTCGCGCCACGCGAAACCCCCTGCTTTCAACTTCTCGACTCGACTCGCTGTCAGGGTCCAAGAGAGGGTTGGTGTGGTTGAGGTGAATGAAATGAACTTTGCTTCGCTCGGTCAAGGGCAAATGTCCTAGTGTCGCCATGGTTTCCACCGCAAACGGGTGGGGAATTTCTGCCATGTCCCGATGGTTGACCTCAGCTGCGTCGTAGAAGGTCGCGTCCACAAACGCGAAGTCGACGCTTGCAAGTTCTTGGGTCAGGGAGTGGTCCCACATCGACCATTTGTCAATGTCCGGAATGAACAATGCGCTCCTTTTTGGACCCACGATGCGGTATCCCACGGTTTCACTGAATTCATCGCGGTGCGGCACGCGCAGTGGCGTCACGGTGACCTCGTCATGAAGCACCGACACCGCTCGGTCGTCTTGCAGCGGAAAAACATCGATGTTGCCCAACTCCACGAGTTGACTCCAGGGCCCATTGGTCGCCAAGAATTCCGCCATGCGCGGCATGGCCCCGACACGAACCCCTTCCGCACCCAACGCCTCTCTCCCGAGGTGCATCAGGCCTGTGTAATGCCCCATATGAGCATGGGTGAGGAAGATCGCGGAGGGCTGCGGCACGCCTGACCGTTCTGCGAGGGTGGCCCATTGGCTGGGCAAATCTGGGGTGGCCTCAAACAACACGGTTTCCTCCCGAGTCCGACTGATGAGGCCCAAAGACACCACCCGTCGCTCAGAGCGCGGCCGCAAAAACAGATTGCGACAACAAGGTCGTCCACAGCCAATGTGCGGAGCTCCCCCATCTTGGACGTTGCCCAGCACCACCAGTTCCACGTGCTCTGGAGGCTTCGAACTTCCCAGCCGAAGGGGAAGAACAAAGGCGAAGGCAAGGGCAAGGACGCCGGCCATCATCCGAACCAAGGAGAAAATCATGCAGCCCCGCCAGGACTCGAACCTGGATCAAGCGTTTAGGAAACGCATATTCTATCCCTTGAACTACGGGGCCCCGCGCACAAATTGAGCGAGCGCAAAGATGCGACCATTTGTAGTTTGGTGCCATGAAGAATTCCTCTGTGTTGACTTGGTTGATGGCCGCTGCCATGGCAAGCACCTTGGGGTGCAGTTCGACCGACCCTGCCTCCCTTGCGTTCGTGCGCAACGCCCAAACCGTGGAAACCGTGTTCCGGGCGTTTGAAGCGGAAGACGCCGAAGCGTTTTGGGGCGGGTTTGCCGAAACTGCGGTGTGGCGCGGCACCGGGGTGAA
>CAJWII010000036.1 GCA_913041065.1 uncultured Flavobacteriales bacterium
TACAATTCCCCGCCGCTGTAAACGCGGATCCACATGCCATGCCTCAGCCCATCGGCATCCAAGGTGCTGTGTTCCACGCCATAGGTTCCCGACGGCCAAGCGTTCTCTGCACTGAGCGGCCGGTCATGTAAATCAGGCTGGGCAAGCGCGTGACCAGCCAGCCAGAGGAAACACCAAGCAGCCGTCACACCGGGGTTGGGTCGTGGAGGAATCATGGAACAAAGATGCACCTCCCGGTGGACCGAGGGCGGGGCTTTGGGTACTTTTGCTATCCCAAAACCAGGATTCATGAAAGTGACTGTTGTCGGTGCCGGAAATGTAGGCGCCACTTGTGCAAACGTGTTGGCCACCCGAGAAGTGGCGAACGAAGTTGTGTTGTTGGATATCAAGGATGGCTTTGCCGAGGGCAAGGCGCTTGACATTTGGGAGACCGCGCCCATCAACTTGTACGACACCCGCACGGTGGGGTCGACCAACGATTACTCCAAAACTGCAGGTTCTGACGTGGTGGTCATCACCAGCGGACTTCCTCGGAAGCCCGGGATGAGCCGCGACGATTTGATCGCGACCAACGCAGGCATTGTGAAGACGGTGACGGAGAACGTCATGAAGCACAGCCCCGACGCGATTTTGGTGATCGTATCCAACCCGTTGGACGTGATGACCTACTGCGCATACTTGAACGCCAACATCGACAGCAAGCGGGTGTTCGGCATGGCGGGCATCCTTGACACCGCTCGTTACCGAGCCTTCCTCGCAGAGGAGTTGAACGTGAGCCCCAAAGACATCCAAGCGGTGTTGATGGGTGGCCACGGCGACACCATGGTGCCACTTCCACGCTACACCACCGTGGGCGGCATTCCCGTGAACGAGATGATCGACGCCGACAAGCTCGACGCGATTGTGGAGCGCACCAAAAAGGGTGGAGGTGAGATTGTCAACCTGTTGGGCACCTCGGCGTGGTACGCACCTGGCGCGGCCGCAGCCCAAATGGTGGAAGCCATTGTGCGTGACCAACGCCGCGTCTTCCCCTGCTGCGCTTGGTTGCAGGGCGAGTACGGCGTGAACGACCTGTACCTCGGCGTTCCCGTGATTCTCGGCAAGAACGGCATTGAGAAAATCATCGAGCTCGACTTGAACGACGACGAAAAGGAATTGCTCCGCACCAGCGAGGCCGCAGTGCGCGACGTGAAAGGCGTGTTGGACCGCCTCAGCCTCTGAGTCAGTCTGGCAACTTGAGCCATGTCAGAGGAGCTCCTTCGGGGGCTCCTTTGTCGTTGGTCCAAACCAGGACGTACGCTCCAGCCTCCCAACCTCGGGTGTCCAGACCTCCCGACGTCATTCCAGCCACAGACTGGCGGTGCACCAATTGGCCATGGATGCTCCAGACTCGGAGTTGTCCAGTGGCGACGCGTCCGGCGCTCCACTGAATCGTCTCCAGTCCAGGATTGGGCATAACGCGAGGGTTGAAGGCAGCAGACACGGCGGCTTCGGCAAGTGTTTCTGTAGGCCCCTCGCTTCCCTCGAAGGCAAGCAATCCGCCGTTTTGGATGCCGACCAAACCGTCCAAGAGGCCGTCATGGTTCATGTCCGCAAAGGCCGCCGCAGCCCGAAATCCTGGTTGTAGGTTGAAGACGTTGTCATTGACCTCCACCAAGTCGGCGTCCCAATCTCCAGTGAAGAGTCCGAAGTCTTGGACGCGCCCCACTTCGTTGGCCACGAAGACCCGAAGGCCCTCCTCGGTCTCTGTCAACGCTGGAACGCAGTACCCGTTGATGCCAAGCAAGTTGTCCACGAGCAGACCGCCCCAAGTTTCCCCGTGAATGGGGGAGGTGTACACCGACCAGGCTCCAAGGGCGTCTTGCTCCACCAAGGTGAGCGTCCCGTTTTTCTCCCCGACCACCATGTCCAAATCGCCGTCGCCGTCCATGTCCAACAACTGGGGTGTGGCGAACTGCCCGACGTCGATGGCGCTGCCGGTGTTGACGTCGGGAATGGACAAAGCGGCGAGCACAAAGCTGGGCCATTCGCCTGCCCCTGCGACGTTGTCGAACCGGTGGAGCAGCCCGAGTTCATCGCCCACGATGACGTCGAAGTCGCCGTCGCTGTCCAAATCTCCAAAGGCGGGATAGGCGCTTTCAATCTGGAAGGTGGACAAAGGAATCCAATCGTCGTTCACCTTGTCGAATCGCGGCTGCCCTGTGGAACCGACGTTGTGGTACGACGCCACGAAGGCTGGGGTTTGGTCAATGCCCTCGTGCCGCTCCTTGTTGGCGACAGCCAAGTCGAGCAAGCCATCGCCGTCAAAATCGGTCAGCACCGGGTAAGCCCCGCGACCCATGTCGATCATGTCACGTTGGAGGTAGGCGCTGTCCTGAAACGCCCACAGGGGCACGTCTTCCGACCCGGCATTCTTGAACCAGTGAACCCCTGCATCGTCGTTGGTCTCGAGGGGGGTGTTGGGGGAGAAGAGCAAGTCTTTGGTGCCATCGAGGTCCACGTCAAGGTGGAATGCGGCAGGGAACCGCGGTAAGTTGACTGCCTGGTCGCCCCACAAGTTGGCCGGGAACTCTGTGTCGAGAAACACGGCGCTGTCCAACCCGGTGCTTGAAAATTCCATCACCACCCCAATGGTGGAAGGGTAGGTGACGTCGCTGACCAACAAATCCTTGGGGCCACCGGCTTCGAGTTGAAGGGAGGTCAGCGCGCCTCCTGCGTGAAGTCCCGTCCGATTGACCTCGGGTGCGACGACGCCCGGATCTGCCACGTTGAAGGAACACTCGAAATCATCACCGATGAACAGCGCGTTGTTCTCGGCGGCCTCTTCGAGCATGCCGTAGCACCGGTTGGTACAGGTGAGTTCGAGGCCACAAGGCGATTGACCTTGAAAGCGGTACAACGTGGTGGCCGTTTCCGTGAACGTGATGATGTCAACGTCCCCGTCCTCGTCGTGGTCCATGATGGCAGGCAAATCCATGCCGATGCAAATGACCGGGAGTTCGCTTGCTCCGCTGCCAAAGTCGAAGCTTGCGGTCAAGTCCGTGGGAGCTGTGCTGAAAGAAGGAGCGCCTCCTGGCACCGTGGTGTTTTCAAACACTCGAATCCCGTTCATGTGGCTTGTGAAAATGTCCGCCTTTCCGTCGCAGTTGTAGTCGCGGAGAAGACACCAGTCCACCATCTCTGGGAATCCCAGTGCCCATTCCCAATTGACCATCAGGTCCCCGCTGGTCATACGCTCAAAGACGAGAACCCGACTCCCATCGCGGTCGAACGCCATCAGGTCGTCGTCCCCATCGAGGTCGGCGTCGAAGGGAGACCACTGCGGAGCGGTCAAGCCCCCCGTCCAGGCGTGGTCGAGTGAATCGCCGCCATGCAGCACGGTCCACGTGGACCGGTTCCAGGTGCTTGGAAAGGTTTGAGACCATCCGGTGTACACGACTCCGATGCCGAGGAGGAGGGCCGCAAGGGCTGGGTAGAAGCGCATGAGTACGAGTTTCATTCAGAACCTCCCGAGCGGTGTCAAAGTTGTTTGGTTCAACGCAAGAACGCTGGGGTCATCACCACATCGTCCAAGGCGAGTACGGTGCCGTTGGAGGTGATGACGTCGCCGCTGCGCACCCGGGCGTCGTTGATCGTGATCCCGCCTCGCACATTCACAGGGAGGGTTTTTCCGGCCAGGCATTCGTGGCTGTCTTTGGCCTTGAACTTCTCGTAAGTGAGGTTGAAAGGCAGCACGTGATGCCCCACGAATTGATCAAGTTCTGCACGATACGCGTGGCGGGTCAGCAATTTCCATTCTCCCATGGCTTCCATGGCTTTGTCGGTGGGAGCCAACAGTGTGACGCCTTGTCCGTGGATTTGCTTTGCCAGAGTGGATTGTTTCACCAATTGGCCAAAAATGGAGTGCAATTTTGTGCTCAACACGTAGCGGTACGGGCTCAAGTTGTTTTCCACCTCGTCTTGCGACATGGCCTGCTTTTTCAGGACGTCCTCTTCACGCTGTTCCATGCGCTCTCGGGCCGCTGGGCTCATTTTGGCGGTGGGGTCGGGATTGGGATCTTGGTTTCCTTCTGCGGTGCAACCAGCCAGCGTCAGGGTCAACATCACGCCTGCCGTGGAGCAAATGTCGAATAAAGTCTGCTTCATGGGACCAAGTTACGGCCACCGATGTGCGTACAATCTGTGTATTTTTGACACGAAGATGCAATGATCAAACCCTCAACTTGATGAAACACGTTGGAAACACCCCCTTCGACGCGCGTTTGGATGCCGTCGGACTGGAAGGCGTGGGCCGAGCCCATTGGAACCTTCCCCCTGCCAAACTTATTTTGCAAACGCTGCTCCGCGGAGAAGGGGTCCTGACCTCGTCCGGGGCGCTGGCCATCGCCACAGGCAAATTCACGGGCCGTTCGCCCAAGGACCGTTTCCTTGTGAAGGACGCCTGCACCAGCGAAAGGGTGGATTGGGGTGACATCAACCAAGCCTTGTCTCCTGACCATTTTCAGACACTGCTGCGGGACGTTCAAGCCCACTTGAGCGGACGGAGTGTTTTTGTCAGAGATGCTGCCGTCGGGGCCGACAAGCGGTACCGCATTCCGGTGCGTGTTGTCGCGGAAAAGGCTTGGTCTTCGTTGTTTGTGGACAACATGTTCATCCGACTCTCGGAAGAGGAGAAGTGGGTGGCGAACCCAGAGTGGCACGTCATCTGCGCGCCCAGCTTCCAAGCCGACCCTTCACGCCATGGTTGTCGCCAAGGCAATGTGAGCGCCATTGACTTTGGCAGGAAGACCATTGTGGTGGTCGGCTCGGGTTACACCGGCGAAATCAAGAAAGGCATGTTCTCGGTGATGAACTACATCCTGCCGGTGGAGCACGATGTGTTCCCCATGCACTGTTCGTCCAACGTGGGCGAGGATGGGAACGTGGCGGTTTTCTTTGGTTTGTCAGGAACTGGAAAGACCACGCTCAGCAGCGATCCCAACCGCGCACTCATCGGCGACGACGAACACGGTTGGACGTCGGAGGGCATTTTCAACATGGAAGGGGGATGCTACGCCAAGACCATCCACCTGGATCCTGCCGGAGAACCTCAGATTCACAACGCCATCAAGTACGGGGCGATGTTGGAGAACATCGGGTTTGAGGTGGATGGGGTCACCCCGAATTACGACGACGACAGCATCACGCCCAACACCCGGGTGAGTTACCCAATTCACCACATAGCAGGAGCTGTGGCGTCTGGACAAGGCGGCCATCCCACGGACATTTTCTTCTTGACGTGCGATGCGTTTGGGGTCCTGCCTCCGTTGGCCAAGTTGAACAAGGGCCAAGCGATGTACCATTTCTTGTCCGGTTACACCGCCAAAGTGGCCGGCACGGAAGCCGGCGTGGTGGAGCCTCAAACCACGTTCTCTGCGGGATTCGGCGCGCCATTCTTGCCGCTCCACCCCACGGAATACGCCCGCATGTTGGGGAATCGAATGGACGCCCACGGGGTCCGTCTTTGGTTGGTCAACACCGGTTGGACTGGGGGTGGATACGGCGTGGGAACACGCATGAAGCTCAAGCACACCCGGGCCATGATTTCGGAAGCTCTTGGCGGAGGGTTGGACGACGTACCCATGGTGGGGCATCCTGTATTTGGCTTGAACGTGCCTACCTCGTGCGACGGTGTGCCCGACCATTTGTGGGATGTTCGAGGCACCTGGGCAGACCAGGAAGCGTACGACGCGGCAGCACAGGACCTCGCCAAACGCTTCGAGACCAACTTCGCCAAGTTTGAGGCAGCTGCCTCCGACGACATGAAGGCAGGGGCCCCTCGGGTGAGGGTAACTTCCACCTGAGGAGCCACGGGGCAGGATTACCTTTGCCTCATGCACACGTGTTTTCATCCGGACCTCCATCCCGGGGTCCTTGAGTTGACCGAGGAGGAAGCCCTCCACGTCGTCCGCGTACTGCGGATGAAGGAAGGGGGAGCTGTGCGATTGATGGATGGCATGGGCGGCGTGGCCAAGGGCGAGCTCGTTCAGGTGGGCAAGCGCCGAGCTTTGGTGCATGTGGAAGAGGTGTCTCGTTCGGAGGAGCGTCCTCCAGGATTGAGCCTCGTGGTGGCCCCCACCAAGAACACCGACCGCTTTGAATGGTTGGTCGAGAAAGCCACCGAGCTGGGGGTCAGGGAAATCGTCCCTGTGTGGACGTGCCGCAGCGAGCGTCGCACAGACAAGCACGCCCGCTGGTCCAAGGTGATCGTGGCTGCGACCAAGCAATGCCAAAGGTCATGGATGCCCCTGTTGCACGAAGCCTGCTTGCTGGGAGAGGTGTTTGACCGCCATCCGCAATTGAAGGCCATCCAAGGCGCTGTGGCACATTGCGACGACACCTTGTCCAGCGTCCCCGTACGGGTGGGATGGCAGGATTGGCAACCCAACCACGCGGACGCTTGGATTGCTGTGGGGCCAGAAGGGGATTTCTCGGCTGAAGAAGTGGAATGGCTGCACGCATCTGGGGCCACGCCAGTTCACCTCGGCAGCCTGCGCTTGAGGACAGAAACGGCAGGTATGGCTGCCGTGGCTCAATTCACCATGAATCAATGATCACAGAATGTTGAATTTCTACCATGCGGACTGGTTCTGGCCCAACAGTGTGTTGGTTCGTTGTTTGATTTTGGCCTTGTGCCTCCCGCTTGCTCACAACACGTTTTGGGCTCAGTCTCTGCTCAACGATCTTCAGCCGGAAATCCTTGTGCCACCTGGGGGAGTGGATGAGAACGGCCTGCCTGCTGGACTGCCAGTCCAATCTGGTGATGTGTTGTTGTCCATGATCCAATCTCCGACCAGCATGTACGCATGTGTCATGGGCGAGACGTCAGAATTGGTGTACGCCGAGCAAACTCCATTTCGCGGATTTTACATGAAACCATGGCGTCCGGGAGAATTTGTGTGGTACAACTACATCCTCCGAAAATGGACGGTGGTGGATTCACAATTCACAACTGTGGACACCTTGACCCAAAGTTTTGATCACGACGACGATTATCACGACGTTCATCTGTTCGAGGATGGGAGTTACTTGGTGGTGATGTTGGAGGAGCTTGTCATGGACCTGTCTGACATGGGAGGGGTTGTGGATGCTGTGGTCCTGAACCCATTGATGGTTCACCTTGACGAGCAGGAAAATGTGCTGAGATCGTGGAGTGGAGTGGACCATTTCCCTGTGGACCCCGCAATGGATTTGGTCTCCTTCTCCACGGTGGACCACCTTCATTGGAACTCAGTTCAATTTGACCAACATGGTGGTGTGTTGTTGAGCTTTCGCAACCGCAGCCAAATCGTTCGATTGTGGCCAGACGACTGGAGTGTTCATTGGAAGTTGGGAGGCATGGACAGCGATTTTGTTTTGACGGATGGGGACTGGGGTGGTTTTGCTCGTCAACATGACGTCCATGATCTCGGGGGTGGACGCATTTTGTTGTTCGACAACGGAATTGGTGGCTCGGGTTCGCTCTCTAGGGCGCTTGAGCTTGAGCTAGATACCGTCGCTTGGACGGCAGAGAATGCATGGCAATTCAACCACCCTGACGAGGTTTATGCAGGGGCCCAAGGGAGCGCCATTCGATTGGAAAACAACAACACACTCATTGCGTGGGGAACTGCGGGGACGCCAGAATTTGGCACAAGGGTGACTGAGGTGACACCTGAAGGTGAGATTTCCATGGAGGTTCGACTTCCGCCGAGTGCCAATCTGTATCGGGCCAGGAAGTATCCGGTGGGCATGGTGGCAGGTTGCTCCGTTGATTCAGCCGTGAACGTCTCAAGTTCTCCTTGGCTTTTGGCGGAAGCTCCTTGTTTGTTTGGCGTGGACAACGACGGCGATTCCTGGACCGATGTGGATGGCGATTGCAACGATTTGGATGCCACTGTCTATCCTGGTGCACCTGACCTTCCCGGCGATGAGGTGGATCAGGACTGCGATGGGCAGGATGCGGTGCTCGGTTGCACGGACGTGTCGGCCATCAACTTTGACCCTGCGGCGACCGTGGACGGCGGCACGTGCCTGCATGAGGTTGAATTCAGGGTTGACTTTTCGCAGGAGATCGCTGAGGGCAACTTGAGTTGGAACCTGCTGCAAAGCACCTGGGCGTTGTCGACAGTCAACGATGTGGATCCTCAGCCCGCGTTGTCATTGCAACCTTCAAATGCCGCATGGCACACCGTGCAATTCACGGTGTTGCTTGGTTCAGGCATGTACGAAGGCCATGTGATTCGCCCAGACGGCGAGGCAGAATCCATTCTTCGAACATTCGAGGTCAACCCAGGCGATGGCCATGTGGATTTGGGAACCTCGTGCTTCAACCAAACGCAACCATGTCCCGGTTGCACGGACCCCATGGATGTGGCATTCAATCCGTGGGCCGCAGAGGACGAAGGATGTCAAGGGTGGATTGTCCAGGGCTGCACGTACCCGGATGCGTCGAACTTCGCAGCTGGCGCCAATCAAGACGACGGCACCTGCATCTTTCAAATCACGAACGATTGCCCCACCGATTTGGACCAAGATGGCGCTGTGACGGTGACGGATTTGATGGTGTTGTTGGCCTCCATCGGGGCCTTGTGCAGCTGAAGTTATCCCTCCGGGGAGTCAGGCACAGGCATCCAATGGGTCACGTCTGAAAAGTAGTGGTTGCTGTTGCCCTCGCCCGCCCAAAAGTGCACGCCGTGCTTGGATGCTTTTTCTTCGTTGTGCAAGTAGAAGTTCTCACAAAAGCGCAACACGACCACTTCCCGCACTTCGAATTCCAGAGATTTCCCAGGCAGAAAAACTTTGTTTCCTGGAATGTAGCCCAGCACGCGCTGGTCGTGTGCTGGCAGCGTGTCTTCGACGGAGATCCAACCACAGCTCATTGTCCCTTGAATTTGGGCGCCCTCTTCTCCAAGAAGGCTGCGACTCCTTCTGCGTAATCCGAGGTTTCAGCAGCTTGAAACTGCAAGTCCAATTCCAGGCTCAGTTGTTCTTCGAGTGAGTTGGTCAATCCTGCATGAAAGGCTTTTTTGGTCATGCCCAACCCCTTCGTAGGCATGTTGGCCAACGTTTGCGACAATCGATTCACATCGTTGTCAAACTCGTCTTCGCGGGAAGCCAAATGAATCAGTCCCATCGATTCGGCTTCAGCCGAGGACAGGGGGGCACCGAGCATGGTCAAGGCTTTGGCCCGGGCCATGCCCACCAGCCTGGGCAGCCAAAAAGTGCCACCGCTGTCGGGCACCAGTCCAATCTTGGCAAACGCTTGAATGAACTTGGCCGAATGTTTCGCCACCACAAAATCGCAAGCGAGCGCAATGTTGGCGCCTGCACCGGCGGCCACTCCATTGACCGCAGCGATGACGGGCTTCTCCATGTTGCAGATGAGTCGGATGCTGCGGTTGTAGGTTTCTTCGACAATGACTTTGAACCCAGGGGAGGTGTCTGAGGTCACTTCTTTCAAATCTTGTCCAGCGCAGAAGGCGCGACCCGAGCCGGTGATGACCACACACCTGACGTTGTCGTTTTGGGCTGCATCGTCCAGGGCTTGTTGAAACGCCTGTCCCATGTGCTGGTTGAAGCTGTTGAAGACCTCAGGCCGGTTGAGCGTGATGGTCATCACGCCATGTTCAAGGTGTGAGAGGATGAGATCCGTCATGGATGCAAGGTAGCCTTGTCTTCCACGAAAAAGCCCGAACCTCGAGGCCGGGCTTTTCGATGAAGGAGGCAAGGGGCCACAATCAGCGGGCGACCTGCAGGTTGCGCGAGCGTGTGATGCCGTTGTGATTGAGTTGCACGTGGTAGAAGCCTGCTTGCAGCGCAGAGACATCAATTGCTGTGGCGGCCTGGGTCAATCGGAATGTCATGACTTCACGCCCGCCCACGTCGAAAATGGCAAGTTGGCAAGGCTGGGCCGCCTCCAGCTGAACCTGCAGCACACCCTGTGTTGGGTTGGGGAACAATTGCCAGTCCATGTGGACGAAGTTGTGCACGCCGTCCGCAACCCCGAGGCTGTCGCAAAACACCTCCATGCACCCCGCGGCGTCGGTGACTTCCACGCAATAGGTGCCGTCGGGCAGCCCATCCCATGCAATGGATGCATTTCCAGTTCCACCATTGATGCCGGTAGGGTTGAGGTCACCGTCCAGCAATTCAAATTCGTACGGGGGAATTCCGCCTTCCACGTCCAACGACAAGAATCCTGTGGCGTTGTTCGTGGACAGAATGCCGACCATCTCGGAACACAGGCTGTCCACAGCCAGCGCACACGGGTTGTAGTTGCATGCTGTTTCCAAACCACATCCCAATTCGAAATTCTCAGCTGGGGCGAAATAGTTTATGACGAAGCCATTGATGTAGCCTGTTCCGTCGAACTGCAAGCTGTATTCGTTTCCTGCGGCGTCGAGGACATTCATGTCATCACCACAAAAACTGACGACTTGCGTGTTCAAGTCGGCCACGACCAACTCAAAACCTTCTTCGATCAAAATGGCTTCCACATCTTCGTCCAAAGACCACATCATGCCATTCTCGGTGGCGACCAAGGCGATGGGCAAGCTCTGAGACACCGCGTATCCGCCATCACACCCCAATTCATCGTCCACCAGTCCGATCACGAATTCCAACCCCGAACCGTACGAGGCCGAGAAGAACTCACAAGGCCCAGGCGCTGTGGCGGCGCTGTCGTAGTTGCACGCCAAGCCGTTCATGCACCCTTCGGTACCACCACAACTCACCAAAGGAGTCGGATCCAATTCAAGAGGCCCTTGGGGCGTCAAGTCTACATTTTGAAAAGCCGCAAATTCGCTCGGGTAGCGGTGGGCTCGGAACGTCATGTTTTGGTTCATGCTGGGAACACTGCCTTGGGCGACCGGAGACGCAAAGCCTCCAGCATTCACCAAAGGCGTTTTGTACCTCCAAGCCAGTTCACCTTCGGGGGTGACCTCGCGGGTGTCTCCCCACCGTCCAAAGCAAATCAGGCTGTTGCCATTTTCCAGACGTTGAAAAGAAGACAGTCCAGAAGAATACAGGGAGTCTTGGGGGACGTAGGACCAATCGAAAGCGTCAGGCAAGTAGGTGCCCTCGCTTGAACCAAACGTGTTGTCGTAATCGGTGTACGATGGATTGAGGAGGTGCACAGCACTGTAGGGCTCTCCGTTCTCGTCAGGCACTCGGTTGTTGAAGACGGCGATTTTGCCGAAATCAGGATTGGCGAGAGTGACGTGGTCGTACACCCAGTGACAGTCGTGCTGGTAAAAGAGCTGTTTGTCCTCAGACGTTCCCATGTCGTACGCCTCCGGATTCCCCCAGCGCCAAAGCAGTTGACCTGGTGTGAAATTGTCGTAATCGACGATCCAAAGCTCATTGAAGGTGGGCACACTCAACATGAGATGTTGGAAATACGGGTTGTAGTCGATGGCATTGATGTGGAGCCAATCGCTCGCCTGACTGCTTGGTGTGCCGTAGTTCAAATCGATCTTCTGAACAGACTCGCTGACCACTCCGAAATTGGACTTGGTCTCGTCAAAATCTTGCACGAGATGGTCCCAGGCATGCCATTCCCACACAACTTCGGCGCCGCCTTCGTCGTTGGGAGACAATTCCAAGATCATTTCAGACCACAGCCCGTCTTCTGGAATCAAACTCGTGTCTCGCCCCGCCTCCAGCGCTTCGTCTGCGGTGAAGTGCTCCCAGGCGATGGCAAACACGTTGCCATCTGGCTTCACTTCAATGTCGTGGTGCAAACGCGCTGTGCTGTCGTTCATCGTGAACGACCACAACGTTTCGTTGTCCCAAGTTCGACGTTCGATCGTGGCCCCACCGCCTCCAGCCCAAATGGGGTCGTTTGAAAACACCTGTGGCCTGTAGGTCAGAATGAGGTCTCCGTTCTCTTGCAGGTATGCCACGTTCCCGGGACGCAACGTGTCCTCATTGGCCCAAGTGTGCACCACTTCCCCACAGAAGTCCAACAAGTACACATTGGGTTGGTTGTGAGGGTAGAGCAGCGTGTATCCATCGTCCACCAAGTCTGGCACAAAAACCGTGGTTCCAATCGTGTTTTGAGCGAGGCCTCCCGAGAAGAGGGCCACGAAGAGTGCGAATGACGTGAGCTTGTAAATCATCAAATTGTGTTTGAAGCGGGTAAGTTAATCAGGCCAAACCTGCTGAATCCGTTGTTTTGAAATGAAAGACGCCTGTCGCGCCCATTTGTTGCATCGTTCAAGGTCCTCCAATCTAAGGTTCAAGTGTTGAATCAGATTCTCGCATTCTTGAGTCAGGGTGATGTCCATCACACCGGGATCGTCGGTGTTCAGCGTCGTCCTCACCCCAGCGTCCATCAACCTCTTGAACGGATGGGATTTCAAATCTAGCACAGCACGGGTGAGCACGTTGCTCCATGGGCACAATTCCAAAGGCACGCCGTCTTTGGCCAGCCGAGCCACGACCCCGGCGTCGTGAATGGCTTGGACCCCGTGTCCGATTCGGTCCGCCCCCAATTCATCGAGGGCGATCAAGATGTTCTTCGCTGCACCAGGGACATGGGGTTCGCCAGCGTGAACGGTGATGCCAAGCCCTTGGTTTTTAGCCTTTTGGAACAACGTCGCGAAGGGGTAAGCGGGGTAGGATACTTCGTCATCTGCCAGGTCCATGCCCACAAAGTGCGCCTTGTGTTCCAAGATCCAATCGCACCAATAGGCGTTGTCTTTCACAGATTTGATCCGTTGAAGCAGGCCAATCAGCCCCACAACCATGGGGTAGGCGGCTTCTGCACGGGCCATGCCGCGCAAGATGGCCTCGAGCATGCGGTCGGCGTCCATGGTGGGGTGTGCGTCCAGCAAGAAAGAGGGGGCGTACCGCAGTTCCAGAATGCGCACGTTGCTTTGCAGGAACATGTCCTCACAGGCTTCAAATGTGAGTTGTTCGACTTTGGCCTCGGTGTCGATGACGTCCCTGGTGTTCAGGAACTTATGCAAGACGGTCGGCAGGTCGTCCATGGGCGCCTTGATCAAAAATTCCCGGTCAAAGTCCTCTTCACGCGCCACTTCCATGCCCTTATCCAAGGCCCACCTTCGCAAGGTGGACTTTCGGAAGGCCAGCTCCAAGTGGCAATGCAACTCCACCTTGGGCATGCGTTTCAGGTCGTCGTATCTCATGCCACCAAGTTCGAACGGGGCCGACCGTCCTCCAAAAACAGGCGGCGTAACTTCGCGGCATGGCCGTGAACATCAAGAACAAAAAGGCGTCCTACACTTATTTCCTCACCGACGAGTTCACGGCGGGACTGGTGCTCTCTGGGTCAGAAATCAAATCCATTCGGGCAGGCAAGGCGAGCATCACTGAAGGGTATTGTCGGTTTGACGCTGGCGAGTTGTGGGTGCACAACATGTATGTGGCAGAGTACGCCAACGCCGGGTACATGCCTCAGGACTCCAAGCGGAGGCGTAAACTCTTGCTTCAGAGAACCGAGCTTAAAAAGCTGGAAAAGAAGGTGAAAGACGTTGGCGTCACCTTGGTTCCGACCCTGCTATTCATTTCCCAAAGCGGGTACGCCAAGCTCAAATTCTCGGTGGCCAAGGGGAAGAAGCTCCACGACAAGCGACAGAGCCTGAAGGACAAAGACCAGGCGCGCGATTTGGCTCGGATGACCGATTGAGGTGGGTCAGGAGTTGGCCTCCTGGGGTGCGCCTATGACGACTCTGTACTGGTCCACAAACTCTTCCCAGTCCCACAAGAAATGCTCCATCACTTCACGCAGGTTTTTCTGAAGAATGGGGTTGGGGACATTCATGTCGGCGAAGTACGCCTCTTGGTGAGCGATGACGTTGTATTTGTAGCACACCGCCCTCGTCATGGCGGTCAATGTGTTTTTACTTGGCCGGTTGATCTCCTTCATGAAGCTCCGGTACTCTTTCACCTTTCGTGCGAAGGTGTCGGGAGGCAAGCCGAGGGAGAATCCAAACTTGGCGCAGCACCGCTGAATGATCGCGCGGTCCACACCGTTGTTGAAGTGTTTGGGAATCAAGCTCAGGTTGGCGCTCACCACAATCATCAGGAAGCGGCCGTAGTCGTCTTGGCTGAGGTTGGGCGAAGACTCGAATTCAGGGGCGTTGTTGAGGAATTCTGCCACTTGAGGCCAGCCTTGTTCCACCGTCTCGAACGAGGTGTTGACGAAGATGTTGGCCACCTGTTCGTCGGTGAGTTTTTTCTTCGAGAGCCAGCTAAGAAGTCCCAGGTTCTTCATCCTTGGGATTCAAAGCTATTGGGCCACAACACGCGTGGGGGGTGGGGCGTCATGAACGCTATCCACAGGGTTATCCACAATGGCGGTGGCTTGCCAAGGGTGTG
>CAJWII010000037.1 GCA_913041065.1 uncultured Flavobacteriales bacterium
TGCAGCTTGTTTGCCAACGGTCCCAACGCAACGTGGACCCACGTTATTACGCTGACCACACCCAACGACGCCAACAGCGGTGCAGCCCAAACGTTGTCCATCAACGTGACTGCTTTGCCTGAAGGCGGAGCGAACTACAGGGTCGCCAAGACCGTGGCCAATGGCAACTGGTTCAACGGCAACCCACAACCGTTGTCTTTGGGCGAGAACACCATTACGGTGAACGGGGTGTCGTTCGACCGCTCTGTGAAGATTCAATTCAACAGTGGTGACATTGAGTTCGATGCACTGTCTGTGAATGGCGACGCTCAAGAATGTGAATGAGTTGATCCTTTGATCAAACGACTTGAACGGGTCGCCTTCGGGCGGCCCGTTTTCGCATTCAGCATGTTGTGGGCAGGGCGGTCAGTAGCATCAGCAGGTCGAACACGCTGACTGTGCCATCTCCATCCAAATCCTCCGGACATGGTTCAGGGTGAGCCTCACACTGATTCGTGTTGACATCCCAAAAGGTACTTTCGGCGCACAAGCTGCTTTGCAAGGCACCGATGGTCGGGGAGGTAGTGCTTGAGATGGGCTGGCCAAAAAAGTCTAGTCCTCCATTGTTGTGGCGAAAGTCCCAAGGGTCATCACTTCCGGAAATCAACGCGCCGTTGCCTAAGGTGGGGCTGGCAGGAGACGGTTGGTAGTTCAGTTCTGACTGGACAGGGGTGTCGCTTGTGGCCAGGAACTGGGGCGACAGAAACAAGGCGTTCGCCAGGAGGTCGTTGTCTAGGTCGATGCGCGCCGGAGGGTGAAAAAGGTTGTGGCTCACATTGAATACATTGCCTTCGTCTTCAAGCAATGTGGGAAGGACCTCGCCGCCCGCAGCCATGGACACCAGGTTGTTGCACATGAAGACATCGCCTGCGTCTGGCCACACGTAGATTTCAGGATTGATGGACTCGTCGACGTACACCGTGTTGTTGTAGAAGAAGGATCCTTGACTGGGGCATCGAACTTGGTTGTTCCCGCAAAATGTCGAAAGCCAAAAGATTTTGCCCTTCTTGTTCCAAGGTTGTCCCTCCGGGTCCTCTCGGTATCCGTCGTTGACGCTGATGTTGTACCTGTATCCACAGTTGATGTTGTCCCCCAAAATCTCGGCGAACCCGCCCTCGTTGTTGAAGCTCAGATTGTATTGAATGACAACGTCTTTGCAGCCGTAATCAATGTGTGCGCTGTACGAGTCCTGCGGCCCGTGGGCATTCATCAATCGGTTGTGTTGGATGACGACCCGCTCACATTTGAAGGGCCACGTGCCGCTCCCACGCGCCCACATGCGATCGTCAACGCTCGAGCCTGTGTGGTTGAACAGGCAGTGTTCCACGACCACATGTCGCGATCGGTTGGGCACGAACCCTGAGCCACCGGTGTGCGTGAAGGTGCACCCTGTGATTTGGATGTGTTCATGCTTGATGGTGTTGTTCCCTGCGAGCCCGAGCGGTTTGATCCACATGCCATAATGGCCAGTCCGTGCGAATTCAACGCCGGTCACCAACACGTCGTCGATGGTGTGAATCTGTCCGTTCAAGGTGTCGGATCGGCTTTCAAGCTTGATGCCGTAACCAAGGTGAGCGTTGTCAGGGTTGGTCGGGGTGGGGTAGATGTCGTGAAGTTTGACATCTCGGAACACAAGGTCTTTCACAGTGGCCGCGTCGGCAACGACCTTGATGCCAAATCGCACGTTCTTGCCCGACCCCCAATCGTTGGTTTCTCCCAAAAACGTGGGCAACTTCTTCACCTCACCATTGTCATCGAGGTGGGACGTTTGGTTGGTGAAGACCATGTCTTGGACAACAATGTGGCTGTCGTTGTAAATCAAGAGGGAAGCTTGGTAGCCGTCTCCGTCCAGAATGGGCCTGGGCTGGGAGTTGTCTCCATAGGCTCCAACGACGAGTGCCGATCCTTCAGTGCCCGACCCCTTGAGGTGAAGCATGCCATGCCAAGTTCCGCCCCGCTCAAACAAGATGCTGTCGCCTGGCAAGAACGTTTGTGCATTGAGCGCGTCCAAGGACTGCCAGGCATTCGTTGGAGACAATCCCGAGAGCGCATCATCTCCTGTGGGCGACACGTGGTATGTTTGCTGGGCGTGGCAGGAGAGGATGCATCCAGCCATGCCAACCCAAAAGGCGCCAAGCCTCAACAACATGGCGCAGCAGGTTGCACTTGGAGTGCGGAGGAGACTCATGCTTCTAATGTACCTTAGGGACGTTCCCCGTGAATCAATCCATTGAAAGAGTTATGACCACCTCCTTGCGCATTTCCTCCTGCATCGTCAGTTTGCTGTTGTCGTCCATGGTTGCCTCGACGTGCGCCACGGCGCAGATTGTCTACGATTGGCATGACTCCAAGGAAGGGTGGGTTCCCGCCAGTGAATCCAACCTTGGTTGCAACCTCATTGAGCAGCCCGAGGCCATGGCGATGCGGGCCTTCAACACGACCCCGGTCATGCGAAGTGGCACAGTCAATGAAAGTTTGGGCATCGACGCGGGCACGTACGACCGCGTTCAAATCACGTTGAGAAACCCCACCACGTCGGGCAACCCCAACGCGCGTTTGTTCGCTTACGCACCCGAAACCAACTCGTTCATGTGTCATTGGAATGTCCTTGTGGATACAGAGATGGAGGAATTCCAAACGTACACCTTGAATTTGACAAGCCCACCCAACAGTGGAAGCGGCACGTTTGAAGGGACAGTGGGGCGCTTCGGTTGGCGCGGCCCATGGGGAGTTGCAAATGGAGACACCATCTACTGGAAACAAATGGTGGTCTACAATTCCGTGGGCTGCACCGACTCGGAGGCGTGCAACTACGCGCCCTATGCAGAAGTGGACAACGGCATGTGCGTCGTGGTGGGAGATTCGTGCGACGACGGAAACGACGACACGATCAACGACATGATGACAGCCGATTGCCTTTGCGCCGGGGAAGTGGATGAGGTGCAAGACATTCAGTCCTCCTTGTCCGTCGGCATGGCGCCCAACCCTGCATCCACGCAACTGTGGGTGACGTCCAGCCTTCCCCTTGGCCGATTCCGGGTGTTGGATGCCCAGGGCAAGTTGTGCATGACAGACCATTCTCAGTCGGCCTCCACGGCCATTGACGTTTCTGGGTTGTTGCCAGGCACGTATTTCTTGGAGACGCACCTGGGAAGAACCCCGCAGCTCTATCGGTTCATCGTCCATCGTCTTTGAACCAGACACCGTGAGGTTTGTCCTTCAATTGGCGTGGAGGTTGCTGTTGACCGTGGCTTTGGGATTCATGGTTTCATGCACTCCCAGTGAGAAGGAGCATCTCAATGCCACACGGAATGTGCTGCTGTTGGTTGCGGACGATTTGAATTGCATGCTGGGATGCTATGGAGATTCCTTGGCATCGACCCCAAATCTTGACGCGCTGGCGTCTGAGGGAATTCGCTTCGACCAAGCCCATTGTCAATACCCCCTTTGTGGTCCGTCTCGCACAAGTTTCCTGACTGGACTTTACCCTTCTCAGTCTGGCGTTCGGGAGAATCGCATCATGCTTCGGGACGCCATGCCCGAGGTGGTGACGCTGCCTCAATTGTTCAGGCAGCACGGTTACCATGTGACCCGGATAGGCAAACTGTTTCATTACGACAATCCTGGAGAGATCGGCACGGCGGGCCAAGACGACAACCCCTCGTGGGATGAAACCCACAATCCATCAGGTCGAGACAAACGTGAGGAGCACTTGATTCACAGCTTGGTTGAAGGAAAGTTTGGTGGAACGTTGAGTTGGTTGCGCTCGGATGGGGACGAGGAGGAGTACACCGATGGGATGGTGGCTTCATTGACCGTCGAGAAGCTCCGTGCGCACGCGGAATCGAAACAGCCGTTCTTTTTGGCAGCTGGATTTTTCAGGCCCCACACGCCTTTTTTGGCGCCGGCGACCTTTTTTGACAGGCACCTTCTGGAAGCAGTGGAGGTTCCCGATTACGCCGATTCAAGTTTGTCTCAGCTGCCTTTGTTGGCCCAACGCTCGATTCGAATGAAACCGGTCCAAGTGGATTTGGCGCACGACACTGCGCAGATGGTGATTCAAGCGTATCGAGCGTCCGTGTCCTTTGTCGACTCACAAGTGGGAAAAGTGCTCAGGGCACTCAAGGAGACAGGACTTGACGACAACACGCTGGTCGTGTTCTTGAGCGACCATGGCTACCACCTAGGAGAACATGGTCATTGGCAGAAGCAAACGTTGTTTGAAGAGGCGACGAGGGTGCCCTTCATCCTCAGAAACCCAGACAATTTGAGTTCCGTCGTCACAGAATTCGCACCTGTGGAGTTGGTGGACCTTTACCCCACTGTCGCTGCATGGGCTGGGTTGGTATCCCCCGCGCAGCTTCCAGGCAGGAATGTTTTGCGCCCCCGCGAGGCAGAAGACCAAGTTTTACCGGGGGCTTACACGGAATGGAGAAGAGGGGCCTCTCTTCGCACAGCGCGTCATCGAATCACGCGATGGGGAAACGAGGGCGAGCTCGGATGGGAGTTGTACGACCACTTGACAGATCCCGCCGAGTTGAACAACTTGGCAGATCAACTGGACATGGGTACAATCCTGGACTCTCTTCAACAGGCGTTGCTCCAAATTGACGCCACCCACAAGGTGCTGCCTGACGGCGTTGGTCAAATGAACCCCATGGCAAAGCCCTTGCCCCGCGTGGCGCCTCTTCTGAAACGCCCACCCCTTGAGTCGTCAGAGCCATGAGGATGCACGCGTGGTTGTTGTGGGTGGTTTTTTGTGCATCGTGTGCCTCGGACGAGCGCATGTGTAAGAAGGCCTCGCCAAACTTCGTCGTTGTGCTGGTGGACGACCAGGCGTGGAATGGGACTTCGGTGGAAATGGTTCCAGGGATGCCAGAGTCGGCGAGCGACTTTCATCGGACGCCGTGGCTGGATTCGTTGGCCCAAAGCGGGATGAGGTTTTCCAACGCAAGGGCGTCGGCGCCGGTTTGTGCCCCTTCGCGCTACAGCATTCAATTCGGGAAGTCTCCAGCTCGAATCCAGTTGATTCGGGTGGGGATGAACACCTCCCACATTCCTCACGGCGACTGGGCCAGTCTTCCCAAGGTTCTTCAGGCCATTGACTCGACGTACCTGGCCGCACATTTTGGGAAATGGGGCATGGGAGGCACCCCTGAGGAGGTGGGGTACGACGTCAGCGACGGGCCCACGAAAAATGCATATGGTGGGTTTGTCAACGACAGAAGCCAATGGGAGACCGAGGTGGTTTCCGACCCCAAGCGTGTCTTTGGGTTGACGGATCGTGCAATGGGATTCGTGGACTCTTGCCATGCCTTGGGGCGGCCGTTTTTTCTCCAGCTTTCCCATTATGCGGTGCACACCAACATTGAAACAACATCAGCTTCTTTCGACAAAGTGAAAGGGACGGAACCCGGTCGGCGACACCGTCACCAAGGGATGGCCGGCATGACCATGGATCTGGACGCGAGTCTTGGCCAACTCTTGGCGAAGGTTCATGAATTGGGGTTGGACGACAACACCTATGTGATTTATTTGTCCGACAACGGGGGTGTCCCCAACATTCCCGGCGCCAAGAAGTATGACAAGAGCCTCAATGAGCCTCTGAGCAGGGGGAAATGGGACGCCATGGAAGGAGGACTCAGGGTTCCTTTTGTGGTGTCGGGTCCTGGAGTTCCCACGAACGTGGCGACGTCAGCCCATGTTTGGGGAGCGGACCTCTTGCCCACCGTGGCCGAGTTGGCGGGAGGGTGGAGTGAGGCGCCTGACAGCCTGGACGGAGGGAGTTTTGCCCATGTGCTGCGAGGAGCGCAAGCCACGGATGTGGTGCGACCAAATGGGGGCATGGCGTTTCATGTGCCTTACCAAAACCGGATTGCCCTCAACCGTGCACACTCGGCTTGGATCTCTGGCCATTATAAATTGCTGAAGTTCTACGACAACGGCGAGGTGCGGTTGTTTGACTTGGAGCAGGACTTGGGAGAGACGACAAACCTCGCGCTGAAATTGCCTGAGCTTGCCCAAGACATGGAGGCGGACTTGTTGGCCTATCTAAAGCAAGTGCAAGCGCCTCGGTGGCAAGAGGGAATCACCTGGAAAAACGACCCGTTTCGCTCTTTTGAATCCACTCATTGATGAAGACTTATTGGAGGAGCGCTCTGGGGCTGGTCGTTGTCTTGGGATGTCAGCCGGCTGCGAAGAATCAAGAGAAGGAGCCTTTTGATGCAAGCCCTGCATATGGACACGTGTCGATGGTTTGGGTGGAAGGGGGAGCGTTTCTGATGGGAGCGCATCAAGGGGATCCGGATGCGCTGCCTCGTGAACAGCCAAGACACGAGGCGAGGCTGGATGGCTTTTACATGGACCGTCATGAGGTGACCAACGCCCAATACGCAGAATTTGTAAAAAGCACAGGGTACGTGACGTTGGCCGAGCGACCAGTAGATACCCCACAGGGTTCCTACGACCCTGGCTCCATGACGTTTTTTTCTCCAGAAGCCGTTTTCAGTCTGCGGGACCCTGGGCAGTGGTGGAGATGGACAGAGTCGGCGAGTTGGAAATGTCCTGACGGCCCAGGTTCAACGTATCAAGAGGTGTTGCATCACCCTGTGGTGCACATCGCGTTTGAGGATGCCGTGGCTTATGCGACTTGGAGGGGGGCACGTTTGCCCACCGAAGCGGAGTGGGAGTTTGCGGCCACCTCTCGTGGGGAACAAGTCAGGTTTCCTTGGGGCAATGAGGCTCCAGAGCAGGGTGACGTGAAGTGCAACGTCTGGGAGGGGCAATTTCCAGTGTCCAACACCAAACTGGACGGCCACGTCAAGACGGCTCCTGTCATGTCGTACCCAGCAAACAGCCTCGGACTCCACGACTTGGGAGGCAACGTGTGGGAATTGTGCAGCGACTGGTACGACCCTCACACGTACGCGAGGCGTTCCAATGGGGCGGTGTTGAATCCAGTGGGTCCAGGTGTTTCGTTTGACCCCTTGGAAGCCCAAATCCCCAAACACGTCATGAGGGGTGGCTCCTTCCTTTGTCATCCTGGTTACTGCTCCAGCTACAGGGTGACCGCGCGCATGCCTGTGGCGGAAGACACGGGCACGAGCCATGTTGGGTTCCGGTGTGTTCGAGATTCCATGTTTCACGCACCTTAGAATTGACGCAATTGTGACGGGTCAACATCGCAGTCGTTGAACAAAATGAAGTAAGTTGGCGCTGTGTCTCCTCTCGTACGCCGTTTTTGTCTTCCTTCCGAAGGCCTCAGTTTGTGGGCCGCACTGTGGACTGCCCTCGTGTTTTTGCCAGGGCCCATGTTGGCGCAAGGGTTGGATTCAAACGATTGGATGAGCAGTTCTGCCCCGTCCGTTCGCGAGTCTGCGCAGGGGGTGTCGGCGTCAGGGTTCTGTCGCGTGTTGGGGTACGTGCGAAACCAAAATGAAGTGTTTCCTGGGAATTCTGGGAAGACCATGGCGGTTTTGGTGGGGGACCTCTATCGAGAGCCCATGTTTTTGACCCGTCTCAAGATCACCACGGAAGAAGGGGTGAGATTTGGGGTGGATTTCATGGGCAATTCGTTGTTCAAGGGGCCAGAAGTGGACCCTTCCGCATTGACGTTGGACCTCGGGTTGAACACCTCGATGAACATCCGAAAAAACTGGGGCAAGGTGACGCTTCGAACCGGGGGCGTCACATGGTATCGCCAGAGTCGTTTGACGGTGTGGGGCAACCAATCGTTCAACAGGCTGAGCTTGTTCGACCGAAGGCCGCAAACTTCTGTGGATCGGAGACCGTGGGCGCGTTACAACCGTTACGTTGAGCAAGGCCTTATGGACATGGGGTTGCGTTACGGAAGCCGCGCGTTCAAAGGCATTTTTTTGGGAATGAAGGACTTGCCTGGCCAATTTGAGGTCAAAGGCGTTCTGGGGAAGAGCAACTTCAACCGTGCAATCGCATCCGGGGTACCCAACTTTGCGACTAGCTGGCGCGTGTCCAAGTCTTTGGGTTCTAAGATGAACCTGGCGTACAACACCCTGACGTCTCAGGCCGTCATCGACACGTTGAACGGGGACGCCAGGTCCTACCACCTCCACACACTCGAGACGAAGGCGGTTTGGAAGGAACATGTGGTCTTGCTTGAAGGAGGTTGGGGAAAGTATAGAGAAGGCATGAACATGGAATGGCAGCAAGGAGAGGCTGTGTTTCTTGACATCCGCCCGACGCCCCAGGCCGAGGTACCGCTGTCGCTTCGGATGTACAGGATTTCCCCGGAATTCGTGAATGTCACGGGAAATTTTTTGAATTCATCTGTTTTGGAAGTGTTCCCCAATGTGGCCGGGATTGGAGCCACGGTTCGCGCGCCATTTGAATCGCCCATGGTGCAGCTGGGAACACCGGTGAACAACAGGCAGGGTTTGGAAGTGCAAATGCAAGGCGCAGTGCGAGGGTGGCAAATCAACACGGGCGTGGGTCTGGCTTCTGAGTTGACGCCAACGTCCGGTGGGATTTCATATTTCCACGTTGTCAACGGCGAGACGTTGTCCAGGTTGAACTTGTTTTCCCAATCGTGGGGACCTTACAATGCGCTGAACAGCGTGTATCGCCGGACTTTCGAAGTGGTGCCTTTGTCTGATTCGCTGGCGGCCGAGGCGACGACATTCAAAAAGCGATTCAACACGCTGGAGGTCCAAGTCAAAAGAAAAGGAACCTGGAAAGGCCGTGACTGGATGGCGACATGGCTTCATCGCATGAACGCTGCCCAACGCGGTTGGTGGGATGGATTTGGTCGGTCGACTGCGTCGTTGCTCCGTCAGCAAAGCAGCCAATTGGATTTGGGTGTGGAATTCAATCCGCGTTGTGTGGGGTTGATTCACCTTGGGTTCGAACGGGTGGTGGGCAACGGAGAGACTGTGGCAGGGGATGCGGACGTTCCGAGTGTGGCCAATCCATGGATGAGTTGGCTCAGAGGTGGCCGTCAAGAAGTCATGACTTCTGCCCGCAACCAAAGGCAGAGCAGAATCGGCGCAGGGTTGGATTTGTCCTTGAGTGACGGCGTCAACCTGTACGTGCGGCACCAGAGGTACGCGTTCCAGGATCCCAATTTTTCACTCAATGCCTTGGCAGGATCGGAAACTATGGTGGAATTGAAATTGACTTTTTGACATGAAACAACGATTGTCTGCCATCCTCTTGTTGTGCCTCGGGAACGTGGCCTGGGGACAGGGCCAGGAGGGCGACGAGCCCCGGTATTGGCTGGATGGCTTCGCCAGAACCTGGTTCACTTCAAACACCCTGGCGAATCAACCGGAGCCGTCGGTGACGGCCGGATGGAATCTGCTTGATTTGAACCCCCATGTCAACCCCACCCCCAACGTGGAGGTGTTTGCCCAGGTCAGGGTCCTGAACGAGTTTGGAGGGTTTTTCGGTCAAGGCACCCAGGTCGACGTCAGGCAATTGGGAGTTTCTGGGGTGTTGGGTGGCAAAGTGAGATTCAATGTGGGGGACATTTACTTGAACCAGTCCCGATTCACCTTGCATGCCGACGACGGGGAAGTGTTCGATCCGTGGGGGAGGGCGTTTGAGGCCCAACGGAACCTCGTGGCCTACGAGAATTTTTTCGAGGACAACCGTTGGCGTTTGCAAGGTGCACATGCCAACGCCGTGTTCTTGGGAGACCGTTGGGTGGAACGCCTCGTGTTGGACGGTTACGCCACACGGCCGCGAGGGTCGAGACAGCTCTCTGAATCCTCCTATGTACCTGACCGAGTGTTGGCAGGCCTCACTTCCGCGGTCACTGGGCAGGACGGGTGGTCAGGCGAGTTCCACCACTCGGTGATCGCCGATCTTCCTCAATCAGGCACTGCGGAGCACAACGTGTCGAACCCTGTGGTGCACAGTTTGATTCACAAGGAAGGTTCAACACCTTGGTTTCACATGAGGTGGACTGCGGAAGCAGGAGCCTCACGAAGGGGCTGGAGGATGCGCGATGTGAACGCGCCAGATTTGGACAGCGTGGCGTTTTCTGTGCGCGGTGGATTCGCAGGATTGAATCTGGATCTGACAAGCCAAGACTCTTCCTGGACCCTTCGTGCTTCTTACCGTGAAGTGGATCCTTTTTTCAGAAGTGCAGGGTCGCAATCCAAGCGTTACAACTTCGCGGAGCTCCCTGCGCCTGCGGTGTTTCCCACCGTGGATGCAGGGTCAACGACACGGTCAGCGTCGCTTTTTGACCTTTTGACCGACGTGGCACGTGCCAACCAAAATTTGTCCCCAACGTTGATGGCGGTGGCCCCGCTGTTCGACAACATCATGCCTTTTGGACTTGCGACACCCAACCGACGTGGGGGCGAATTGGCTTTGGAGAAGCAGTCGAACGCATTGACAATGAAGCTCGACCTCGGGGTGCACGCAGAATTGACGGGTCAAGGCACCACGCAGTTGCGGAGGTTCAATGCGGTTGGGTTGGGGGCAGAATGGACGTCCACCACAACGCCTCACCCTTGGCGCGTGTCGGTGTACGAGCAGGTTCAACAGACCCAGCGGGACGGAAGTGCGCTGGAAGCCATTGATTTGCTGACGTCCAACCTGACGATGTCGGCCGGATATGAAGTGTGGCCCGGCACGTGGCTGGAAGGCTCAGGGCGCCATGCCGCAGGACGGGGTCATGAGTTTTTGGCCCTTCGTGACGGCTTTGGAACGCTGTACAACTTTGAGAGGGTGGAATTGGACACCCAAGCTTGGATGACGTCTCTGGGCATCAAGCACATCCTTGCCAAGGACATTTCTGCCTGTGTCCAATGGAATGCCTGGGGTCAAGGAGGGGTGGACAATGAGGCAGGGCTGAGGGCCAACCAAGTGTTCATCGTGATATCTGCAAGACTATGAGAAAGACAAGAATGATGGGGGGCGCAGTCTTGGTGGGCCTTCTGGCAATCGGTTGCGACCGACCGGATTCTGAAGGGCCGTCCATCGACGAGCTGTTCGGGCAGTTTGAAGTGCTCGATTCACTGAGCTTGACGACCGATGCTCCCGACTTTTCGGTGGGCGATGTGGTTGGATTTGCATGCGAATTTTCGAAGCCTGTCGATTGGGTGTTGCGCGTTGTGGGAACTGAATCAGGAAGTGTCAAAACCTTGACGGGATTCTCTCGAGAGCTCCTGCCAGAACAAGTGGTGTGGCATGGCAACTGTGACGATGTCCCGTTTTTCTTTGCCGAACCTTGCGAGGTTGAGCTGACCGTGGACGGGGAGCCTGAAGTGTACCAGCAGGACTTGGTGATCCAGGGCGAAAAAGTGTTTGAGGGGTTGCCGGTGGCCGATTTTGACGCCGGTTTGCCAGAAGGGACGTTGGTTTGGCACCAAGACGGTGGAAACATGACCTTCGACCTTGCCCAAGATGAAGCGCTTCAGGGGGGACAATATTTCAAAATGGGCGGCAGGGTGAACTGGGATTGGAGCCTTGGTTACATCGACATCCCGCTTGATTTGACCTCCGTGGCGGCCGACGCCGAAGGATTCTTCCTGAATCTGGGGGTGCTCGGTGGGCTGAATGGTCAATTTGCGTCCGATCAATACGTCAACATCTTGCTTTCTGAGTCTGATGCCCCATTCAACGACAACACCTCCAACAATGCTGCGGACATTTTTGCATCGGGCATGGAAGTGTACAAGCATCAGGTCAGGCCAGTGGATTGGGAGGGCTGGCGGTATGTGTCTGTGCCGTATTCGGAGTTCGAGGTGAAAAGTGAAGGAGGCAACAACGTTCGGGAACCGAGCCAAATCCGAGGCATCCGTCTCGGCCTGCAGGCTTGTCCCTTCAACAGCGGAAATTGTCCTGAGAACGGCGACATTGAAGCCCGTGCCGACTTGGACTATGTCATGTTTACGGAAGGTGTCCCACTCCTCGAGCAAGAATGATGCGAACGCGGTGGACTTTGGGGTTGGTTGCTTGGTTGCTGCTGGGATGCGGCACCATGCAAGACATGCCATTGTACGACCTGGACTTGCGTCCGACGGCGGAAGAGCGGGTGCTAAACTATGTCCACAGGGACATTTATTTGGACGAAGCCAACTCCCTCATGTTTGGCCACAAATCCCATCCTTGCAAACGGGTGGATGTCGTCCGAGAAGGATCTGCAGAAGGGGCCGATCACGTGCGGGTGGAGTGGTCTCAAACGGACAGCTGTCGGTACCTGGGGGTGGGGTTCCCATGGGCCAATTACATGGGCAAAAACTTGAAGCCCCTGGAGAAGATTGCAGCCATTCAATGTCACATCAAACTTGAACGGGGCATGGCTTCCAAAATCCCGATGTTTTTCGCCTTGATCGATTACGCAGGCCGACAAGCCACTTCCAAGATCAATTTGCTCGATGTGGAGGGGCAAACCTTCGACGACCAATGGAGAAAGGCACACATTCCATTGTCCGCGTTTCGTGCGGCATCGAGGGGGGTGAATTTGGAAAACATCAAAGAGCTGCGCATCGAATTCCAGCGTGAAGGGTGCGTGCATCTTGACGGCCTTCGAATTGTGCCATTCGAGCATCAAAGGGAGAGGCTGTCCTCCAGGTCTCAAGACGTGTGCGGGGCTCTTCCGCTGGACTTGGGTCGTTCCAAATTGTGGTGGGGCATTCAAGACAATGCGTCGTCCTCCTCGGTCTTTTGGTCGGAATCTCGAGGAGATTCCTTTTTGGTGTTGAAGCACGACAAAGGCGGAACGAACAAGGAATGGAATGCCTTCGGCGTGGCACTGAACGGATGGGAAATGTTGGACATGACGGAGGTGCATTCCCACTCAGCTTTGACTTTTCGCTTGGAGGGGGGATGGGTGCCTCTTGGCATTTCCATCTGGTCGGGCACAGGCAAGCCGCGGCAGATTCAATCGTCGCTCAGCCCCCATCATTGTGTGCAATTGGAGGAGGGAATTTGGTCCTGTGCGCTTCCCATCAAAAGCATGCCTCGGCATGACGAATTCAATTGGGCGGGCACCAGGGAGGTGCGTGTGACCCTGCCTGATGACACCGACATCGCCCTTCACGACTTCGCCTGGGAAGCGTACCGCGGTCATCCGGACAAGGTGGAACGGTGGCTTCAACGTCGACAACCATGAGGCAGAAGAAGACGGCATACGTGATTTTGGCGTGGTGGTGTTTTACCGCCTCGACGGTGGGAAGTGCGCAGGTTCCTGAAGTGACGATTTCGAAAGATTCCTCCGGATGGACCTTGTTGCGTCACGGCGAAACCCACCCTGTACTGGGCGCCGGAGCCAAAGCCAACTTCGAGTTGCTTCAATCGTCGGGTGCCAATTCCATCCGGCTTTGGAGCACGAACAAAGCGGCATTGTTGGACTCGGCACACGCCCGGGGGATGTCGGTGATGCTGGGGTTGTATTTGAGGCCCGAGAGAACCGGCATGGATTACAACGATGTGCACGCTGTGGAAGGACAATTGGCCGAACTCAAGCAAGAAGTTCTGAAATACAAGGACCACCCGGCGCTGTTGCTTTGGGGAATCGGAAATGAGGTGGACCTTCAATACACCAACACCCGGGTTTGGGATTCGGTGGAAGCGTTGGCCGAATACATTCATCAGGTGGATCCCCATCATCCCACCTCCACGGTGCTCGCCGGCATCGACCCTGCAAAAGTCCACATGGTCCGCACCCAATGTCCGAGCGTGGATGTGCTCGGGGTCAATGCCTACGGGAGCATCGAAAAGTTGCCCCTGAACATTCGGCGATTCGGATGGGACAAGCCCTACCTAGTCACCGAATGGGGGGTCAACGGCCCATTTGAAGCTCCTAAGACAGCGTGGGGCGCGAAAAAAGAGCCGCCTGGAGGGGTCAAAGCGGCCACACGGTTGAGGCGGTTTGAAGACATCATTGCCTCGGACAGCTCAAACTGTCTGGGGAGCTACTGTTTTTTGTGGGGCCAAAAACAAGAGTCCACAGCCACCTGGCATGGACTCTTTTTGAGCGATGGCCGGCCGACCGACGGTGTGGATGCCATGCACCGCGCCTGGACAGGGGAA
>CAJWII010000038.1 GCA_913041065.1 uncultured Flavobacteriales bacterium
ACAACTGCGTCCTCATGATCCGCGAAATGCACCACCTCGTTGTCCATCATCACGAGCAGAGTCGCTGGGCCGTCGGTCGACAGGAACACGTTCGAACCCTGGGCTTGCGCACTCAACATTGGGGCTGTTGGTGTGCCAAGAACCAATGTTGAATTCCGTCCACCCATGCCGTTGGACACGGAATTGGGGTTGTGGGAATCCAGTTGCCACTCGCCATCCACCACCCATTGGTATGGATGGCTGCCCGGCAGAAGCACCATGTCGAAGCTCCAATTTCCATTGTCCAAAGGCTTCGCGTCTCGGGGCGTCCAGCCTGTGGCGTCGCCGACAAATTGCACGTGCTTTGGATGTTGACCTTCCTCCGAAATGAACACCGCTTGGACGGCGCGCTCGCCTTTCCCCAAGACAGGCACGTGAATCTCATTTTTACCCGTTTGCAGGACAACATGGCCCAACCCGCTCGCAGGAGGAGAGGGCAGCGTTGCGAGACCGTCTTCCATGTCCAGGGGGATGCCGGCTCCAGGATCCGGATGGTACATCACAGACCCCACGTCTTGCCCTGGCATGAGCCAATCCTGAAGCAGGAGGTCGGTTCCTGAGGCTCCAGCGCGCACGGGCATGGTGGGGCCCCAATTTGCCTCAGATGGGGAGTGTTGAGGGGCGCAACCCCAAAACGCAACAAAGGCCATGGCGCAAGCCACGGCCTCTGAAGAGAAGTTTCGCTTCGTCATGTTCAGGTCATTTGCAATCGAGCAACGGAATGTTGGTTTCGTAGTACAACCCATCCCACGGTGTGGTGTCAGGGGCGTACTCGAAGCCAGCCTTGGTTGGGAATGCCACCATGGTCAAAATCCCCAACCCTTCGGGAATCAACGGCCCGAAGAATTCTTCGGGAAGCACGATGAACCGGTAGAAGCCTGGCTTGTCTTCGACCGGGGTCATTTTCAGCTCAGGGGTGTTGGCCACCTGATCTTCTTCGGCGAGTGTGTAGAACTGGCCGTCGGTGCCGCGCGCGCTCAACTGGAGGTACACGTCTTCGCCTTCCTGAACGTTCAGTGCCGTGTCCAGGTTGGTGTTGTACGTGATGCTCACGAAGTCGCTGGCACGTCGCGTCTCTGGGAAGATGCACATTTGGTCTTCGCAAAGCTTGGGCAAGATGCCCACGTTGAAGTCCTCGGTTTTGGCTTCTCCAAAATCCTCAAACCCGGGGTAGGGGGCGCCGTCTTTCAGCTTGGCCAAACATGAGATGCCTTGGCTGTACAAGCCACTGGGGTTGGTGTAGAACTCGGATGGCACGAAGGTCAACGAGTACTTCAGGCCTCCTTGGTGGGTCAGGAGGCATCCGTCAGAGCTGTTGTTCCACGAGCCGTTGGTGCCCACGGGATCGCTTGGGGTCCACGTCCAGATGTAGACGGGCAAATCAGGGTTGGCTTCCAAGATGGACTTGAGACCATGTTCTTCACTTTTGCTGACGTCGATGGTCAGGGTGACTTCTTCTTGAAGGGCCGTCGGGCTCGGGGTCACGATCACAGCTTGTCCGTAGCCCACGAAGGCGAGGGTGCATCCCAGGCCAAGGCTCCACGAGGCGCGGGCGAGGGAGGAGATGTTCAATGTCTTCATGACTGTCGTGTAAAGCTGAAGGTGTAGGCCAAGACGGGATCTCCGTCGCAAGGGCGGTCGTACACAATGTCCAGGAGGGAATCGTGTGGGCGGACCACGGCGCCGAGGTTGTACTGGAGGGTGTCCGTCACCATACCCATGTCGTCCATGGTGTGAAGGATGAGGAAGGTGGGGTGCTCTTCGTCGTCCAAGCCCCAAGTGCCCGTGTCGCCGAAGTAGTTTCTGCCTTTTTCAAGGCTGACGGCGTAGGAGCGGTCCTCGTTCAATGTGATGCGCATGGGGGTCACCATGCCGTCGATGTACAATTCGCTGAGGTCGCGGACTTCGGTCAGTGCGCTTTGCAAGTCGGTCTGGGAAAAGCTGTTCAATTCCCACACACCAACCATGCCGTCCACCTTGTTGAAGGGGTCGCCCAGCTCACCTTGAAGTTCTGGCTTGCAGCCCCAAAGGCTGGCCACAGCGCACAAAGCGAACGTGGCACGCAGCATCGTTTGTTGGATCGTTGTTGTGTTCATGTTGCTTGTGTTTGTCAGTTGCATCCGCCCACTTCGTTGAACTCAAACCCTGCAACGTTGCCTTCCGAGGCGGAGAATTGCAAGGCCATACCTGGGCAGTTCCAAGGCGCATTGCGAATCAAGATGTCTTCTCCCATCGCGCCGCGACGCTGGAGTTGTTCCACCCAAAGCCCCATGCCCAAGGTTTCCTTCCGGTATTCCTGACGGGCGGCGGTGATGACGTCTGCGGCAGTGGCGTCTGGCCCCAGCAGGTAGACCTCTGAGGTGATGCCGGCGCGGTTGCGGATGGCGTTCAAGTCGTGTGCAGCCTGACCCAAGTTGCTGCCCAACTCGCCGTGGCACTCTGCCCGGATGAGCATCATTTGGGTGAGGTGGATGAGCGGCACATTGAAGAAGCTGTGCTCGTTGAAGCGGGAGAGAAGGGCTTTGCCTTCGGTAGGCTGGTTCACCAACCACAAGGCGCGACGGTCTTCGTTGGCGCCAGGGGCAATTTGTTGGAACCAATTCCAAAAATCGGTGGTGAGGCTGATTTCAGGGTTGGCGGTGGGCTGCCACCATTGGACAAATTGGTCCGTGCGGTTGTCGTTGGTGCTCAACGTGCTGTAGGCCCCGAAGATCGTCTCACTGCTGCTGGACCCAATGGGAAGACGCATGGTCACAAAGGCGCTGTCGCTTTCAGGCTGTTCGAGGGTGAACTCGCCTGAATCGATGACCTCTGTTGCCAAGTCGGCGGCCTGTTGCCACTCTTGTTTCAGGAAATGCACCTGGGCAAGGAGGGCTTTGGCAGCATGGCTGGTGGCGTATACGCCGTTCTCCGAGGGCAAGCCTGAGATGGCGGCGTTCAAGTCCGCCTCAATTTGTTCGTAAGCCTCCGCCACACTGGCCCTGGGGAAGGGAGCATCCCGAAGGAAGGTGGGCAGGGGGATGCCGGGGTGACTGTTGTCGGCGGTGTAACCGCAGGGCTGGGCAAACATTTTGACGGCACCCCAAAAGCAGAAGGCGCGAATGAACAACGCTTCAGCTTCCATGCGGTCGCGGTCTTGGTCGCTCAATCCCTCGATCAAGTCGAAGCTGCTCAACAAGCTGTTGACGCGCAGGACAGGGTAGAAGAAATCTCGGTTGACGCCACCCACGTAAGAGGTCCAACGGATGGTCTCGCGGTTGTAGATCGCTTTGAAGTCGTTGTTGGACAACGGCTCGTTGGTGCTGTCTCCACGCAGTTCGTTCATCAACTGAACGTCTCCGTCGTAGAGGTTGGCCAAGACGTCGTAGCAGGACACGAGCAAGGCTTGCAGATCTTCTGGGGTCTCCAAAGCATCCTCCGCCAAGATGTACTGGTCAGGGTTGACTTCGAGCCAGCGGCAGGCGGGAAGGAGAACGGTCAATCCCAACAGGGCTGCGAAAATGTGGTGTGTGTGCTTCATGGCAATCAGAAGTTGGCAGCGATGGAGAAGATGACTGAGCGCTCTTGCGGGGCGGTCAAGTAGTTGGCACCTCCAGAGAAGTTCCTGTCTTGACGGTTCTCAAAGTCCCGAGTCAACTCTGGGTCGAGTCCGATGAAGTTGGTGAGCACGAAGAGGTTGTTTCCCGCCACGCGGAAGGTCACGTCACCTTTGTCCATGGGCACCCGATACGACAGAGATGCATTTCGCAAGCGAACGTAGCTGGCGTCGTACATGAACAGGCTGGTGTTCCACCAAGGGAAGCCGGCAGGCAAACCGTATGTGGTTTCGTCCAACGTGAGGCGAGGGAACGAAGCGATGTCGCCAGGCTGCCTCCAACGGTCAAACAAGTCGGTGCGCATGTTCCAGTCGGTCACCACGCCGAGTTGACGTTTGGCCGAGCTGTCCCAAATCTTGGCGCCAAACGCCGCGGTGAACTGGGAGCTGAAGCTCCAATTGCCCCAAGAGAATTCGTTGCGAAGTCCAGCCACGTGGTCGGGCAATCCGTCGCCCACCGCTCGACGGTCTTCGAGGTTGTACTCGAACGTTTCGTTGCCGTTTATGTCGATGTAGACAGGTAGGCCGGATTCGGGATCGACGTGGCTGAAGGGGACCAAGAAGTAGGTGGTCAGCGGCGCACCAGTCACGGCACGGCTGTCGTTGGTTCCGCCCGAGATCGCGTCCTCGGTGAAGGCCCCTGTGCTGACCAACTCGTTGTAATTGTAGGCGTAGTTCAGGGTGGTCTTCCACAGGACAGGGCCTGTGAGGTTGTTGGATGTGACGCCCAGTTCCACCCCGCGGTTCAGCACTTCACCCGCGTTGACAGACCGGTTGTTGAAGCCGGTGTGGGAGGGAAGCTCCACGTTCATGAGCACGTCGCTGGCCAACTTGTCATAGAAACCAAGTTCGACGGACACGCGGTCGTTCCAAAGTCCCATTTCCACCGAGGCGTCCACCGTACGGACCGTCTCCCAGCGCAAGTCCGGGTTGCCAGGCTGCGTGGGGAAGACCAGGGTGTCTCCTGCGTAGGTGGCGCCTTGGCTTTGGTCCACATACAGGGCGAAACGGCTGAAGCCGTCGATGTTGGCGTTCCCGGTTCGACCCCAGCTGGTGCGGACTTTCAGAAAGCTGATGGTTTCCGAATTGAACCAATCTTCGTCGCTGGCCACCCAGCCAATGGAGGCTGAGGGGAAGAAGCCGAAGCGGTTGTTCTCGCCGAATCGAGAGGATCCGTCAATCCGTGCCGTGGCCTGGAAGAAGTACTTGTCCAACAGGCTGTAATTCAACCGAGCGAACGTGGAGGCGAAGCCGTCGGTGCGGTACTGGATGGGGTAGGCATTGGTGACCGTAGAAACGGCGCCGTACAGGCTGTCTTGCAGCCCAAACAAGGAGTCTCGCAACGTCGTGATGGCGTACGCGGGACCTTCCGAATCCCTCAAATTGAATCCAAAGCCGTCGCTCTCAAACTTCTGGGCTTCTGCCCCCACCATGAGGGACAGGCTTGTGGAATCGTTGTCGAGCACGCGGAACGTGGCGTTCCCACCCACGTTGTAGTTCCGGGCATTGTATTCACTCCAATTGGCGTAGGAGAAACCGTTGGTCCGGTCGAGGTACGCGTCCTCGTGGGAATCGTTTTCCAAGCGGCTGTTGTCGTACCCACCGTTCACCACGATGTCCACTTTGTTGTGGGGGCTGTACACGATTTGGCCCGTGGCGATCTGGCGCCGCTCGGTTTCGCGCCACTGAATCAAATCTTGATACGCCATGGGGTTGAACCAACGGTTGAGCTCGTAGTTGCGCTCTGTGCCCGAAAGGTTGCCATTGGCGTCAAACGTGGAGTCAATCACGAATGGAGACATGTACGGCAAGGCCGTTGACATGGCCGCGCCAATGCCGCCGGACCATCCGCCTCGCACGCGCTGGTTGCGACCTTCCGACGTGCTCCCTGACAACAGGACCTTGATCTTGTCGTTGGGAGTCCAATCGAAGTTGGTTCGAGCGCTGAGTCGGGTGTAGCTGTTGCCGATGGCGTAGCTCTCGTTCTTGTCGTAGCTCACGCCGTTGTACATGGACCACTTTTCGCCGCCGCTTCGCAATCCAATGTTCTGCTGGGTTTTTTGTGCACGCCTTGTGAAGAGGTCAAACCAATCGGTGTTGGTTTCCAACGCTTGCTCGTAGGCCCGGCGACGCGCGTCGGGACTGGAGCCTGGTGTGCTCAACAAAGGAAGCCACACGTAGCCTGTGCCGCTGTCGTTCTCCCACGCTTCCTGTCGGATGGTGAGGTATTCCTCGGTGGTCATCATGTTGGGCTTGGCGGTGGATTCGCCGTAGCCGATGGATGATCCATAGCTGACTTGAATGCCCTTCTTGACCCCGCGCTTGGTGGTGATCAAGATGACGCCGTTGGCGCCACGCGATCCGTAGATTCCTGTCGCTGCTGCGTCTTTGAGTACCTGAATGTCTTTGATGTCGTTGGGGTTCAACGAGGCGAGGGGGTTGCGGTTCATCGCGCCGCTGTTGCCTCCTGCAAAGTAGTCTTGGGTGATTGGAATGCCGTCCACCACGTACAACGGGTCGCCGCCTGCCGAGATCGAACTCAGGCCACGGATGCGTACGATGGATGCGCTGCCTGCCATGCCTGAGCCTTGGGTGACTTGGACACCTGCAGCCTGCCCTTGAAGGGCAGCCTCAAACGAAGGCGTTTGGACTGCGGTGATTTCTTTGGAGTCGATGGTGGCGATGGAGCCTGTGACTTCCTTCTTGCGCTGCACGCCGTATCCCACGACCACGGATTCGTTCAACATCACGGCATCCTCAGACAAGCGAATGTTTTTAATCACGGTCTCCCCGTTTTTCACAGAGACCTTTTTGGTTTTGGTGAGGTAGCCGATGTACGAGCACGCCAACGTGTAGTCTCCCGCGACGAGCTGGAGCTCGAAGTTTCCGTCGAGGTCGGTGAACACCCCAGTTCCCCCGGTGACCGCTACGGTGGCAGAAGGAAGGGGCGTGCCCTGTTCGTCCGTGATCTTGCCCTTGACCGTGCCTTGGGCCCACCCCGTGCTTAACAGGGTGAGCGCAAACGCCGCGGCGGCGAAGCGTTGAATTGGAATCATGGATTTGGTTTGTCGTAGGTGAAACCCTCAAAAGGGTGATGGTGTCAAAAATACACCAAGTCCCCTGGCTTCATCGCTTCATTTTGTGCACAGGTGTGGAAAAGACGCGACCAGCTTCGGTCCAGGTCAGGTGGTACACCCCATCGGCAAGGCTTGACATGTCGAGGGTCAAAGATCCCATTCCAGCTGTCGAGGGCGCGTCCAGCCGTCGACCTTTGGCGTTGAGGAGGTGGACAGAAGTGAGCAAGTCCGCGGCAGGATGCTGGAGGGTCAAGACGTCGGTTGCTGGGTTGGGGTATATGGACCACTGCGAGGCATGCTCAGACACCGAGGTCAGCGCGTCTTCGCCGTCGCAATCCTGGTCAATGCCGTCCAGGGCGATGTCCACAGCACCGGTGTAAACCGTGGCATCTTGGTCGTTGCAGTCTCCTTCAGAAGCGAGTTGGCCGTCCAAATCGATGTCTATTTCTTGCAACACGGGCGTTTCCAGTGGTGTGTCCGTGTACACGTGAAGTTCTCCTGGTGCGAAAGGCATGGCCGCGTCGAGGTCCGTGACGTTCACCGTTTCGCCGGAGAGGAAGTCGTACCACGTCCCGGTGTGGGTGAACCCAGGCACCATGTCGATGCCCGTGGTCTTGTAATTCCCCACGACCACCGCGTCCCCTGCGCTGTGCTCGAAACGCATGCGCTTGCCGTAACTCCCCACGTCCAAGTTGAACCACGTGGCGTCGGAGCCGAATGCAGGGTGATCCCGTTTCAACGCAGCGAACGCACCACTGACGTCGTATAGATGCTTGCGTTCAGGTTGGCTGTAGTAGTCCCAACGGACAGGCTTGGCGGCCACCCGGCAGTCGGGGCTTACAGTGATGCCGTCGCTGCATGTGTTGATGCTGTAATCGTAACCCAACTCTTCGAACTGCCAAATCATCCGTGGTCCGGGCATCAGCAGGTTGAACGCCATGGTGAGTTGTTGTCTTCTCAATGCGATGGTTTCGTCGCTTGCGTCGTAGTCTCCGTTGCTGTTGCCGAACTGAAGGTTCTTGTACATCAGGCGCTCCTCGTCGTGGCTTTCTGCATAGGCCACCGCGTGGCGGTCTTGGAAGGAGTGAGACTGGAAGTTGGCCCAGCCAATGTCGTTGTCGCTGTACCCCATGCTCGCTTCTTGGTAACCGTGGATGGCGTTGGTCCACAACATGAATCCGGGGCTGTTGACCCCGTTGGCGCCGTTGTAATTGGCCAATTCCATCTCTTCGTTGAAGTCGCACCAATGTTCCAAAATCATGTACACGCTGGGATCCTGGGCCCAGACGTGGTCGCCGTATTCCTTGAGCCATTGGATGCGTTGGGCGTTGTAGCCCCCATCCACGCCTTGTTGCTGCACAAGCCCTTGGGTGAAGTCCCAGCGAAATCCGTCGATGTGGTAATTCTGCACCCAATGGTCCAAGTTGCGCTTGACAAAATTACGTGTGCTCGAACTGCCATGGTTCCAATCGTAAAACCAAGTGAAGCTGTGGGGCGCGGACACGTTGAACCACGGGTTGTAGGGCAGCACGGTCCAGTCTTCCCAGTACATCGTGATGAACGGATTGGGTTGGTCCGCGTGGTTGTACACCACGTCCAAAATCACGGCGATGCCGCGGGCGTGGCACGCGTCCACGAGGGCCTTCAGGTCGTCTTTGGTGCCGTAAGCTTTGTCCACCGCGAAGTAGAAGGTGGGGTTGTACCCCCAGCTGTCGTTGCCGTTGAATTCATTCACCGGCATGAGCTGCAACGCTTGAATGCCCAAGGACTCGAGGTAGTCGAGCGAATCGATGATGAATTGGAACGAGCGGTCCTCTGAAAAGTCCCGGACCAGCAGTTCATAAATGACCAAGTTCTCTTGGTCGGGCCGCTCAAAGTTGGCGTCGGTCCATGTGAACGGCGCTTCCCCTGAGGTGAACACACTGACTGGCCCTGACGTCTGGTTGGCCGGGTAGACCGGCATGTCAGGGTAGGTGCTTTCAGGAATCCACGGGTCGTTCCATTGGTCAAGAACGACTTCGGCGTACGCGTCGGCCACCCGAATGTCGTCGGGCATGATGTGGTACTGGTAGCGGTAATCTTGGCCTGGTACCAGGTCGGTCAGCTCAATCCAAAACGCTTCACCGTTGCCAATGTCGTGCATCATCGAAGCAGTGCTGAGCGTCCAATTGTTGAAGTCCCCAACCGCAAACACAAAGTCCTTGTACGGGGCCGTCCATTGAAGCACAACGGTGCCGTCCTCCAAGTGATTGATGCCATCCACCGTCCCGGCCGGCGGCGCAGTCACAGGAGGGGTGTCGGGAAGGACCACCACCACGGCTTCGTCGGTGCTCGAGGATTCGTCCACCGTGCCCGTCGTGATCACGTTGTAGTCGCCTGTGCTGTCTAAGACGAGGTCATGGCTCAAGGAGGTGCCCATGCCCGAGGCGACCACCTCTCCGTTCACTTGCAGGGTCAGGTTGCACAGTTGAGTGGCTTGGACTTGTAAGTTGACAGTGTTGCCCAGGGTTTCCAGCACAGAGGAACCGCTAGGTGACGTCAAGGCCACTTCAAACGAGCCGTCAGACACGTTGTAAAAGATGTCTCCTTCGTCGGCGGTCTTGCCGACGAGGCTGCCGTTGGCATTGCGAAAGACAAAGGCAAGCTGTTCAATGGTTTCGCCAGCACTCACGCCGTAGTACTCTGCCAGGGTCAAGCCTCCAAAATCAAAGCGATGGACTGTGCCCTCCACGGGAATCAGCACGTTGCCGTTGTTGGCCTCGCTCAGGTTTCCGTTCCCCGGCCAAGGGTTTTGGACGTGTTGCCAGTCTGAAGGGGATGTGCTCTGGTTTGTGATGACCCCGGTGTGTGCGTACACGAAAGGGCCGCCTGGGAAGGGTGGGTTGGCCAAAAGCAATGCGCCGTTGCCTTCGGCGATGTCGTAGTACAACGTCACCTGGTCGTCCGCAGTCGGGAATGCCGGTTCGGTCCATACAATTTGGGCGTTCAAGTCGAGCCCGACCATCGAGGTCAAGCAGGCGCCAAGGGCAAGTTGGAAGAAGGTCTTCATGGTTGGGTGAGTGAGGAGTCGTAGGTGAAAAGTTGGGCAGGCTTGTGCAGCACGCCTTCTTCTTTTTCATTCAGCGGAACCACGTGGTTCAGCTTTTTGATGTTCTTACGGAAGTTTCTCTTGTCCAGTTTTTTGTCAAGCACAACCTCATGTAATGATTGAAGTTGGCGTAACGTGAATTTCTCCGGCAAGAGCTCGAATGAGATGTGCTTGGATTCCAACTCCGTGCGAAGGGTCGCCAGGGCAAGCGACGCGATGTCGTCGTGGTCAAACGCCAAGTTCGGCAAATCGCGCACGTCGGACCAATGCACGTCGCCCGCAAAGGAAGCAGGAGAAGGGGTGTGGTCGTGCAAGGACACCAGGCCATAATAGGCCACGGTCATGACACGGTTCTGCGGCTCCTCCCGAAAGGTGCGCAGCCACTGCTGGTCTTTCAAGTCGCTGACCCTGTCGGGGTGACCAAAGGCATGAAACTGTTTCAGAAAAACGTCGTCAAGTTGGGTCAGCTCGCTCAACACCCGCTTGGCCGCGGCGTCGAGTGATTCATCTTCCTTCACCAAGTTGCCGGGCAGGGCCATTTGCAGCGCTGCTTCCGTCAATTCTCCTGACGATTCCGTGCGCTGACGGATCAAGAGGAGCTTGAGGGATTCCCCGTCAAACCCGAACAAAGCACAATCAACGCTGACATCCATGGTGGATAAATTACTTGGGTACGACGCCCGAAAGATAGCGGACTAGGTGTCGAAAGTACACTTACGTGGCCAAGCCCGGTCAATCTTTGGCTTTTACATTCGGAAAATTGCGTTCTTTGAGAGACATTTGCCACCATTTTGACCGAAAGTCCATGAAGAAAATTGCAGTTTTGACCTCTGGTGGAGATGCGCCGGGCATGAACGCAGCCATCCGTGCTGTGGTGAGGACCTCGGTGTTTCACGACATGGAAGTTGTGGGGGTGTTCCAAGGATACCAAGGTCTGATTGACGGAGACTTCAAACGTCTGCACGTGCGGTCTGTGGCCAAAATCCTGGGCCGTGGCGGCACCATCTTGAAGTCTGCCCGCTGCCAAGAATTCTTGAGTCCCGAGGGCCGGAAGCGCGCGCACGTCAACCTCGTTAAAGCAGGGGTCGATGGGCTGGTTGTGATCGGTGGCAATGGAACCTTCAAAGGGGCCATGAAATTGAGCCGAGAAACAGGATTCCCTGTTGTGGGTTTGCCAGGCACCATCGACAACGACTTGTGCGGCTCCGATTGCACCATCGGGTTCGACACGGCCATCAACACTGTCATCGACGCGGTGGACAAGATCCGCGACACGGCAGACAGCCACAACCGGCTCTTCTTTGTGGAAGTCATGGGCCGAGACAGCGGATTCATTGCGCTGAAGGCGGGGATTGCCACTGGGGCGGTGGCGGTCATGACGCCAGAATTGGGCATTGGCATTGACGATTTGGTGGCGGTGCTCCAAGCCGGAGAGCAGAGCAACAAAACCAGCAGCATTGTGCTCGTTGCGGAGGGCGATCCCAACGGAGGTGCTTACGAAATTGCCAAGAAGGTCAAGGAAAAGACCCAGCGTTACGAGACCCGCATAACTGTGCTTGGACATTTGCAGCGCGGCGGGGCGCCGACCTGCTCCGATCGGGTGCTCGCCTCCCGTCTGGGTGTGGCGGCAGTCGAGGCGTTGCGCAGTGGACACAGTGAAGTCATGGCCGGGATTGTGAACGACCGTGTGGCGCTCACCTCCCTTGAGACGGCCATTGAGACCAAAAGCACCATCAACGACGACGAAGTACGCATCGCCCGCATCCTCTCCATTTGAGGCGGGCCTATTCATCAGAACCAAATACGATTTCGAATCAAACAACCTTTGCCATGAAGCGCATTGCCATCAACGGATTTGGCCGCATCGGCCGCCTGGCGTTCCGCCAGTTTGTCTCACGTCCAGAGTTTGACGTGGTTTCCATCAACGATTTGACCGACGTGAATACGTTGGCCCACCTGCTCAAATACGACAGCATCCACGGGGCTTTCCCGGGGGAAGTGTCGGTCTCTGAAGGCAACTTGGTGGTCAACGGAAAAGTGATTGAAATCACGGCAGAGCGCAACCCTGCAGATTTGCCATGGGGAAGCCAGGGCATCCACTTGGTGGTTGAATCCACAGGGGTGTTTGCGGATGCCGAAAAAGCAGCGGCCCACTTGAACGCCGGCGCAGGCAAAGTCATCATTTCGGCGCCAGCCAAAGGCGATTTGAAGACCATCGTGCTTGGCGTGAACGACGACAGCTTGACGGGAGACGAGAAGATTGTCAGCAACGCGTCATGCACCACGAACTGCCTGGCTCCAATGGCCAAAGTCTTGAACGACACCTTTGGCGTGGAAACCGGTTTCATCACTACGATCCACGCTTACACGGCGGATCAGCGTTTGCAGGACGCCCCGCACAAAGACTTGCGTCGTGCGCGTGCGGCCGCCCTCAGCATGATCCCGACTTCGACAGGCGCTGCAAAGGCCGTGGGTTTGGTGTTGCCTGAATTGGCGGGACGACTCGACGGAATGGCCGTTCGCGTCCCCACCCCAACAGGTTCTGTGACCGATCTGACCGCCACCTTGTCGCGCGAAGCGACGGCTGAAGAAGTCAACGCTGCGTTGAAGGCAGCAGCAGAGGGCCCCATGAAGGGCATCTTGCAGTACTGCGAAGACCCCATTGTCAGCGTGGACATTGTGGGCAACACGCACAGTTGCATCGTGGACACTGCACTCACCAAGTGCTCAGGCAACCTGGTGAAGGTGTTCGGATGGTACGACAACGAGGCCGGCTACGCCACCCGCGTGGTGGATTTGGCCCAGCGTCTCGCTTGAACCTGTGGCCGTGCGCATTCTCATCGCAGACAGCGGTTCGACCAAATGTGATTGGCTGGCCATCACGGAAGGTGGCCAGGAGCTTGGCGAATTCCACACCATGGGATTCAACCCCTATTTCCACGACGCCGATTTGGTGGAGCGGGAAATGAAGGCCAATTCCCAAGCCATGGCCATGGTGGAGGACGTGGACCGGGTCTACTTCTATGGCGCAGGTTCTTCCTCCCCGGAGCTTTGTGCAGTCATTGCAGAAGGCCTTCAGCGGGTGTTTCCTGGTGCCCAAGTTCACGTTGGCCATGATTTGGACGGTGCGGCTTACAGCACTTACACGGGTGAACCGGCCGTGACCTGCATTCTGGGCACAGGGTCCAACAGCTGCATGTTCGACGGCCAGGACGTCTCTGAGGAGGTGCCAGCACTGGCGTACATTCTGGGAGACGAAGGCAGCGGTTCTTGGTTTGGCAAGAAGTTGCTCGCAGGCTTCCTGTACCGCAAGCTTCCTGCAGAAATCCAGGCGGACTTCAAATCGAAGTACGGTTTGGACAAATTGTCCATCACACGTAAGGTCTACCAAGAGCCCGACGCCAACGTCTTTTTGGCCAGCTTCATGACTTTTTTGGGCCAGCACAAGGAGCATCCCTTCATCCAAAATTGGTTGGACGAGGGCTTCAAGGCCTTTTTGGATGCCCATGTGGCTTGTTTTGAAGGGGCTGAGAACATGCCTGTGCACTTCGTGGGAAGCGTGGCGTATCACTTTCAAGACACGTTGAAGCGGGCTTGCGTCGACCGGGGTTACACCGTAGGCAACATCATCAAAAAGCCCATCGACGGACTGGCGAATTACCACGTGAAATTCATTCTTAACTCGCTTTGACCATGGCTTTGAAAGGATGCTTGTTTGACATGGACGGGGTGTTGGTTGATTCCGCCAAGCACCACTTTGTGGCATGGAAGCGGTTGGCTGATGAGCTCAGCATTCCATTCACAGAGGAGGCCAACCATGCCTTGAAGGGCTTGAGCCGTGTGGACAGCTTGGAGCACATCCTTCGGTTGGGCAACATGGAGTTGAATGAAGCGACCAAGCTCAAATTGATGAACCACAAGAACGATTGGTACCTCGATTTGATCCAAGGCATGTGCAAGGAGGACATCCTGCCTGGCGCCGCGGAACTCATTCAGGAATTGAGCGACGCAGGCATCGGAGTGGGGTTGGGGTCATCCAGCAAAAACGCCCAACTCATCCTGGACAACGTGGAGTTGTCGCGCTTTTTCCAAGTTGTGGTGGACGGCAACCACATCACCCTGTCGAAGCCAGACCCCGAAGTGTTCCTGAAGGGCGCCCAAGGGTTGGGTGTGCAGCCAGCCGAGTGCATCGTTTTTGAAGATGCAGCAGCGGGTGTGGCGGCTGCCAAAGCCGGTG
>CAJWII010000039.1 GCA_913041065.1 uncultured Flavobacteriales bacterium
ACCAATGCGGCAACTCCTCATCGACATTCGTGCAAACCATCGAAGAGGCCACGGATTTGTCAGCGTCTTTGGTCACAGATGAAGTGACTTGTCACGGAGGATCAGACGGCCAAGCTGCCGTAATCATCGAGGGAGGTGTGGCCCCGTACACCGAGAATTGGGGTGGGTACAATCCTGAAGCCCTGGAAGCCGGGAATTACAACGTCACGGTATTCGACGACAATTTGTGCCAACAGTCGCTGTCGTTCCTCATCACAGAGCCTTCAGAGTTTTCGTTGGAGTTGACCTCCACTGTGCCGGATTGCAACGACCCAAACAGTGGAACCATCGAGGCAGATGTAATCGGGTATGGAGGAACTGTAGAATTGAATTGGGGTGACGCCAACCCTGACATGGCGGCAGCGGGAGAATACACCGTGGTCGCCACAGACACGTCCGGATGTTTTGCGGTCGCCACGGTCGTGGTGGATCCTGCAGACATTCCAGAAGATTTGGAGTTGAACGGAAGCGCCAGCGTGATCCAAGGTGACAGCGCTGCGTACTATTACGAGTACACACTGGGCAGCAATTACACATGGACCTACACTGGGGCGGGGGAGCAGCAAGTATTCAATTCATTCGCGATCTCGCTGATCTGGACTGAGCCCGGTTTCCACGAAGTGTGCGTCACGGAGACCAACCACGACGGCTGCACGGGCAATCCAGTGTGCATGGAGGTGTTTGTGGAAGACGATGTTTGGAGCGTTGAGGGTGCCCCGGGGTTGAATAACCTCATTCTGCAGCCCAGTTTGGCAAGCGATCTCTTGGTGGTTCAGGGATTGTCAAGCCACCCTCACAGCACACTTGAATGTTGGTCATTGACGGGCCAAAAGGTGCTCTCTCAGCCCATTCAAGGTCAAGATCTTGTGACGTTGGATCTGACTGGCTGGGCTTCTGGCCAATACCTGATTCGCATCCAAGAGGCCCAAGGCGCATGGCGCTTCACTGTGCAGCATTGAGGCAAGTACGAGGCCTCGGAAGTCAAACGCAGACCATGCCGTAATAGGTCAGCATCAAAAGCAGATCGTCGCTGCCGACCGCACCGTCCCCGGTGAAGTCGCCCTCACACTCCGAGATGCACCCGAAGGAAATCAGGAAATGGAGCAAGTCGAAGACCCCAATGCTCAAGTCACCATCAAAGTCGCCTGGACAAACTTCAAAAAGGCAAGACGCGTCCTCAATGTCAGCCTCTGGATTGAAGTTGAGGGCTTCGGGGTCCATGCAACCCAGCACACCGATCAAACAAGAGCCGTCGTCGAAGGTGGCTTCGGCATTGTAATTGTTGGCAGCTGGGTTGGTGCAACCGGAGATGCCAATGGTCAACACAAACGACCCGTACACGGACTCCTGGCCAAACGGGAGGTTGAAGGCTGTGATGTAGCCCGTGGTCAAGATGTCCAATTGGAACTGTCCAGCTTGGGTGGGTGTACCCACCAAATCCCCGCAGTACTGTTGGCCACCCAGGAAAGAACATGGGTTGCCTGAGTCGCCGTTGTTGTTGCACACCACTTCCAGCCCGATGTCTGCCAAGGAGAGGGTCTCCATGGTCTCGAGGTTGGTCAAGGAAGTGCCGGACAGCGCAACGCTGTCCAACAACGTGTCGTCGTTGAAGTTGAACGACTCGTCGACGTCGTTGACAAAGGTCGGCAACAAAATGTGCAACACGTCGTAGTAAGGCTCACCCAAGATGCCCAACTCAAACTGCTCGCCCTCCTCGGGGTCGGGAGAAATGCCAATCACGTCGTCCCCAAAGTCGAAGTCGATGGCGCATTGTTGAGCCAGAGACACGTTGGATTCGAGGACAATGAGGGCCGCCCCCACAAGGGCGACAAAGCGATACATCTCAGACATGACTTATGGTTTGAGTCGCAATTTGTTGAATTCTTGCACGATTTGCAACAAACATGCCTCTGCGTCCTCGGAGGCATCCAGCAACCTCAACACGTCGTCGACGTTCAACTTCCGGTCTCCATTGAGGTCGTGCTCACAGCGTCGTTTGGCCATGGCTGACTGACGGCCAGTGGAAGGGGCCAAATCCATGCCAGGCACGTTGGCCGCCTCTTGTGCAGACAGGCCGTCGGGCATTTCCAGAACTGTGACGACGTCCATTCCAGACACCGACTCGACCACCACGTTGGACAACTGCAATTCCCCTTGGTTGTCTCCTTGAACGGGCCAGGTCGCCTGGCCGCACGGTGTGAACGACCAGCCACCAAGCCAATCGTCTCCCGTGATGACATCCCTGTCGTAAAAATCGATGTGGTGCGGCTGCTCGTTCAAGACCACGACTGACAATTCTTCCAGCGACAAGGAGAGCGAATTCTCCACCGTTGGCGAAGTGAAAAATGGCCCTTGCGGTCCGCTCAGCACGAAATACAAGTCGGGATCTCCAAACACGTCGTCGATGTCTTGGTTCCATCCCTCGCCCACCACATTCCAATGAAACGATGTCATCTGGAGTTGCACCACGTCAGCGGTCAAACTCAACTCGTACGTGCCCGGCTGTCCGTAGACGACCTCAGGGTGGGGCTCAAAGCTCCCATCGCCGTTGCCGTAATCCCATGAGTGCATGACCATGGGGCCGTCGTACAAGCTCGTGCACGAAACATGCAACGGCGCAAAACCCGACAACGTGTCCGTGTCAAACACCAAATTCGCTGGATCCTCAAGCTCGGGGGCATGCACAGTCAAGGGCAAGCTGAAAAATTCGAATACGGTTTCCTCCACCCCGAAGGCCGAAGCCACCACTTCCACCATCAAATCCACTGAGAACAAACCCGATTCCAAGGGGGTTCCGCAAACCACTGCGCATCCATAGTCGTCGCCTTGGATGGGGTAGTACTCCCCGGAAAGGATGTTGGGGGTGAACACCAAACCGGCAGGCATGCCTTCCACCGTCATGACGGTCATGGACAAGAAGTCCACGGTCAGTCCTGACCCTGGATCCAGGACGATGGGTGGCAAGTGGAAGGTTGCCGACTCCTCATAGTATTCCCCGACCGCGGCATCAGGCATCACGCTAGGACACAGCACGGGGTATGTTCCGCCGAAGCAACCAGGGTCAATGGTGCATTCGAAGCATTGTCCAACAGCTGCACACGGAAGGAGACCCATGGCCATCGTGACCGTCGGCCACCAATTTTTGGCTGAAAAAATGTTCAGAGGTCGTATCAGCATGGACAGTCTGGGTGATGGATTTGCATGTGACTGCGAACTTTCGCAATTTACAAGTGAATAACGGAGAAGCATGCTGCACACATGGAGGGCTTTTGTGATGGTTGTCTCTTTCGGCGTCGTGTCCATGGACGCGCAGGTCTTCTCGGACGGTGATCCCGAGGGATTGCTGTACACCGGGCACACAGGAGGATACTTGGGGCAAGGTGTGAGCTGTGTCGATTTCAACGACGACGGCTTGGACGACTTGACGTTTACACAATTCGAGGGACAACTTTTGGCTTACACCAACGATGGACAAGGTGCTTTTTTGCCAGCAGATTTGGGGGTGTCTGAGCATCTGACCCAGCCAAAAGCAGTGTATTGGGTGGACCTGGACAACGATGGCGACAAGGATTTGTTTGTGACCCAAAGGTTGGCCAAAAACGAACTTTTTGTGAGACTGGACAATGGCGATTTGGTTCGGGTTCCGGGTGCTGGAGGCTTGGGTATGGCGAGTGCAGACAGAACGTATGGCGCATCCATGGCTGATTTTGACAACGATGGCTTGCTGGATGTGTATTTGTGCAATTATCACTCCCCAGCCGCCGACAACACCACCAACGCCTTGCTGCGCAATGCGGGAGGAGTCGATCTGGAGATTGCCTTTGAAGATGTCACCCAATTTTCAGGAACGGGCAATGGAATCCAGCAATCGTTTCAATCCACATGGGTCGACATTGACCGAGACGGTTGGCTTGACCTGCACGTCGTCAACGACAGGTTGTTTTGGCCAGATGTCTTGTTCAGAAACAACGGAGATGGGACATTCCTGAACGTGTCCAGCGAATGGGGGCTGGATGTGGAAGCGTACTCAATGAGCTCTTCGTTTGCCGACTTCGACAAAGATCAAGATTGGGATGTGGTGTCGACCAATGGAGCTGATGAGGGAAACCATTTCCGTCGTTGCGTTGGCCAGCCCTTTGCCAGCTCAAGCGGGAATACGGGTGCCAATCTCGTTTACGAAGAGGTGGCTGATGAAGCCGGCATCCTCTTGTCTGAATTGGCTTGGGGTGCGAATTGGTTTGACGCCGACAACAACGGTTGGCTCGACCTCTACATTGCCACTGGTACCTCGCTGTATTCAGATTATCCGTCATTGCTGGATCTGTACCCCAACTCGACGAATGGTCTGTTTATGAATAACATGGGCACGTTTCCAATGGAGGACGCCTCTGAGGCAGTCAATCCATTCAACGAGTTGACCTTTTCTGTTGGTTGCGCCGATTTCAATTTGGATGGCGCCCTTGATTTGATTTCACATCAGATTGGGACTCATGCGCATTTGATGAATGGCGTGCCCAACGGGAACCATTGGCTGTCCATTGGACTGGAAGCCAGCCAAGGTTGCCCAGACGCCATAGGCGCGGTCGTCACATGTTGGAAGGCCGGGTTGGGCGACATGAGGACGGCAAGTTGTGGTTCTGAATACCTCAACCAAAACAGCCAATGGTTGCACTTTGGCTTGGGGGACTCCAACGAGCCAGACAGTGTTGTTGTCCTTTGGCCGTGGGGCTTGCGCACCACGCATGCTGGCTTGGAGGTTGACAGCCGTCACATCCTTTCAGATCTGGAGGACGCAGACGACGATGCGGGAGGGATGGGATGCACATACATGGCGGCCTGCAACTTCGACCCGACAGCCATGGACGATGACGGGTCATGCGACTTGTCTTGCATTTGTGGCGAAGGATTGATTTGGGACGAAGACACCCAAACCTGCGTAATTCACTGCGTTGGCGATTTGGATTTTGACCAATCCGTGTCCACGACAGACTTGTTGTACTTCTTGTCGGCGTACGGCTTGGAATGCGATTGACCTCGCCGGTATCTTCGCTGAAAAGCCAATCTCATGGGACGCGCATTTGAATTTCGGAAAGAACGCAAAATGAAACGTTGGGCAGCGATGTCCAAGATTTTTGCCCGTTTGAACAAGGACATCATCCTGGCCATCAAAGAGGGTGGAGGCATTGCCGATCCGGACACCAACGCGCGATTGAGGGCGGTTTTGCAGAACTGCAAAGCGGCCAACATGCCCAAAGACAACATTGAGCGCGCCATCAAAAAGGCCACCGACAAGGACACCTCCGATTACAAGGAGGTGACGTTTGAAGGATACGGCCCCCACGGCATCGCCATCTTCGTCGAGACGGCAACCGACAACAACAACCGCACTGTGGCCAACGTGCGTTCGCACTTCAACCGCGCAGGTGGACAACTCGGCACCACAGGCTCGGTGGAATTCATGTTCAACCGCATGTGCTTTTTCAATGTGCAGGACACGGGCATTGAGCTCGACGACCTGACCCTTGAGCTGATTGATTTTGGCGCGGAGGAGGTCGAACGTGACGAGGAAGCCAACCAAATCATCGTGTCTGCCCCGTTCGAGTCGTTCGGAGGATTGCAATCGAAGCTGGAAGTGGACGGCTATGAAATTGTGGAAAGCGGACTGGAGCGTGTGCCAACTACGACCAAAGCCCTGGGTGCAATGCAATCCGAGGAGCTTGAAAGTCTGATTGAGAAATTGGAAGGGGACGACGATGTGCAGGCGGTCTTCCACACCATGGAACCATCCGTCGGTTGACTTGTGCCCGTTGCCTTTCTGCCCACCCAAGGAGGTCGGCCCAAGTTCCACACGATTCTTATCTTGAAGGGATGATGTGGCAGATTCGTTTTATCCTGTTGTGTTTGCTCTTAGGCGTGGCCACGCATTCCATGGCCCAGAAGGAGCATTGGTCCCAGCTCCTGCGTGCTGATGACAGCAAGTCGCATCGGAGTCTGGACGACATCCACGCTGCGTTTCAAGCACAGCATGGAAGCGAATCGCGGCTTCGCGGCACCGGGTTGAAGCAATTGGAGCGTTGGTCTCATTGGCAAGCCATTCGAGGAGGACAGACGAAACGTGTGCCTGCAGCATCTTGGTGGCTCGAGAGTTCCGAAGCCCGGGCGCAACTTCAGCAAAGTGAATCGACCTGGTCTTACATCGGCCCTGTGTCCGAGAACAATGTTCCGATTCATGGCGGTGCCGGTCGCATCAACAAAATTGTCCCGTTCCCCGGGCAAACTGACCGATGGCTTGCCTGTGCTCCTTCGGGGGGCTTGTGGCAAACATATGACGCCGGAGAATCCTGGTCCGTGTTTGGCATCGATGCGTTGGCCCCCCTCGGGGCGAGCGACGCGTGGGTTGATCCCGACAACCTGGATCACGTGTGGTTGGCTACGGGCGACAGCAACGGCGGCGACACCTACAGCATAGGCATTTTGGAGACGTGGGATGGAGGCGCCACTTGGTCCTCTCTGTCGCTGGGGCTTGCCGTGGAAAACCAACAACGCATCCACGTGCTTCGAACACACCCCACCGAGGAAGGACGTTTCTGGGTGGGTGGGGATTTGGGACTGTTCACCACAAACGATGGTGGGGGGACCTTTGCGTTGCAAAGCTTCGGTTCTGCCGTCCGTGACATCGTATGGATGTCCGACTCCACGGTCGTACTCGCCTTGGAAGACCAAGGTGTGGTTCGCAGCACGGACGGCGGCGCATCCTGGACGTCTCCGACACTTCCTTCAGATTTGGAAAGTGTGGGGCGGATTCAGCTTGCAGGGGAATCGTGGGCGAACTCGGCCTTCCGCGACACGATTTACGCAGTGGCTGGCCACACCCTTTATAATAATTTCTTGGCCTTCTGGCGCAGTGTGGACGCCGGGGACACTTGGGAGGCCATGGCCACCAAGGAGTCTGGACCCAACTTGCTCGGCGTGGCTGTCGACGGCACGGACAACTTGGGACAAGCCTTCTGGGATTTGTGTTTGGAAGTGAATCCCGCCAATGCGGGGCATGTTCTTGTGGGTGGGATCAACCTGTGGAGCACCCTAAACGGGGGACAAACTTGGAATTGCGAACTTCACTGGCAAGGCGCTTCGACCGCGCGTCGAACCCATGCAGACCAACACGACCTCGTCTGGTTGGACAACGGTGACGTCGTTGTGGCCAACGATGGAGGGGTTTTCCTGTGGCAAGATTCTGGGGTGAGCGACTTGTCTGCGGGATTGCACATCACACAGACCTACGCATTGGGTCTGCATCATGCAGTGCCTTCACAGCTCATGTTCGGCTCCCAAGACAACGGAACGTCGCATCAGTCTCCCTTGCATCAAGTTCGGGTGCTGGACGGCGACGGATTCGACTGCTTCTTCAGTGGGAACAACACTGACACCTTGTATGCCTCTGCGTATTACGGACTGCTTTACCGCTCCACAAATGGCGGGCGAACCATGACCCAGATTGCTGGTTATTCTGGTGGAACGGGCTCGGTCGACGAGGTTGGAGCTTGGCACACGCCCTTTCAGCGGCATCCTGGTGTCTCTGGGCGCATTGTGGCGGCCAAGAAGTCCTTGCACTATTCAGACAATGGGGGCGATTCCTGGACGACTTGGTCTGAGATGGGCGACGTCCGAAGCACCGCGCTTGCGCTTTCCACGTCCAACCCCGAATCGGCCCTGGTGGCCAAGAACAACGTGCTCTATGCCCGACAGGACATAGAAGGGTTCACCCAAGTTGAGGGGCTTCCTGGACTTCAGATCGGCGACGTGTCTTACGCACAAGCCGATTCCGACCAAGAATGGTGGGTGGCGTTTGCTGGCTACGAAGAAGGAACGAAAGTGTGGCGCACGCCGGATGGTGGACTGAACTGGGAAAATCTGAGTGCGGGCCTCCCCAACCTGCCTATCCATTGCCTTCTGGAGCTTGCAGACGGCACTTGGTTGTGTGGTTCCGATCTCGGCGTCCATGTGTGGTCTGATGCATCTCAATCTTGGAATGCATTCGGCGAGGGGTTGCCCCTGACTCCTGTGACAGACCTTAAGGAAGACTTTATTCTAAACCGCATCGTGGCCGGAACATACGGTCGAGGCGCTTGGTCGACCCCAGTGCCAAGTGCGCCAGATTGGGCACTCGTGCCCGTGGGATTGAACGCGTCGCCAGCGCAATGCCACAACGAGATCACGGGGCATCTGATCCTTCACAACGCAGGCCAAACGGCAGTCGACGAATGTGCCCTGGAGATCACATTGTCCCAAGGGGCCGACCAAATGACCTCATGGGAAAGCATCAGCTTGGCTCAGCTCCTTGAACCCGGCACATCTGTCGAAGCACCCGAGTTGCTGTTCAGCTCTCCTTTCTTGGGAGAGGTGGAGGTCTCCATCCAAGTCCATGCAGTCGACGGTGCGCCTTCAGGTGCGCCTTGGACATCCACAGTGTGGACTTCTGGCATGTCGGAAACGACGGTGCTGACATGGTGGGGCGATTGTGAGAACGAAGACATGCGCTGGGATTTGACATCCCAAGGCGACGACACCGGACTGGCATTGGCCAGCACACCACTGGCCTCGGGAGACACCTTGGTGACCTCCTGGTGCCTTCCCGAAGGTTGCTATTCCTTGACTTGGAACGACGAAGGAGGAGACGGGTTCTCGGGAGCCTATTGTCAAGGAGCCGGCGGATTCCGTTTGCAATCAGGCTCAGGCGAGTTGCATCACTTGTCAGAAGGCCAAGATTTTGGGGACACGTTCAGTGTGAACTTTTGCACTGGTGCGTCCACGTGCCATGCCGACTACAATGGTGATGGTGTAAGGAATGTGGACGACTTCCTGGTGCTTTTGGCCGACTTTGGGTGCACCGAGGGCTGCATGGCCGACAACTCCAACGACGGTGTGGTCAACGTCATCGACGTGATGAATTTCCTCACGCTCTACAGCCTCGAATGTCCTGTCGACTGAGTGCGGTCTCTTGAGACGTACTTTCGCGCCATGGAGCACTTTATTGTCAAGCACCCCGTCGAGCTCATTGAAGCGCTGATGTCCGAGGTTGGGTATTCCACCCGGACCCGTGCCCGAAATGCGTTGAAGCGTGGCGAAATCCTGGTAAACGGGAAGACGGCCTTCAAAGGAAACGACGTGCTCGAACCTGACACCAAGGTGTCCATCTTGTCGAGGGAAGAAGTGGAGAAGCAAGCGCGAACAGGAGGCACGGGACGGAAACCCAAGGCGGCACACACGACCCACGTGTTGCGTGCGCCGTTTCCTGTGGTGTACGAAGACGAAAACATCTTCGTTTACGAGAAGCCTGCGAATTGGGTTTGTGCTTCTCCCAATCCGAAGGTGAAGACCACCTACACGGCCGTCAAGGCCTACTTGGAGAACAAAACGGAAGAGGAAGTGGATGTCCACTTTGTAAACAAGTTGCCTCGTGAGGCCAGCGGACTTCTTGTTGTGGCCAAATCAAAAGAGTGGCGTAAGCACCTGCAAGAGCACTGGGGCAGCTTTGCCAAGGGACTGTACGTCATGGTTGAGGGACACCTCGCGGCCGACGACGCGCTGTTGCTCCGTCCTGAAAACGGAGATCCCTATGAATTGGAATACCGCACAATGCGGGCCACAGAGCGGTTCACGTTGCTGAAGTTCAAGTCAGGTTACGACGTGATCCGAGACATGTTGCCGGCCTTGAGGAAGCAGGACTGCCTCTTGATTGGCGTCGGGAAAACTGCGCCTGACCCCCTCAAGCGTGGGGGGATTCACTTGTTTGCCCTGGCCATCCAAGGTCCCGATGGTGAAACCATCAATGTGAAGACGCGGGTGCCCAACGAGTTCCTCAAACTTGTCCGAGGAGGAAGTTCTCCCAAACCGGCGCCCCGGGTTCCCAGAGGAAGGGAGAGGAGCGAGGCACGTCCCGACCGGAATACTCAGAGCGAGAAACGACGCTCCACCCAGTCTCGCAAACGCTGAGACTCCTCCAAAGGAAGTTCTTTGAAGGCCAAGCGCAGCGCCCGCCTCATTTGGGTGGGCTCAGCGTGCACATGGCGGATGAGGCTTTGGAATTCCTTCAGGCGATCTGGTTCATGCTGCAAAGGAATGCCTGTGAATGTCATGTCGTGTGATTGAAAGTTGACCTCCTTTACGGCCACTCGTCCCGAAAGTTTCAATGAATTGAGTCGGGCTCCTATCAATCGGACGGAGACCTCCTAATTTTGGGGGAACAGTGAACATCAACGACATGTCAAACACAGTGTACATCGTGTCCGCAGTCAGGACACCCATGGGAAGTTTCCAAGGCAAGTTGGCCTCTGTGCCAGCCACCCGACTCGGGTCCATCGCCATTGAAGGTGCTTTGAAGCACGCGGGGCTAGACCCTTCGGCGGTGCAGGAGGTGTTCATGGGCCAAGTGCTCCAAGCCGGTGCAGGTCAAGCGCCCGCGCGACAGGCGGCACTCGGAGCAGGGGTGGGGCACGACGTTCCTTGCACCACTGTAAACAAAGTGTGCGCCAGTGGCATGAAAGCCATCGCCCTGGGTGCCCAAGCCATTGCCATGGGAGATGCTGACATTGTGGTGGCAGGTGGCATGGAAAACATGAGCGTGGTTCCCCATTACCTGCAAGGTCGGAAAGGCGCCAAGTTTGGCGACATCAAAGTCAAGGACGGCATGTTGTTGGACGGTTTGACCGACGTCTACAACGCCACGCACATGGGCAGTTGCGCCGAATTGTGCGCGCGCAAGAAAGGAATCAGCCGAGAAGACCAAGACGCGTATGCCGTGGAAAGCTACCGCCGAGCCACAGAGGCCTGGCAGGACGGCAAATTCAGCGAGGAAGTGGTGCCTGTTTCCGTCCCACAGCGCAAGGGAGAACCTGTGGTCGTGGACTGCGACGAAGAACACACGAACGTTCGTCTGGACAAGATTCCTCAGTTGCGGCCAGCCTTTGACAAGGAGGGCACGGTCACTGCAGCCAACGCATCCACGCTCAACGACGGCGCTTCGGCACTTTTGTTGGCAAGCGAAGAGGCCGTCGCCAAAATGGGATTGACAACGCTGGCCAAGATCCACGCTTCAGCCGACGCGGCCCAAGCCCCTGAATGGTTCACCACTGCGCCTTCGTTGGCCATTCCCAAAGCCCTGGACAAGGCTGGATTGACCGTGTCAGACATCGATTTGTGGGAGCTCAACGAGGCGTTCAGCGTGGTGGGAATCGCCAACAACAAAGCCCTTGGACTCGATCCGAAGTGCGTCAACGTGAACGGCGGTGCAGTGGCGCTGGGTCACCCCTTGGGATCCAGCGGGTCCCGAATTGTGGTGACCTTGGTTCACGCGCTCAGGCAGCACGGCAAAAAGTTGGGCGGCGCCGGAATTTGCAACGGTGGAGGTGGCGCTTCGGCAGTGATCGTTGAATCCCTAGACTGAAGGCATCACCCTAGTTGAGATGACAGATTGGTGGTGCCCCCTCAGTCACGTCCCCCTGAGGTCAGAGGCCTCGGACCGCGCGGAATGCGTGAATGAGGTGCTGGCAGGGGAGACCGTGACCGTCTTGAATGAGGGTGTTGGAAATTGGGTGGAAGTAGGCCTTCCTGACGGCTACCAAGGGTGGATGGACCGGAGGCAGCTTCGTGCGGTGGCCTCCATGTGGATGGGGACACCTCATCGCACCACAGCATTGTCCAGTGCTTGGGACGGAGTCCCTGGCGGGTGGCTGCCCGCGGGTGCGTGCGTTCGAGAGCATGACGGCCGTTGGCATTTGGGTGAATTGGAGGTCGTCCCGCACGAAGGCTCGACCCCTCAACCTGTGTCCTCCATGTGGACTTGGGCAGAGACCATGCGCCACGTGCCCTACCACTGGGGAGGCAGGAGCGGATGGGGTTTTGACTGCAGCGGCCTGGTATCCTTGGCCGCCGCCTTGCGCGGCCGCGCTGTCCCGCGGGACGCCAGCCAACAATTTCTTGTGGGCCTTGAAGTGGAGCCAGCGTCTTGCCAAATGGACGACGTCGCGTTTTTCTGCAACCCAGAAGGGCGCATCACCCACGTCGGTCTGTGCGACGGCCAAGGCCACATTTTGCACGCGTCAGGAGAAGTGCGCATGGACCAGTTGAGTGCTGGCCAAATCCTCCAATTGGAGGACCAAAAGCCCACCCACACGTTGGCGGGGATCCGCCGCTGGTTCCCTTAAAAGAACCTGGTGCCAGCCCGAACCATGTCCCTCAACAACGGGGAGCATCGGTACCTTTCTTCGCCGTAGCGCATGTGCAGGGCATCCAACTCCGCCACCACGTCTTGCGCCCCCCTTTCATCCAACCAAGCCAAGAGGCCCTTCGGATAATTCACGCCCCTTTGCATCGCCGTGTCGATGGCTTCTGGCGAGGCCACCTGCCAGAACACCGCGTCAGCCGCCTCGTTCATGAGCATGGTCAAGATGCGCTGTCCCACGCCGTCCAACACCTGTCCTGTTGTGTTGTGCTTGCCTTCAGAGTTGTAGGCATAAAACCCACGCCCTTTTTTTCGACCAAGCCAATTGGCCGCCACGAGTTGGCGTTGGGTGTGGCTCGGTCTGTAGCGCGGGTCGCCAAAGAACGCCGCATGCACGGTGGACGTCACAGCATAATTGACGTCGTGTCCGATGAGGTCCATCAGTTCAAAGGGCCCCATCCGGAATCCAAGTGCCCTCATGGAGGCGTCGATGTCTTCCACAGAGGCGAGGCCTTCTTCCAGAATTCGAATGGCCTCGCTGTAAAACGGGCGTGCAACCCGATTCACGATGAACCCCGGCGAGTCTTGGACAAGCGCTGGGGATTTCCCCCAAGAGGTCATGGTGTCCATGGCGTGCGGACCAAGCGCTGAATCCGTCTGCAAGGCGGGAATGACTTCCACCAGGCCCATAAGGGGCGCAGGGTTGAAGAAGTGCAGCCCGATCACCCTTTCAGGATGCCCGCATGAACTGGCCACACCTGTGACCGACAGAGAAGACGTGTTGGTGGCGAGCACACAGTTTTCAGACACCACTTGTTCCAAGGCTTGGAACAGCTTCTGTTTGGCCTCCATGGACTCCACAATGGCCTCGATGACAACATCGGTACCTGACAACGCATTCAATTCAGAGGTCCGGGTGATGTTGGACAGGGCGTTGTCCACTTGCTCCTGGCTGCGGCGTCCCTTGGCGACCAGTTTGTTCATGGTCGCTTGCAAGATCGACTCGTGCTTGGCCAGGGCTTCTTGAGAAGCGTCCACGAGCGTCACCTGGCATCCTGCTTCAGCAGCGACTTGGGCGATGCCTCCGCCCATGGTGCCGGCACCAACGATGCCGATGTGAGTCCATTTCCTCATGTCACGAAGGTACAGCCTCCAACGCCGGTCGATTGTGCACTTACAAACGCAAAACGACTTGCCCAAGTGAGGTTGGATGCCTTCAGATTTGGAACATGAGTGAACAATCAAATTTGGCTGGCACGTGGACGAGACGGCGCTGGATGGTGCGAAAAGCCTTGGACAAGAACCGCGCGTTGTTGCGCACCCTGCGCACCCTTGAGGGCAATACGCATCAAGATGGATGGCGCGTCCAAGAGAGCAAAGCCCAGTGGCTTGTGCAACGCGGGTTCGATTTCCAATTTCACACCCACCTGGATACCCTAAGCGACGGCAGAGTAAAAGTGATGTGTTTTGACGAGGGGTTTGTGATGGACAATGGAGACGTCGAGCTCTGTCCCGATTGAACTCAGCGTCGGCGTTTCTTAGCCTTGCCTGAAGGTTTCTTTTTCTTCTCATGAAAAGCCCCCTTGTATGTTGGGTCTGCTTTTCGCTTTTGGAAGTCGATGGTCCTGGCCATGGCTTTGGCTTCCCAAGGC
>CAJWII010000040.1 GCA_913041065.1 uncultured Flavobacteriales bacterium
GGAGCCGGCGCCTCTTCCTTCTCGGGAGCCGCTTCCGGTGCGGGGGCAGGCTGGGTGCGCTTCACCACAGGGGCCGCCTCGCTCTTGCGGAATTGGCTTAAGTCAATTTCTGGCTCCTCCTCTTCCTTCTTCACCTCGCGCTTCCGAGCGCTGGCCAGCGTGATGCTCTCTCGCTCTTGGATGCCCGTGGCACTGCGTTGGGCCTTCTGCTTGGTTTCCTTGTCACCCTGGAAGTTGGACTTCACAAGCGCATAGGTCTCGGGATCCAACTTGGTGTTGGGCTTGGCCTCGACCTCGATGCCTTTGGACGCCAAAAAATCAACCACAGTGGTCATGCCAAGGTTGAATTCACGGGCGACTTTGCTCAGGCGTACGGGTTTGGTTGATTCGGCCATTTAGGAATAATTCTGGGTGAAAGTATAAAACGAGGTGGTGCCGGGGGCGGAGTGGCTGGCAGGTTGTTCGTGGAGCTGCTTGAATAACTCTTACGCGTCCAGCTCCGCTTTCAGGATGGAAATCACCTCGCGGATGGTCTCCGCCTCCAAATCGGTGCGCTTCACCAAATCTTCTTCCTCCAAATTGAGGACGGAACGGGCGGTGTCGCAGCCAATCTTGGTGAACTCGGCGAGAATCCACTCGTCGATTTCGTCGGAAAACTCTTTCAATTCCACGTCTTCAGACACTTCGTCGTCCTCGCGGTACACGTCGATGTCGTACCCGGTCAAGAGGCCCGCGAGCTTGATGTTGTTGCCTCCCTTTCCGATGGCCAAACTCACCTGGTCCGGCTTGAGGTACACCTCGGCTTTGCCCGTGTCGCCATGAAGCGCCATGGACGTCACCTTGGCTGGGCTCAACGCACGTTGCACCAGCAACTCCTCGTTTTCCGTGAAGTTGATCACGTCGATGTTTTCGTTGCGGAGTTCGCGCACAATGCTGTGGATGCGAGATCCCTTCATGCCGACGCATGCGCCCACTGGATCGACGCGGTCGTCGTAAGATTCCACAGCCACCTTGGCGCGCTCGCCTGGGGCGCGGACAATCTTCTTGATGGTGATGAGGCCGTCGTAGATCTCTGGCACTTCCATTTCAAAGAGGCGCTCCAAGAATTCGGGCGCCGTCCGGCTCAAAATGATGCGGGGATTGTTGTTGCGCAGCTCCACCGCGGCCACCACAGCCTTCACGGTGTCGCCCTTCTTGAAGAAGTCACCCGGGATTTGGTGCTCTCGCGGCATCACCACTTCGTTGTCTTCGTCGTCGACGAGCAACATTTCACGCTTCCAGATCTGGTAGACCTCCGCTGTGACCACTTCGCCCACACGCTCCTTATACTTGGCGTACAAGGCGTCCTTCTCCATGTCGAGGATGCGGCCGGCAAGGTTTTGGCGGAGGGACAACACATTGCGACGTCCGAAGCTCTCGAGCTTGATTTCCTCTGAGAGTTCCTCGCCCACCTCGAAGTCGTCTTCGACCTTCAAGGCTTCGCTCAAGGACACCTCCATGTTTTCGTCTTCCACTTCACCGTCCTTGACGATTTCGCGGTTCCTCCAGATCTCGAGGTCGCCCTTTTCAGGGTTGATAATGATGTCAAAATTTTCATCGGAACCGTACTTCTTGATAATCATGTTCCGGAAGACCTCTTCCAAAATGGCCATTAAGGTTTCTTTGTCGACGTTCTTGAATTCCTTGAATTCAGCAAACGATTCCAGCAAGTTCAACTGCATGTTGACTCAGATTGTGGGGCTCAAGCCCGCGGTTTGTTAAACGAGATGATCACTTTTGTCCAGTGCACGTCGCCGTAGGCAAACGTGTGGTCCTCTTCGAACCACGCCTTGGCTTTCCGGCCTTCGATGCGTCGCTTTTCTCGGGTTTGGACCACAAAATGGTCCTCCTCGACAGCCTTGAGTTCGCCTTCGATTTTGGCGCCCTCCACAGGCATGACGGCCACATCCCGGCCCACGTTCTTCAAGTACTGACGGTGGAGCTTCAGCGGCTGATCCAACCCCGGCGAAGTCACGTCCAAAGAAAAGTCTTGCACCTCACGGTCCAAGGACCCTTCGATGTGGCGGCTGAGGCCCATGCAAAACTCAATGGACGTGTTCTCGTCATGGTCGACGATCACTCGGATGTTGCTTCCGTCGCTGACCACCACATCCACCAAGAACCCGGGGGTTCCTTCCAAATGGGCCTCGGCCAGGGCTCGAATGTCTTCTGTACGAATCACGTGTTGCACTTTGTGGAGACACGACGCAAACTCAGGAGACAAAAAAGAGGCCTTGTGGCCTCCATCCTTTGCTTCGTCTTGTCTTTCCGATGCAAAAGTACACAATTCAAGGCTTCCGAGCTACCTTCACTTCATGTCGTACATCCTGCGCATGATTGAAGAGGGCGAGCACCAGCACCAAGACTTCAAGTTGCGTGTGGACGACCCACACAAGATTGCCAAAACCCTCAGCGCCTTCGCCAACACCGAGGGCGGCCGTTTGCTCATCGGCGTCCGAGACAGCGGCGAAGTGGCAGGCTGCAGGATCGAGGAAGAATTTCACATGATTCAGTGCGCAGCAGAAGTCCATTGCACGCCAGCTGTGGCCTTCGAAACGCAGGTTTGGAAACATCAATACTTCAGCGTGCTCGAAGTCAAAGTTCCCCAAAGCCCGAAGCGCCCGCATTACGTGGAACATCGAAACGGCAGAGGTGAAGCCGTCCCCGGTGCCTGGAACGCCTTCTTGCGGAAGGACGACCGCATCCACAAAGCGTCTCCGGTGATGGTCAAGGTGTGGCAGTACGAGATGCGCATGGACCGCTCAGAATTCCGTTACGACGAGTACGTTGGCCGTCTTTTCAAGAAGTGGCGGGACGGGCACCGCTTGCGCTTCCCTCAGGTGGCGAGAACGGCGCGGCTGGAGTTTGACCAAGCCGAAGACTTGCTTGCGTTGTTGACCGTTTGGGGCATCGTGGAAGGTGAATACGGCAAACAAGGGTGGCGCTACGGCTTGGCTTCGGAGGAAGCGCTGACCTTGCTCGAGAGTGAAGGTGCGGACGCCTTCCGTTGGAAGCACGCAGGTTGACCGCCGCGGCTGGACACAATATCCCGAACTTCGCCACGTATGAGGCCCAGGATGATCGCTCTTCGACCCTTTGTTTGGCTTTTGGCCTTGCCCTGCACTGCGTTGCACGCGCAATACGAAGTGTCCAGCTGGCGTGATCACTTTCCGTACGGCGAGGCCAAGCAAGTCATGGTGGCCGGAGACGACGTGGTGGGCCGCACCGACTTCGCGCTCTTTACCATAGACACCGCCAGCTACGAAGTTCAGCGTTTGGTCAAAGGCCAAGGCCTCACCCAGGGCAGGCCTTCTGCGATGGCGTACGACCCCATTGCGGAGCTTTGGGTGATCGGCTACGACAATGGCGGTGTCGACCTAAAAGACGCGTGGGGAGTGACCCACCTTCCGGATCTGCGCATCGCTCAGGTGGTGGGCACCAAGCGCATTCAAAACATCGTGGTCTACGACGGCCAAGCCCTCCTTTCCACGGGCGTCGGTGTGGTGGTGGTCGATTTGGCCAAACGGGAAATTGCTGACACCTGGAAACTCAGTCCCTCGGACATGCCCGTTCAGGCCCGTTGCGTGGTGCAGCATGAAGGCCGATGGCTCGTGGGCACCGACGGCGGGGTCTTCGATGGCGCGGTCAACGACCCCTTCTTGGCCAATCCTGACCAATGGACCCTGTGGGAAGGCGCCCCAGAACTTGGGCCTGTGGTGGAGCTTCAACGCTTTGGCGGGCTGTGGTGGATGGCCACGGAGACGCAAGAAGAAGGCCATGCGGTGGTGTGGCGCGGCAACGCTAGCACGCCTTGGGCGGTGGTGGACGGCTGGGATCCCGATGGACTCGAATACGGGGGGATGGCGTCCGGCCATTGGGTGCTTGATCAAGATGGATCTCGAGGTCAAGGCATGCTGTTGGCCTCGTGTTGCCAAATCTGGGGCTTCGAGGAGGACGGGTCACCCGTGGAAGTGGCACCCACGCTGCCCGACTACGTGCGCATCCACGACGTGGCGTTCTCTGACAGCGATCCCCAAGGCCGGGCCTGGCTCGCGAGCCGCATCGGCGGGGTGGTCACATGGGTACCTAACCCCACGGCGGAGAGCATCCCCCCCCGTGGCAACAAGCCCCAAGGGCCTCCCCACGCCAATGTGCGTCGCATGGACTGCTGGAACGACAACTTGTGGGTGGCCACAGGGGCGGTGAGTACGTCCTGGACACCCCAGTATCGGGCGGATGGTGCATTGAACTTCACCGACAACGAATGGCTGGAACTCGACTTGCCAGAAAGCCTGAACGACATCGAAGGGGTTCGAGACATCCTAGACGTGAGCATTGACCCCACCGATCCCGCACATGTGGTCTTGTCGTCCTACGAGGAAGGCCTGATTGAAGTGCGGAACGGGGAAGTGGTGCGGGTGTTGAATGCTGAAAACTCAAGCTTGCAACTGTCAGGCGTGGGTGGGGCCGTCCGTTCGGCTGTGGGTGGCATTGACTTCGACCGCCAGGGCAACCTTTGGTTCACCAACCCGTGGGTCAACACAGGGCTTCATGTCCTGCTGCCAGACGGAACCACGGTGGCCATGGATTTGGGCGACACCGGGCAGGATCTGTTGTTTTCAGACGTGGAAGTCACAGGCGACGGTTACGTGTGGGTCGTGCTGCCACGCGGCGAAGGCGTGCTCGTCTACGACCCAGCTGGCACCCCCGCGAGCCCTCAAGACGACCGCTGGACCATCTTGACGGCCACCCCAGGCCAAGGTGGGCTTCCCTCCAATGATGTGTTTTGCATCGAAGAGGATTTGGACGACGAAATCTGGGTGGGCACCGCGCAAGGCCCTGCGGTTTTTTACCAAAGCGCGACCGTGTTCGACGACGTGGTGAACGCAAGCCAAATCCTCATTTCGCAGGACGGCAACCTCCAGTACTTGCTCGAAAACGAAGTGGTCCAAAGCTTGATCATCGACGCCGGCAACCGCAAGTGGGTGGGCACACAAGGATCGGGGGTGTACGTGCTGAGTGCAGACGGCTTGACCACCGACCACCACTTCACGGTGGACAACAGCCCCCTTCCTGACAACGACATCCAAGACATTGCCATGGATTACGGCAGTGGCGAGGTGTACCTGGCGACTGGTCAAGGGGTGTTGTCCTACCGAGGCGAAGCCACGAATTGGGACCGAGACATGGACAACGTGCGGGTGATGCCCAACCCCATTCGCGCCGACCACACAGGCCCTGTGGTGTTTGACGGGCTGGCCTACAACAGCACCGTGCACATCACGGACGTGTCTGGAATCCGCGTCGCCGTTCTCGAAAGCAACGGCGGACGGGCCACCTGGGATGGCAACCTCGACAACGGGAGTCCTGCACCTTATGGCGTGTATTTGGCCTTCGCCACCGACAGCCAAGGAAAGAAAGGCGACGTGGTCAAATTCGCCGTGATTCGATGAGCTGCAAGCCAAGCCTGCCGCCCTCCAAGATGCCTCATGTGGGCACCACCATTTTCACGGAAATGACGGCCCTTGCGCAAGCGCATGGGGCGCTGAACGTGGCGCAAGGATTCCCCGATTTGCCCACACCCGTGGCGTTGAGGAAAGCCGCCACAGACGCCATGGAAGACGGGCACAACCAATACGCACCCATGCCGGGGAACAAGGCGCTTCGCACCTGGATCGCAAACGTTCACTACGATGGTGCGGGGTATTGCCCTGACACGGAAATCACCGTGGGTGCAGGCGCATCCAGCGTGCTGTATGCCGCCATGACAGCCTTGCTCCAGCCAGGAGACGAAGTGGTTATGCAAGAGCCCGGTTACGACCTCTACGCGCCGGTGGCTGAACTGAATTTTGCCAAGGTGGTCCGCGTCCCGTTGGACGACGACCAGGCGCTTCACCAAGCCGTGGGCACACGCACCCGGATTGTGGTGCTCAACAGCCCCCACAACCCCACGGGCAAGGTGCTCACGGGCGGCCAACTCGACAGATTGGCCGACGCCGTGGAAGGCACCGACGCTTGGGTGCTGAGCGACGAAGTGTACGGTCCCATGGTCCACGACGGACGAGAGGCGCCTGTGCCTTGGCGGCATCCAAGGCTCCGAGAACGCACGTTGGTGACAGGGAGCTTTGGCAAGCTCTTCCACGCCACAGGCTGGAAGATTGGCTGGATGGCCGCACCAGCGGAGCTCACCCGAGAGCTCCGCAAAGTACACCAGTACGACGTCTTCTCCACCGGGGCGCCGTTCCAAGAGGCCTTGGCCCGTTACCTCGTCACAGAAGACGCCGAGACCCACTTGAAAGAACTGGGGCCCATTTACCAAGCCAAACGTGACCGGCTGCTTCAAGGCCTCGAGGGCACGGCCTTCACTTGGCAGCCGGCCCAAGGCGGGTACTTTCAAGTCCTGAACGTGGCCAATTGCCTGTTGCCAGGAGAGACCGACCACGACTTGGCGGTGCGCTGGACCCAAGACCATGGCATCGCCACCATTCCAATGGGCGCGTTTGGCCAAGTGGAACCCAGCGTGCGGGTATGCTTTGCGAAAGAAGACCGCACAATTGACGCGGCGGTGGCCAAACTCCGGGCCATCCCCACCACCTCCGGGACGCCTGTCGCCCCATCCACGGCCAAGCCATCGTCCAGCAACCAAGCGCAAGACACGCTCCGCGTGGTCGCGTTGCAAGCCAACCTGCATTGGCAGGATCCTGAGGCAAATCGCACGTCGTTCGCCGCCAAGTTGGGCGAGGTGTTGATGGAAGAAGCCGCGGATTTGGTGTTGCTTCCCGAGATGTTCACCACCGGCTTCAGCATGGACACCCGCAATGCTGAATCGCTCGACGCCGAAGGTCAGGGCGTCACCCGGAAGTGGATGCAACAATTGGCCCAACGCCACGGCGTGGCCCTCGGGGGCACGGTGGCCGTTCGAGACAGTCAAGGCGAAGCGTGGAACCGGTTTTGGTTGGCGACGCCTGAAGGTGACGTGCACGCTTACAACAAGCGTCACCTCTTTCACCTGGCCGGAGAAGGGAAGCATTACCAGGCAGGGACGGAACGGGTCGAAGTGGCATGGCGCGGCTGGCGGTTGCTGTTGCAGACGTGTTACGACCTCAGGTTCCCGGGCTTCGTTCGCAACCATGGGCCAGAGCCCTACGACGCCTTGTTGTATTTGGCGAATTGGCCCGCACCACGCAGCGCAGCGTGGAGGACCTTGCTTCAAGCCAGGGCCATTGAAAACCAATGCTTCGTGGCTGGGGTGAACCGGTCTGGCACCGACGGCTCCGGACACCACTACGCCGGGGACAGCTTGTTGGTGGACATGGCGGGGAACATCTTGGCGGATGCAGGCAACGCAGGCTCACCCGTTGTGCTTCGCGCCACGTGGCACAAATCCGAAGTGACCGCCTTCCGAACCTCGTTGCCCTTCCTCCAAGACGCGGACCGGTTCGGCATCCGTTGAGCGTCGAGGTCAGCGGTCGCTCAACCTTGGCGCAGGAACTTGTCCATGGGCCGACCCTTCGCCAGCTCGTCAAACCAGCTTGTCCATCATCCGAACGGACTTCGTCAGTGGATTGTCGAGCTCCTCGATCCGGTACCCGCAAATGCTTCCCGTGATGAGCGGCGCGTTCTGGTGGAGTTCAGCCGTCTGGAACAAACCTGCGAAGGTGGAGTTTGCCACGCGGTTGGTGTCCAATTCGTCCGAAGACAACCCCGTGAGCCAGGTCAACACCTCGCGAAGCTCGGCTTCCGTTGGGCCCTTCTTTTACACCTTGGTGACATAGCACGGGTACACCGACGAGAAGGTCATCTCGGCAATGCGCTTGTCGTGCGCTTCGGTGGGCGCAGGCAACTTACTTGAACGCGTTTTCGCCGGTGATGTCGAGGCCAGTGATGAGCAAGTGGATGTCGTGCGTGCCTTCGTAGGTGATGACCGATTCCAAATTGGCCATGTGACGCATGATCGGGTATTCGTTCATGATGCCCATGCCACCAAGGATTTGACGCATCTCACGGGCGATGTGAATCGCCATGTCCACATTGTTGCGCTTGGCCATGGAGATTTGGGCTGAGGTCGCCTTGCCTTCGTTGCGCAGCACCCCGAGGCGGTGCGTCAACAGCTGGGCCTTCGTGATTTCGGTGATCGCTTCCGCCAACTTCTTCTGCTGCAACTGGAATCCAGCGATTGGACGGCCAAATTGCATGCGCTCCTTGGCGTAACGCAAGCCCACATCGTAGCAGTCGAGGGCGGCCCCGATGGCACCCCATGCAATGCCATACCGCGCGCTATCCAAGCAGCTGAGCGGCGCACCCAAGCCCGAACGGCCTGGCAAGATGTTGGCCTTGGGCACCCGGACGTTGTCGAAGATGAGTTCCCCGGTGTCGGAGGCGCGCAAGCTCCACTTCCCCTTCATGGTGGGGGTGCTGAATCCTTCCATGCCGCGCTCCACAATCACGCCGTGGATGCGGCCTTCTTCGTTCTTGGCCCACACCACCGCCAATTGGGCGAAGGGTGCGTTGGAAATCCACATTTTGGCCCCGTTCAGGATGATGTCGTCGCCGTCTTCCTTGTAGTTGGTGACCATGCCCCCGGGGTTGGACCCGTGGTCTGGCTCGGTCAGTCCAAAGCAACCCATCCACTCGCCGGTGGCCAGCTTGGGGAGGAATTTTTGCTTCTGCTCCTCGCTTCCGTACTTCCAAATGGGGTACATCACCAACGAGCTCTGAACCGAAGCCGTGGAACGCAATCCACTGTCGCATCGCTCCAACTCTTGCATGATCAAGCCGTACGCGATTTGGTCCAACCCTGCGCCGCCGTACTCCTCAGGGATGTAGGGCCCAAACGCCCCAATTTCCCCCAACCCAGGCAACAAGTGCTTGGGGAATTCGCAGCGCTCCGCCGCGTCTTCGATGATGGGGCTGACTTCTTGCTTCACCCACGCACGCGCGGTGTCGCGAATCAACTTGTGCTCCTCGGTGAGGAGCTCGTCCATGTTGTAGTAGTCGTGGCCTTGGTAGAGGTCTGTACGCATGATCATTGAATTGCAGCCCTAAGATAACCCCTCCGACGCCCTCCTGCTTCAGCCCACATGGGCTTCATACCACGCATCGGTCAACAAGTCGCCGGTTTGGTACGCAGCCACCGCCATGGCGTCCACGCGCTCGTTTAGCGGGTTCCCCGCATGGCCCTTCACCCAATGGAATCGGACCTGGTGCCGACGGTACACACAAAGGAATCGCTGCCAGAGGTCGGGGTTCTTCTTGTCCTTGTACCCTTTCTTCTCCCATCCAAACACCCAGCGCTTTTCCACCGCATCCACCACGTATTTAGAATCCGAGTACACGTCCACCTCAATGCCGTCCCGCGTCAAGGCCTCCAAGCCCACAATCACGGCCAGCAACTCCATGCGGTTGTTGGTCGTCAAGCGGAAGCCTTCGGACATCTCCTTGACGTGCTCGCCGTACATAAGCAGGGTGCCGTAGCCCCCTGGACCCGGGTTGCCGCTCGCCCCACCGTCGGTGTACATGGTGACCTTGGCCATGGCTCAGCTGTGGGATTTCAAATGGGTGTTGTCCCGCACGTCTGTCCCTTGGGCCATGCGAATGAGGCCCTCCAACACCAATGGGTAATGGCGGTGCTCCAACTCAAGCACTTTGGCCGCAATGTCGTCGGCGTTGTCTTCTGGCTGAAGGACCACCTCGCCTTGGAAGAGGATGTCGCCCTCGTCGTAGGCATCGTTGACCCAGTGGATCGTCGTGCCCGACCTCTCGTCCTTCGCCTCGTGCACCGCCCGATGCACGTGCATACCGTACATCCCCAATCCGCCGTGCTTCGGAAGAAGGGCTGGGTGGATGTTCACAATGCGGTGCTCAAACGCCGCACACACTTCGGTCGGGACTTTCAACAAAAAGCCCGCAAGCGCCACCCACCCAATGTCCCGGGACCGCAACTCGCGCAAGAGCGCCCCCTCGGCGATGGCCGCCTTGGGCAAGTGGCTTTCGGCGACGCCCAGCGCCTGGGCCCGTGCACGCACCCCAGCCGACTGGCGGTTGGTGCACACCCAGGCCACCTCCGCGACCTCTGAGCCAGGACTTTCGGCGAAGTGGGTCATCAAGGCCTCGGCATTGGAGCCCGACCCTGAAGCCAAGATGGCAATGCGCGCTTTGGTCACAGAATCAGCCGTTCAGAATGCAAAATCGCCCAGGTCCACGAGGTTGCGCTCGTAGGCCTCCACCTCCGACTCCATGTCGGTCAAGCGGTCCTCCAGCGCCTTGGTGACGTCGGAGGCTGGGTGGAAATACTTCATGACACGGACCAACCGGTCTCCCACTTGCAGGGCAAACTGCATTTCGCGGTCCGCCGCCACGTAATACTCAGGCTCCAGAGACGTGAAGTAGGCGATGTTGTCCTCCTGCATGGCCATGAAGTCGTCGCTGATTTCCTGGGCCATCTTCCAAGCGTGCAGGCGAGCGACTTCGCTCAAGCCCTTGGTGTTGGGCGCCAGCGTGGTGTCACTTGCCAACTGCATGTAGGTCTCAGCCACTGGCATCATCACCCGGCTGTAGGGCACATTCTCCTTGGGCATGGCGCGCATCAACTCGTCGAGCACTTTCATGGCGCGCTCCGGGTCGCGTTCTTTCAACAGCGCCTCGGCGAGGTTGGCCATCTGCAACCGCACGTTCGTCACCATGCGGCGGTTGTTTTCATCCATGTAGATGCCGTGCTCAACGTCGTCCATGTTGCCCCACACCCACTTGTCCATCACGTTGTCGTACATGATGTCGGTGCCGATCGCCCCGAGGATGTTGGGGTTGTCGTTTTTGGGCGACTTGAATGGCACCAAGCGGTATGCCAGCCCTTCCAAGCGGAAGTGGTCCTGCAAGCCGAGGTAGCTCTCCGGCCCCGTGGTCACGGCGAAGTAAATCGGACGCCCCCACTGGTTGTTGGCGATCATGTTCAACGCCGCGTAGTGGTTCTTGGTCACGTACGACTGGGTGTTCCCATTGCCGTTGGTCAGGGTCCATTGGATTTGGTCCTTGATCAGCTTGGCCTCTTGAGCGTTCACCAACCCTGAGGCGACCACTGCCGCCGAATCCACAGGGACGGTGAAGGTGTTTCCAGGGAGGTGGAAATAGCCTTTTTGGCCTGGGAACTGCTGGAGGTTGTCGTCGTTCAGCGTGAAGTTCATGGCTTCCATGAGGTCAAGGGGCTCTGAGTTGCGGTCGATCAACACCACGTCCCGCGTGCCTTGGCGGTACTTCTCCTCGTCCATCAAAATGGGCAACGGCGCGCTCTCGTAGGCGCGGCGACGCATTTGGTCAATGTACCAATCGGTGTTGAGCAGGCTCAAGTTGCACACCCGGACGTCGGTCCGGATGCCCTCCACCTCCTGGGCGTACCACAGCGGGAAGGTGTCGTTGTCCCCGTTGGTGAACAGCACCGCGTTGGGCGCCAGGGAATTCAGGTAGTTCTTGGCCATGTCCACACCGGTCCGGCGGCGGGCTCGGCTGTGGTCGTCCCAGCCTTCCGACGCCATAAGGAAGGGCACCAAGGCGGCGAGCAACGTCAACGCTCCGGCCCGAACGGCGACGTCCAGCGACGTCTTGCCAAGGCCCCACGACACGGCGTACAACACCGTGGCCACCGCACCCATGAACAGGACGCTGAACGACAACGCATGGCTGCCGCCCGTGAGCATCTCCATCACGTAGAAGACGACGCCCGCCACCAAAGGCAAGGCCAGCCCACGCATGTGCGCTTGAATTTCTGGCTTCTGAGAGGCTTGGTACAGGGCCATCACGCCCAAACCAATCCACATCGCAAATGCGTAAAACGACCCCACGTAGGCGTAGTCGCGTTCACGGGGTTGCAAGGGGGTTTGGTTCAAGTACACCACAATGGCGATGCCGGTCATCAAGAACAGCATGCCCACCACCGAGGCGCCCTGAGGGTCCCGGAACGCTTGGAACGCGAGTCCAATCAACCCCAAAACCAGAGGCAGGTAGAAGAAGTGGTTCAAGCCCTTGTTGTCCAAGGCTTCCTGCGTCAACACATCGCGGTTGCCAAGACGTTCCGAGTCGATGAAGCTCACGCCGCTGAGCCAGTTGCCGTCCATGAACGAGCCGTGGCCCTGCACGTCGTTTTGCTTGCCAATGAAGTTCCAGAAGAAATACCTGAAGTACATCCACCCCATTTGGTAGTCGCTGAAGAAGGTCAGGTTCTCCCCTTGGGTGGGCATCAACTCCTCCAGGGTGTTGTTGAGCCTGCCCTCGGCCTGGAGCGCCGCGCGGATGTCGTCCTGGTTCCGGGTTTGGTTCGCACGTTGGGTCAAACGGCGCAAGGCGTCTTCGTTCGCCCTCTTTTGCTGATCCAGGCGGCGCACGTAGGCCGAGCCGTAATCAAGGCCCGCCTCCAACTGGTCCACGAAATACGTCGCCAAGCTTGAACGCATTTGTGCGTTGTCAAGGGGGGCGGCGTTCATTTGCCCGGTCTCGGGGTTGCGCACCAAGAGCGCCGTCTTGGATTGCACCCCGAAGTTTTGGTCAAAACGCAACCCGTAATCGGCAAAGAGGCGTCGCAGCACGCGCTCCAACTCCGCCTTCTCGAGCTGCCCAGAGAGAATCTCACCCTCCAAGTGGGCCACGAATTGCGGCCGGTTCATCGCCCCGTCCACCAGCGGACTGACGTAAGAGGTGGTCGCATTGAAGCCCTTGTAATTGCTCCACCGCTTGTACTCCTTGATGTGGCTTCCCGTCGAGCTGTACATCCGTGGGAAGACCATGGTGTAGTCGGGGTTGTAGTTGGGCTTGGTGCCGCGCTTCTCGCCACTGTCCACGTACTCCTCCACCACGTAAAACTTCTCCCCGGCGTTGGACTCCACGAATTGCTTGGCGGCGTATTCGCCCTTGAAGCTCTTCACCCGCTTTTCTGAGGGGCCGCGCTTCTTCATCACGCTGTAGCTCTTCACCCACGCGGGCTTCCCGTCGAGGTATGGCTTGTCCAGGTTCGTGGGGCTGTCCCAGAACTGGCCTGTCGCCAAAGGGCGGTCGCCGTACTGCTCGCGGCTGAGGTAACTCAGCAGGGCAAACAAGTTCTGTGGGTCGTTTTCATCCATCGGCGGGTTGGCCGCAGAACGAATCATGATCGTGGCGAACGAGCTGTAGCCCAATAGCACCATGGCCATGCCCAGCGTGAGGGTGTTGACGGCCCACCATCCTTTTTGGCGAGAAACCACCAAGAGGCCCACAATCAGCGCCACGAGCAGCGCGAGGTACACCAGCGCCCCGGTGTTGAAGCCCATGCCAAGGTCGTTGACGAAAAACAGCTCAAAGCTGCCAGCCAACTGGACCGCGCCTTTGATGAGCGCCTCTTGCACAAACCCAAGCAAGGCGATAGACACCGCACCGGTGATGGCCAGGCCCTTCCACGAGAAGTCGTAATTGCGGAAGTAATACACCATGGCGATGGCCGGAATGGCCAACAGGTTGAGCAGGTGCACACCAATGGACAATCCCATCAGGTAAGCGATCAGAATGATCCACTTCGCCGAATCCGGTCGGTCCGCCACGTTTTCCCACTTGAGGATGGCCCAAAAGACGAGCGCCGTGAACAAGCTCGACAAGGCGTAGACCTCGCCCTCGACCGCACTGAACCAAAACGAATCGCTGAACGTGTACGCCAGGGCGCCCACCACACCTGAACCCAACACCGCCACAAGCGTGCCGCCTTGCGGGTCTTGCTCTCCACTCAGGCGTTTGGCCAAATGGGTGATGCTCCAAAACAGGAACAGAATCGTGAACGAGCTGCTCAACACCG
>CAJWII010000041.1 GCA_913041065.1 uncultured Flavobacteriales bacterium
CGCGGCTTCACGTTTGGAGTCGTTGCCCAGCAATGAAGCCGCCAAACTGGTGTCAGTCAGCGTGGGTGCCACCGCATTCACGCGGATGTCCGGAGCCCACTCGGACGCCAACGTCCGGGTCAATCCTTCCACAGCCCCCTTGGAGGCGGCGATGCTGGCGTGGTAGGCCATGCCCGTTTGGACCGCCACGGTGCTGAACAGCACCACGGCTGGGGACGCTCCTTTTTTCAGGAGGCCATGGTTGGCTTGAAGCGTCTGCACCGCGCCCATCACATTGACCTCGAAGTCGGACAGGAATTGGTCTTTTTTCAAGCCACGGAGCGGCTTCAGTTTGATGGTGCCTGGGCAGTACACCAACCCGTCGAGCTGCTCGGTGAATCCGGACAAATCGCAAGGATGCGCCACCGCATCGAAGACCAAGCTTTGGTAACGCTCGTGTGCGCCACCTTCCCGCTGCACCCCTGTGCGAGACACGCCCACCACACGATGTCCAGCTGAGAGCAATTGCTCACGCAACGCCGCACCGATCCCTCGGCTGTCTCCCACCACGGCAAGGGTCCTCATGACGCTTGGTTTTGGAGTTCCACAATGCGCGCCTCCACTTTCGCGGCCTCGGCCACCAACGCGTCGGACTTGGTGCGGTCCACCGTGCTCATTTTGTGGGCGCGGGCCAACAGGTCCGCATGTTCCTTCTGAAGCTTGTCCAGCGGGTTCTTCTTGAAAAGTCCAAACATGGTGACACAACACCCCAGCCCGGCGGAGTGTTCGGAACCGCTTGGGTCATTTCAACCTCAAGCGAGGTCGGCGAGCTTCTCCTCGAGGACGGCGATTTTCGCCAAAGCGTCCGCCTCCTTTTTGCGCTCGTTGTTGACCACCGCTTCCGGAGCTCCTTGCACGAACTTCTCGTTGGACAACTTGCCGCGCACACTGCGCAAGAAGCCCTGCTGGTACTCCAGGTCCTTTTGGACTTTCGCGCGCTCTGCTTCCACGTCAAAGCCCTCGCCAAAAGGCACGCTGAAACGGTGGGTGCCAATCACGAAACCAAAGGCGCCCTTCACCTTGTCCGTCACGTGCTCGATCCCCTCGAGGTTGGTCAGGTGCGCAATCCAAGGTTCCAAATGGTCGGGATATCCCTCGCCCTCTTGAACCTTCAACACCAGCTTCTCCTTGTTGGGGATGCCGTTGTCGTTCCGAATGTTGCGGATGCCGGTGACGACTTCTTTCGCCATTTCCACGTCCGCAAGAATGGCCCCATCGTACGGCTCGCGCTCCGGCCAAGAAGCCACGCACAGGTCGTCCTCAAAACCTTGGCGCTCTCCCGTCCAATGCCAGACTTCCTCCGTGAGGAACGGCATAAACGGATGGAGCAACTTCAGCATGCGCTCGAACAAAACCAGCGTCGCACGCTTGGTCTCCCCGTCGATGGGCGTTCCAAACGGCGGCTTGATGCTCTCGAGGTACCAGCTGCAGTACTCCTCCCACACCAGGCGATAGGTCGTCATCAAGGCTTCGCTCAATTTGAAGTTCGCAAATTGCGCGTCGAGCTCCTCCATCGCCTGTTGGCTCCGTGCGTCCATCCACTTCACGGCCGTGGCCGCGGCGGCGGGTTGGGGTTTGGCCTCGTCGACCTCCCAACCTTGAACCAAACGGAAGGCGTTCCAAATCTTGTTGGCGAAATTCCTGCCTTGCTCGCAGAGCTTGTCATCGAATGGCAAGTCGTTGCCCGCGGGCGACGTCAACAGCATGCCTACGCGCACCCCGTCCGCCCCATATTGCTTCATCAGCTCGATGGGGTCGGGACTGTTGCCCAAACTCTTGGACATCTTCCTGCCTTTCTTGTCGCGGACAATGCCGGTGTAGTACACGTTCTTGAAAGGCGCCTCTCCGCGGTAATGGTACCCGCTGATGATCATGCGGGCCACCCAGAAGAACATGATCTCAGGCGCGGTGACCAAGTCGTTCGTGGGGTAGTAGTACGCCACTTCTTCCTCCTTGTGCAATCCGTCAAACACCTGAATGGGCCAAATCCACGAGCTGAACCACGTGTCCATGACGTCCTCGTCCTGCTTCAATTCGGACGCCGTCATGTCCGTGCGACCCGACTTCTCCCGGGCCTTGACCAAGGCTTCTTCCGAGGTCTTGGCGACCACATAGTCCTCCTCGCCTTCGCCGTAGAACCACGCAGGGATTTGGTGACCCCACCACAATTGGCGGCTGATGCACCAATCCTTGACGTTCTCCATCCAGTGGCGGTAGCTGTTCTTGAATTTGGACGGGTGGAATTGAACAGTGTCGTTCATCACAGCGTCCAAGGCTGGCTTGGAGAGTTCTTCCATGGACAAAAACCACTGGAGGCTCAAGCGCGGCTCAATGACGGCGTTGGTGCGCTCGCTGCGCCCCACCTTGTTGGTGTAATCCTCCACCTTCACCAAATTCCCGAGTCCGTCGAGCTCCCTGGGGAACGCCTTGCGGCATTCAAACCGGTCCATGCCCTCGTAGGCCCCTGCCTCCGCCGACATGGTGCCGTCGGCGTTGATCGTGTTGATGGTCTCGAGGTTGTGCTTTTGCCCAAGCTCGTAGTCGTTGACATCGTGCGCAGGGGTCACCTTCAGACATCCCGTACCAAACTCGATGTCGATGTAATCGTCGGCGATGATGGGGATTTCCCGGTTGACGACTGGCACCACCGCCTTCTTTCCCACCAGGTCCTTGTACCGCTCGTCGTCCGGGTGGACGCAAATGGCGGTGTCTCCCATGATGGTCTCGGGACGGGTGGTCGCCACCGTCACCCAGCGGTCTTCCTCCCCCACAATGGCGTATCGCACATAGTACAACTTGCCGTGCTCCTCGGTGTGGATGACCTCTTCGTCGCTCAAGGCCGTCAGGGCGGAAGGGTCCCAGTTCACCATACGCACACCGCGGTAGATCAACCCACGCTCGTGGAGTTGCACAAAGGTGTCGATGACCCCTTCGTAGTAGCCTTCGTCCATGGTGAAACGCGTGCGGTTCCAATCGCAACTCGCGCCGAGTTTCTTCAGCTGCTCGAGGATGATGCCCCCGTGCTCGTGCGTCCACTCCCACGCATGCTCCAAAAACGCTTCCCGGGAGAGGTCTGACTTCTTGACGCCTTTGTCGCGCAACCGACGAACGACCTTGGCCTCGGTGGCGATCGACGCGTGGTCGGTGCCCGGCACCCAACAGGCATTTTTTCCCTGCATCCGCGCACGACGCACCAGCACGTCCTGGATGGTGTTGTTGAGCATATGTCCCATGTGCAACACCCCAGTGACGTTGGGTGGCGGGATGACCACAGTATAAGGCTCTCGGTCGTCGGGCACCGAGTGAAAGTGACCCGCCTCAAGCCAATGGGCGTACCATTTGTCCTCCTTGGTCGTAGGGTCGTATTGCGCAGGAATGTTCATGGCGATGGGATGCGTCGTTGCGTGGGTGACAAAAGTACTTTTCGTCACACGACAAAGCCACCCCGAGGGGTGGCTTTGCTGTGTTTGTGCTGTTCAGAAAGTCGAACTTACTGCTTGCCCGAAGTTGGGGCGCCAGCTGCAGGCTGCTTCACGGGCATGCCACCTGTGTTGCCCAGGTCAGACGCTTCCACTTTTCCTTTGATGCGAATCACCTTGGTGGGCTCGTTGCCCGCGTTGGAGGTGATGGTCACAGACTTGTTGATTGGGCCGATGCGCTTGGTGTCATATTTCACCTTGATCGAAGACGTGGCACCTGGCGCAATCGGAGCCTTCTCGCACTGGGGAACGGTGCAACCGCAGGACCCCTTGCAACGGGAAATGATGAGTGGCTCTGTGCCGCTGTTGGTCACGGTGAACTCGCAGTTGCCGTCGGCACCCTGCTGGATGGTTCCGTAATCGTGTACGTCCTTGTCCAAGGTGATGGAAGGACCGTTCACGACTTCTTGGGCCATGCCCATGGTGGCGATGCCGAGCATCAGCGCACACGCTGCAAAAAACTGCTTCATGATGTTGTTGGTGTTGTTCATAGTTTGAGGCAACAAGATAACACAGAATCCAAATCCAAACTGCCAACCAGTTGCCGGAGTGCCGTCCTTTCACATCCTTTTGAGACGAAGCAAGAAAAAAGGGCCGCCCCGGAGGGCAGCCCTTTCATCAGGGTGAAACCTGTTCAGATCAGTTGCAAGACTGGCCAAATCCGCTCAAGAAGAGGAGAAGGTCAGCCGTGGCCACGGTGCCGTCCTGGTCGAGGTCGGCAGGGCAGTCGTTGTTGCCACCGTCCTCAAACTCACAAGACTCGTCGTCGTCGTTGGCCAAAGGGTTGTAGTTGGTCGCCGCTTCGTACATGCAACCGGCCACCACGAGGTTCTGGCAAGAACCGTCGTCGATGGATGCATAAGGATCAAAATCGATGAATGTCGGATCGGTGCATCCAGAACAAGAGCTGTTGTCTCCACCACAAACCCCACAATCGTCATTTGTGGCGCAAGAACCATCGTCGTCTGTGGCCTGTGGATCGAAGTTGCACGCTGAAGAATCGGTGCAACCGTCATACCCACACGCCAAGCTGAAGTCGCATATGTCAGTGAAATTATTCGCAGTCGGGTCAGAGCAACCAATATTAAAGTTTGCTAACGGCCCTGCCCAAAGGAACTGAGTGCCTAAAACTGGAACTGGAGACTGCCAGAAAGCTCCATTCCCAATCAGAGGGATGACAGTGCTCACCAAATTACCGTCGTCGTCCACAGAAACCAGTTCGATTGTCATCTGATCGCCACAAACTGCCAATTGAGCAGATTGAGCGACTACTAATAACTGAGCGCCCAACCCTGTTGGGTCGTTCAAGTTCCCCATTGAAAGAGGACCATCGCCTGAGTCCAGAATATTGCCAGTGATAGAAATGTCTGGGTTCACCCCGCCACTCATTTCACATTCTCCCGCTAGGCTTTCAAGTTCTGTGCCGGTAACGGTAAGACCAACAAGCCAAGGGACTTCTGCGCCAACTGGTATTTCATCTCCTGAGAGGTACGAACAGGAGCCATCATCAAAGGTTGCTGTAGCGTCATAGTTGCAAGCCAAACCATCCATACAGCCAGGGGCCGTTGGTTCACCCGCACAATCGAAGTCGGCCGACGCATAGGTACAAGACCCATCATCCACAGTTGCAAGGGCATTATAGTTGCAGGCATCGACATCTGTGCAGCCCGGCCCAATTTCGGCAAGATCAAGAATGATGGCCAGTCTTGGAGCTGTGTATCCTATGATCGTGTCTGCATAAGCCATACCTTGTTCAATGCCCATATTTGGGTCGTCCGCAAGTGTTTCTCCAAGGATGTTCAAACCATTCGCTGCATCAACGAAAGCGGTGGTTTGTTCATCAATCCATTGCCAAGGTGCGCTGTCCTCCAACTGAGATGGCTCACCATTGACATAGTCATTGCGAACGGGATACAGCCCATCCCAATAGTCATGCCCCGTCAAGGCAGATGCTGCAGACGCAGCTTGGCTGTAGACATCATTGAGTCCTACACTCTGATACACATCGTTGTTCGTGGGAGTCCCATGCAATGTGTTTATTTCTGAGTGAATGTCGTGCGCTCCAAAGCCCTCTACAACCAAGTCGCCTGTAGCAGGTACGACAATGACCCCGGATTCGTAATGGGCATCATTGTCATGTGGGCAATGAAAGCTAATCATTGGGACATCTCCTGGGTCAAGCCAATTTAGGTCAAGCATCGCACCGCCAACAGCAATGTTGAAGGCAACATCATCTGAATATCCAACGTGGTTGGCCATGCAACCTTGAACAGGGTCTGGACCAAAAATGCCAGCCGGGAAATAACCGTCAGTGGTGGCACTTGGGTTGCCGTGAAGGGCCTCAATCACCATTGGGATGTAATTCTCTGTACCAGGGGTGCCCTCCCAAAATTTAGCAAGTGGCAAACCGTCATCTTGCAAAATGAGGTCGTTGTAGTCCTCAATGGAAGATGCCACGTAGTTGATGTACGAACCTGTACCATCGCCCATGTAGCCAATCTTCGAATCGTCCACACGCCAAGGGTTGCCTTCTTCCTGAATCGTCTTGCGGAAGTACCTGACGCAGGTTCGCGCGTCCTGCATACCCCGGTAGCCCGCATTAATTAGTGCATTAACCCGAGCAGATTGCTCCTCAGCCAACAAATTCCAACCGATTCGGTAGTCCATTGAAGCTACCACGTAACCCATTCGTGCATATCTGTTTGCCCACTCTACAAGGTGCAAATCCTCCTTGGTTCCGGTGGCGGAATTGTTAATGTATTGGGGCAGGAAGTTGCCCGAATGCAACAAGATAATGAGGGGTCGGTTCGTTTCAGTATCACCAGCGGGTTGGTATATGTCGCACAGCAACGTCTGAGGAACTGGCAGAGGTCCTGTCCCTGCAATTAACGGCCAGATGGTGATGTTCTCTCCGAAGGGAACATCCGTCGACACTTCAACATCACTAAATACCTCATTGAGATAACGCACCTGAGCGTCCATCTGACAGATGGCCATCAGTCCAAACGCAAGAGTTAAAATTTTCTTCATAACAATGTAAAGAATTGGTTTATTGTAAAACTAGGGCAAATTCGATGATTACGTGTCTTAAACACACTTTTTCATCGACGTATCAAGATATTTCTAGGTTAAACTCAAAGTTCCATGGCGAAGCTGATGTAAGCCAACCGCCCGACTGTGGGTCCACCATAGGTCTCGATGTGCTCGTTTTTCAAGAGATTGCTCGCCCCTGCTTTCACAGTCAGTCCCTGAGCGTCAAACTTATAGTTCACCTGACCGTCCAACAAGTCGTAAGACGGAACAAATCCCGTGAATTGGGGCGATCCTTCAAACACAAAGCCTTGCACCCAGCGATAGTTCAGACTGAACCCCCAGTTATTCTTGCCTTTCGCTTTCAGCCCTCGGGCCGTGAGCCCTAAGTTGAACTTGTGCTCTGGCGTGTTGAATGCCGGAATGATCGGATCGTCGACGTCCGTCTTCACAAGCTTGTTCCAACTGTAGTTGCCATTGCACGTTAATTTATCATTTATATAATAATTCACACCCAGCGAGGTCCCTTGAGTTGTTACCTCGTTGTTGCTATTGGCAGCATAGCGGAATACATCCACACCCGTAATGTATGTAGGAAATTGGGCGTTTTGATACAACAAATCCAAGCCAATGTTGTAGCCGATAAAATGTCTGTAAAAACTGAAATAATAATTCCAGTCAACATAAATTTTATCCAGTATCGTGGCCCTGTATCCACACTCTAGTGTTCTGACTTGTTCTGGCCGAAGTGGGGCTATGTTGAAGTACTCGAGCAGCGTTGGGTCAAACGCCGAATTCCAACCTGTGGGACTTCTGCGATACTCCTCGAAGCTGTCGACCGTGACCAATGAGTCCCGACCGTCTAGGTTTCCAACCAATGTCGCAGGCCCAACATCCAAAAAAAGATATTGATCCGCGAGGGTGGGATTTCTTACGGCAGAACTAAAACTTAATCTGATAACATCCTTGTCGGAAGGTGACCAAACTAGGGATGCCGCAGGTGAAAAAACCCAGCTAAAATTTTGATTTTTATCTGCTCGTATGGTTGCGGTCAATCTAAACTGATCTTCTCGCAACAACTTAGTGAAACCTGCATAAATCCCTATTTCATCGTTCGTGATCACTCGATTATTCGTATCCGAAAATATTGTGCCATCAGAATCTGGTGAGTAGCGCCTGCCATTCGCTCCAATTCTAATTTCATTTGCCCACCATGGCTTAAATATCTTCTCGGCACTGACGTGGGTTAGTGCAGATTTGTCATAGAACCTTGTCCCTCCCTCACCTTCATTGTTTTTTCGAGATACCAAGCTTTCAAAAAGTGTCCCAAAAGGTTCCGACCCCGGTAATAAAAATACGCCATCGTCCAACGACGCGTCAACGACGCCTTGATTTACGAGATCTTCCACGTAGCCGTGCCACTCATTGAGGTTCTCAGCATTGTTCTCGTACCATTGGCTTTGGGACCCGGGAGGATATCCCGCAACGGGAACCAAAGTAAAAATGTCCGGAGGATCAATCCAAAGAGTGTCGAAGCCAACAATCTCCAAATCGGGATAACTGTCATTGATTAACGGAGAAATGCTGTCTACCCATATTTCGTAGTACATCTCCTGCCATTCCGTGTCGCTAACCAGATTATCCTGAAGTTTCAATGCTGTTGCATACGGGTCGTAGCTATTTCCCGCATCTTCGGCGGTTCTGTAAAGTCGAATGGACCAATTATTCTTTTTTTCGAATTCGAATCTGTTTTGAAAAAACTGAATACCTCTTAGACTGAAACGGTTGTCTCCTTGATACACTGTAGTTCCAGAGCCATAATTCGCAGCATATGTGAGGGTAGGACTGTCATATTTTAGCTCCGGCTTGATTCTCAATTTTGCGTTGAGACTAAGTTTCAAATTCTCCGTGTCGTAATCAACTAAATCCACTTCGCGATACCCCGAACGATAAATTGTGCCTAAGCCTCGGGCATTGACGCTATTGTCGCCGGAAAAATCCAAAACAGATCTGTATTCGTCGCCGTAGATGTTCACGGCGTCAAACCGCCCGGGGTTGGAGGCGTCCACCAACGACCCGTCCACAGGACCGTAGTTGTTGGCCTCCCAATCGTAGGCCGAGAAGGCGAAAGCGTTGATTTTGTAGGCAAACACCGCATCGCCGTCCTTGTTGTCAAACGAATCTGCCCAACGGAAGCCCCATTCGTTGAGGTTGCGCTCCCCCATTCGATAGGAAGCACTCAATCCACCAAATACAAAGGGATCCTTGGTCTCCATGTTGATGACGCCGTTGAATGCGCCTGGGCCGAAGTACGCGGAGCTCGCACCCGCCACAATTTCAACGGTCTTCACATCGAGGTCGGGTGCCCCGAGGAAGTTTCCGAGCGAGAAGTTCAACCCGGGACTTTGGTTGTCCACCCCGTCGATGAGCTGCAGCGAACGCACCGGAGAGGTGCTGTTGAACCCGCGGGTGTTGACGATTTTGAATCCGAGAGACGCCGAGGTCAAATCGACCCCCTTCAAGTTGCCAAGCCCTTCGTAAAAACTGCCGGTGGGCGCCTCCTTGATCGCCAAGGCGTCCATCGTTTCGACTGTCAACGGAGATTGCTTCTGCTTGTCGCTGATGCGCTCCCCCAACACTTCCGCAGTCTCTATGAGGATCTGGTCGGGAATGAGTTTGACGTCGATGCGCTGGTTGGCCTTGGTGACCTGCACCTGCTTGAGACTGTAACCGATGAAGCTGACATTCAAGGTCACGGGCAACGACGCCACGTTGATGCTGAAGCGTCCGTCAAAGTCCGTCATCACCCCTTGGGAAGTGCCGTCGACCGTGACATTGGCGGAAAACATCGGTTCCCCCGTGTCTCCATCCTTGACAAAACCAACAAGGGTTGTTTGGGCGACCATCGCAGTGGACATCAGCCAAATCAACGCCATCCATCCGGTCTTTCCAGCGAATGATTTGACAGTTGCGCGGGGCTTCAAAAGGGCTTCGACAAAGCGCATGTGTGCAGGTTTGGTTGTGCAAGATGCGCAAAGTCCAAGCTTCCCTCCTGCCATTCCGAAGAAGGTTGTCCACGGGACACACGAACAACTTGTGTGGAAATCATCCCTCCTTGGCGACGATGCCCCACGATTCCGCGGGATCCAGTGCCACGTCAACGCGGTCGCCTGGGCGCAGCTTTCTACGGCGACGGCTTTCGTCCTCGCCGTTGACCTGGATCAATCCATCGTCCACCAACATCTTTGCTTCACCCCCTGTGACCGCCATGCCTGTGGCCTTCAAAAACTGAAGGAGGTCGATGTATTCCGTGTGAATCGGAAAGGTGGAATCAGACATCAGCGCAGGGATGGGTAACTGGAAGGGTCCACTTCGCGCAACACGTTGTAGGCCGTCTCCACAATTTCGTCCACGCTCGGCTTGGAGAAGTAATCCCCGTCGCTGCCATAGGCAGGGAGGTGTGGTTTGGCCGCCAGCGTTTTGGCTTGTCCATCCAAGAAGCGCCATGCGCCCTGGCGGTTCAACACCTCGTCAAGCAGGTAGGCCGAAGCCCCCCCAGATACGTCTTCGTCCACGATCAGAAGTCGATTGGTCTTCTCCACGGACTTCGCCACAGCGCTTTCAAGGTCAAAGGGCAACAGGGTTTGTGCGTCCATCAACTCCACTTCGATGCCCCATTCCGCGAGCCGTTCGCACGCCTCTTGGGCGAGGTGCAGGGTGGAACCGTAGCTGAGCATGGTGAGGTCGTCGCCCTCGCGAAGGGTATCGGTCACGCCCAGCGGGACACGGAACTCGCCAATGTTGTTGGGAAGCGGCTCTTTCTTCCTGTATCCGTTCAAGCACTCCACGACCAACGCAGGCTCCTCGGCTTCAAGGAGCGTGTTGTACATGCCAGCAGCCTGGGTCATGTTGCGTGGCACACACACATGCATGCCTCGGATGGAATGAATGATGGCGCCCATCGGAGATCCGCTGTGCCAAATGCCTTCCAAACGATGGCCGCGGGTGCGGACGATGAGCGGGGCTTTTTGGCCTCCCGCCGTGCGGTACCTCACCGAGGCGAGGTCGTCGCGCATGATCTGCAGGGCGTAATAGAGGTAATCCAGGTACTGGATTTCTGCAATGGGGCGAAGGCCGCGCATGGCCATGCCGATGCCCTGGCCGAGAATGGTGCATTCGCGGATGCCCGTGTCGCTGACGCGAACCTCCCCAAACTTCTCCTGCATGCCTTCCATCACTTGGTTCACACCTCCGATGCCGCCGGTGTCCTCCCCAAACGTCAACACGCGTGGGTCGCGGCTGAACATCGCCTCGAAGTTGCGTTGAAGGATTTGACGGCCGTCAAGCTGTTCTGGCTGGGCGTCGTAGGTGGCAGCAATAGGCTCGACGCGCAGGGCGCTGTCGGACTCGTCGCTGTAGAGGGTGCTGCTGTAGCGCTTGTCGTTGTCGCGGTCAAACGCCTCCAACCAGCGGCCCAACGCTTCACGCTGGGGCGTATCGTCTCCCGCCGTGTCGGCCAAGGTGCGCCGCACAGCTTGGGCCACTTCGGCCCGGCCCGCATCGCCATTGCCGCGCAACGCCTCGGCACGGGACACATCGAGCGGCGCCATGAGGTCGGCCGCCGACATGCGCTCCTCGTCCAAGGCCGCACGAAACGAGACCCACGCCTCCTTTTGCTCGGCGCGAACTCCCTTCTTGGCCTCCTTCCGAATGGCGTCCAACTCTTCTTGGGTGGCCGCCCCTTCTTTCACAAGGAACTCCGCCATTTGACGGATGCAATCGTACTCTGCCGCCCACGCCAACCGTTCTTCCGTCTTGTACCGCTCGTGCGATCCCGACGTGCTGTGCCCTTGGGGCTGGGTGACTTCTTCGACGTGAACCAACACGGGAACGTGTTCTTCTCGACAGCGCTGCACCGCGTCTTCGTAGGTCGCCACGAGGTTGGGGTAATCCCACCCTTTGACCCGATAAATGACCAGACCGTTGGAGGCTTCTTCACGCTGGAATCCAGACAAGGCTGTGGAAATGCTCTCCTTCACCGTCTGGTATTTCTTGGGTACCGAAATGCCATACCCATCGTCCCACACACTCATGAGCATAGGCACTTCGAGCACGCACGCCGCATTCATGGCTTCCCAAAACAACCCCTCAGACGTGCCCGCATCGCCGATGGTGCCCACGGCGATTTCGTTGCCGCCGTCGGTGAAGGTGGCCATGTTGGCGGCAAGCTCAGGAAGGGCACGGAACACCTTGCTGGCCTGGGCCAGTCCGACCAGTCGCGGCATTTGGCCACCGGTGGGGCTGATGTCTGCAGAACTGTTGAAGTCGGCCATCAAATTCTTCCACGATCCGTCCTCGTTCAACGTGCGGGTGGCGAAGTGCCCGCCCATCTGACGACCCCCAGAGGTGGGGTCTGCCGCCACGTCGGCGTGGGCATACAACGCAGCGAAGTACTGCTGCACGTTCAAGAGGCCGCGGGCCATCATGAAGGTTTGGTCTCGGTAGTAACCCGAGCGCCAGTCCCCCGCGCGCACCACCTTCGCCAAGGCCACCTGGGCCATCTCCTTGCCGTCTCCAAAAATGCCAAACTTGGCCTTTCCTGTGAGCACCTCCTTGCGTCCGAGAATCGAGGTTTCACGGCTGACGCACATCAATTTGTAGTCGGAGAGCAACGCTTCTCGGAAGCCTTGCACATCTTGGGTCGTCGGATTGGGGGAAGTCGCCGCCATGTGAGCACAAAAATACACAGGTCCCCGCCCCGCGCCCCCTCTGAGGTTCACGGAGTTTTACGGACTGACAATCAGAAGGTTAAGAAGCTGCGTACGCCACAGCGATGCGCGCGCCGATCCGGGCATTGTGCTTGACAAGGGCCACATTGGCCGCAAGGCTCTTGCCTTCGGTCGAATCTGCAATGTGCTTGAGCAAAAACGGGGTCAATGCCTTGCCCTCCACCCCTTGGCTATGGGCCTCACGCAAAGCCTGCTCGGTGGCTTCGGCAGCTTCAAAGCCCATGTCTTCGGGCACCGGATTCGCCACCAACACACCCCCTTCCAATCCAAGACCCCACTTGGCCTTGAGAATCGAGGCCACCTCCGCGGGGGTGTCGGCGCGGTGCGCCACCGCCAAACCGCTCTTGGGCGTGAAGAAGGCCGGAAACTCGTCGGTGTCGTAGCCCAGCACCGTGATGCCCTTGGTTTCGAGGACTTCAAGGGTTTTGGGCAAGTCGAGGATGGACTTCGCGCCGGCGCTCACCACGACCACGTCATGGCGGGCCAGCTCATCGAGGTCCGCGCTGATGTCCCACGAGTCGGCCACCCCGCGGTGCACGCCACCAATGCCCCCAGTAACAAACACGGGGATGCCGGCCAATCCCGCCCCAATGAGCGTGCCACTGACGGTGGTGGCGCCGAGCGTGCCTTTGGCAAGCACCACAGGCATGTCCCGTCGAGAGACCTTGGCCACGCCTGGCTCAGAAGCCAGACGCTCGAGGGTCGCGGCATCGCATCCAACCTGCACTGCGCCGTCGACCACGGCCACCGTGGCGGGCACCGCCCCTTCCTCGCGAACGATGGCCTCGACCGCCTGCGCCGTCTCTAAATTGGCGGGGTAAGGCATGCCGTGGGCCACAATCGTGGACTCCAGGGCCACCACGGGCTGGCCTTGGTTCAAGGCCTCTTGAACTTCAGGCAACACCCGAATCAACGCAGGGTCGATGCTCATTGAAAGTGGGGGTTGTGGAGCATCGGATTGGCCTGATTGATGGCCGTCCAAATGGCGTCTTTGAGGGGTTGCAATCCTTTTTGGGCCACGCTGCTGAAAAACAGCGGAGGCGTCTCAAAGTGCTGGGCAAGCTCCTCTCGCAGCTCACGCTCCAACTCGTCGTCCAGCATGTCACTCTTGCTGATGGCCAAAATGTGCTGCTTGTCCATCAACTCCGGGTTGTATTTCTCCAGCTCTTCGCGGAGGGTTTTGTACTCGGTCGGAATGTCGTCCGCGTCGGCGGGAACGAGGAACAGCAAAACGGGGTTGCGTTCGATGTGTCGCAAGAACCGCAGTCCGAGTCCCTTTCCTTCGGCCGCGCCTTCAATGATGCCCGGAATGTCCGCCATCACAAAACTCTTTTCATCCCGGTATGAGACCATGCCGAGGTTGGGGCGCAAGGTGGTGAACGGGTAGTCGGCGATTTCCGGCTTGGCGGCACTGACCACACTGAGAAGCGTGGACTTGCCGGCATTGGGGAA
>CAJWII010000042.1 GCA_913041065.1 uncultured Flavobacteriales bacterium
CCGCCAATTTGGCTTGCGCCCTGAAAACCGTTGGCAAGTCCTCCTCCCTTGGGGTTTTGGACCAAAATCACTGCCCCCAAGAGGAAGCACACAATCAAAATAACGACGGTCAAAAAAGTAGTCATGGTCTGAGATTCACGTGTTGCGCAGCTTTTTGAGCTGGGCCGCAAAATAAACACTTTTTTCCGGGTATTTCAAGGCCAACAGCTTATAAGCTTTGCGGGCACGGCCCATTTGGCCTTGCTGGGCGTAGAGTTTGGCCATGGTCTCGGTGACCAAACTTGGGTCTTCCAGAAGCCCCTGCTTCGCCCAATCTTCCGTGGATTCCAAGGCGTCACGAACCGGTCCAATCTTGACGTCCCCCTTGGCCAAGAACGCGTCAATCAGCGCGGCGGCGCCCCGTTCCGCGAGGTCGTCTTGGCCAAATCCCGTCTCGCGCGCGCGGTGCTGCAGCCAACGTCCAAACAACGAGGTCGGGGCCGCTTGGTGGGTCACAGCAGGCACCGGAATGCCCTCCGGAACTTCCTCTGATTCCTCCGATGTCGACTGGGACACTTCGTGCTCCAGCGTCGACGCGATGGCGGCCACCATGGCGTCGCGGGCATGGCCTTCCAATTCCTCGGGAGCCTCCTCTGCAGGCGTCGCCTCGGAAATGGGTTCCGGAGCAGGTTCGGGGACAGCGTCGACGTCGTGCCACACCAATTTGACCAGTTCTTCCTCGGACACCTCTGGCGCAGCAAGTACCTCTTGATGAATGTGCTGGGCAGCTTCAACCAGGGCCGACCCCATCAAGGCCTGGAACAACGCCCTGCGGGAAGGCACGTGTGCCCCGGCCGCCAGCAAGTCTTCGTTGCGGTTCAAATCCTCGGCCATGTGCGAAGCCTTCGCCAACCAGAGCCGCAGAACACCGCTGTAGGGATACCGCGCGACCAACGCGCGCAACGCAGACACGTCGGAGGCGATTGGCCCTTGCTTGACCCAGGTTTGAAATTGCGCCGCGTTCATCGAGGATCACCAATTTCCCAACGTGGCGTTGAACACATCCTGGGAGAGCAACTCGCCCAGCTCTTCGACAATCGCATCTTCTTGCGAAAAGACGTCCTGGTCGCTGGGCACGTCCACATAGCGCGTGAAGGAGCGTTCCATCGTCAACGACGGATCGCGATTGTTCACGTAGTTCAAGACCAGCTGGACCGACACGCGGTTGGCGCCGGCCGTTTCGTCGCCCTGCACATTGATCGGACGCACCTCCCAAGACACCACACGGGCGCTGAATTCCAACTCCCCGTTTTCCACCAAGCGCAGCGTGCTTTGACGCTGTACCCTGTCGCGCAGGGCCTCGGCCAAGGTCTGGGCGGCCGTGGCCGACACCAACGGGTGGGCGGGCTCAAAATCCTGCACAGAGAACGTCGTGGCGCCTGACGTTTGGGCTCCGTAGGGCGAGTACACCCCGCATCCCTGCGTCCCTGCAAGGACCCAAGCCGCCCACACGATGTGCAGGACAAGACGGTGGACAGACGCGCTCATTTCAGGTCGTATTCCTTGATTTTCCGGTACAGCGTGCGCTCGGAAATGCCCAACTCTTCTGCAGCGTGCTTCCGTTTGTTGCGGTGCTTCTCCAACGCACGACGAATCAACTCCCGCTCGGAATCCTGCAAAGAAAGAATCGCATCCTCCATCTGGACGTGATGCACGTCGCCGTCTGCGGTGTGCCCGGTGTATTCTGGCAGCGCACGCAATCCAGCCATAGGCGTGCCGCTGTCTTGGGCCATGTCCTGCTTGAACACGCGCTGGACCAACTCGGCCTCCTCTTGCCCGCCTTTCAGTCCGCCGTTCTTGATCATCGACAGCACGAGCTGCTTGAGGTCGTTCAAGTCCCCTTTCATGTCGAAGAGGACCTTGTACAAGATCTCCCGCTCGTTCATGCTGCTTGGATCGTTGTCGACGTCCACCGCGCTTGGCAACCGGCTGCGGTGCGTTTCAGGCAAGTACCCGAGCAGCGTGTCTGCGTCGATGCGTCGCACCGTCTCAAGGATGCTCATTTGCTCCGTCACATTCTTCAATTGACGAATGTTTCCCGGCCAGGGGTAGTTGCCCAAAATTTCTATGGCTTCCTCGTCCAGGCTGAGTGGCGGCATACGGTATTGCTCGCTGAAGTCGGTGGTGAACTTGCGGAACAACAAATGGATGTCGCCCGCGCGCTGGCGGAGCGGAGGAAGGTGGACCGGGACCTGGCTGAGTCGGTAATACAGATCTTCCCTGAAACGACCCCGGTCGATGGCTTCGTCGAAATCCACATTGGTGGCGGCCACGACACGGACATCGGTTTTTTGGACTTTGGAGGACCCCACTTTCATGAATTCCCCGGTCTCCAAAACGCGGAGGAGTCGGACCTGGGTGGTCAGCGGCAACTCAGCCACTTCGTCCAGAAAAATGGTGCCCCCGTTGGCTTCTTCGAAGTAGCCCTTCCGTGTCTCGGTCGCCCCAGTGAAGGCGCCCTTTTCGTGACCAAACAATTCCGAATCGATGGTGCCTTCAGGAATGGCACCGCAATTTACCGCCACGTAGGGGCCGTGTTTTCGGGCGCTGAATTGGTGCACGATGCGCGGCATGACTTCCTTGCCTGTGCCGCTTTCGCCGAGCACAAGCACACTGATGTCGGTGGCCGCAACCTGGGCGGTGACGTTCAAGGCACGCTCCAGGGCAGGCGCGGTGCCCACAACCCCAAACCGGCGTTTCAACGACCCAACGTCCATGGCAATCAGCTTTGGGCGGGTTCGTCGGTGACTTCCCCCATCAGCGTCACGGCGGAACAATCCGTGGTCCGCACGTTCACATATTGACCCGGCTTCAGATCGCCTTTCGGAAAGACCACCACCGTGTTGTGGGTGGTGCGGCCAAAGAATTGGTCGTCCCGCTTCTTGCTCGTGCCCTCAATCAACACTCGGTGCACCTGCCCCACAAGGGCTTGGGTGCGCTCCTTGCCGTGGACCATTTGACGGGCGATGACTTCTTGCAATCGGGACCCCTTCAGCTCCTCGGGAATGTCGTCCTCGTACTTGCGCTCGGCCAGCGTCTTGGGACGTTCGCTGTATTTGAACATGAAGGCCATGTCGTAGCGCACTTCGTCCATCAAAGACAGCGTGGCTTGGTGTTCCTCTACTGTCTCGCCGCAGAAACCCGTGATGATGTCTGTGCTGATCGCACAGTCCGGCATAATGCGGCGGATGGCGGCGATGCGATCGAGGTACCATTCGCGGGTGTACCCCCGGTTCATGCGCTTCAGCATGTCGCTGTGGCCGCTTTGCACTGGAAGGTGGATGTATTTGCAGATGTTTTCGTGGCGAGACATGGCGTGCAACACGTCGTCGGTCATGTCCTTGGGGTGGGACGTACTGAACCGAACCCGAAGGTCGGGGTTGACTGCGGCCACGAGCTCCAGCAATTCAGCGAAGCGCACCACGGGTTGACCGTCGTCCTTCACCACCCCCTTGTTGTCGATGTTCCATTTGTAAGAGTCGACGTTTTGGCCCAAAAGCGTCACCTCGCGGTAGCCCTGGTCATACAACTCCTGGGCCTCCTGCACAATCGACTGGGGGTCTCGGCTGCGCTCGCGACCGCGGGTGAAGGGCACCACGCAGAACGAGCACATGTTGTCGCATCCCCGCATGATGCTGATGAAGGCGGTGACGCCGCCTTTGTCCAGGCGGACGGGGCTGATCTCGGCGTAGGTCTCTTCTCGGGAAAGCAAGACGTTGACGGCCTTTTGACCGCCCTCCACTTGGTCCACCAAGTTGGGCAAATCACGGTAAGCGTCGGGCCCCACCACGAGGTCCACCAACTTCTCTTCCTCGAGCAACTTGTCGCGCAGGCGCTCGGCCATGCATCCCAAGACGCCCACCACGAGGCTGGGGTTCTTCCGCTTGTTTGCCTTGAAATGAACAAGGCGGTTGCGCACCCGCTGCTCTGCATTGTCCCGAATGGCGCAGGTGTTCAACAAGACCAAATCCGCGTCGTCCGCTGTCCGGGTTGTTTGAAAACCGGCGTCGGCCAAGATGCTGGCCACGATTTCACTGTCGCTGAAATTCATTTGACAGCCGTAGCTCTCGAGGTACAATTTCCGCCCCGACGCTCCCGGTCCTTGGACCACGGTCGCTTCTCCTTGTCTCGTTTCCTCCAAGGGTTGATGTCCTTCTCGCATGGTGCAAATGTACGGCACTGCCAAATTGTCACCCCTTTAGGGGTACCCTCCAAATGCGTGTCGTTTGAGGTCCCGTGCGAACGATTCTCTCGGAAAGTTGTCTTTAATTTACCCGCCCATACCCACTTCCATGGCCAAAAACCTCGTCATTGTAGAGTCGCCCGCCAAGGCGAAAACCATTGAAGGCTACCTCGGCAAAGACTTCGTAGTGAAGTCGTCGATGGGGCACATTAGGGACTTGGCCAAGGGCAACGAAAGCGTCGACATCGAGAACGATTTCGCCCCCAAGTACGAGGTCAGCGCCTCGAGCAAAAAGGTGGTGACCGAGCTGAAATCTCTGGCGAAGAAAGCCGAAATGGTATGGCTCGCGACGGATGAGGACCGGGAAGGAGAGGCCATCAGCTGGCACCTCATGGAGGCGCTCGGATTGCAAGCCGAGCAGACCAAGCGCATCGTGTTCTCCGAAATCACCAAGCCCGCCATCTTGAAAGCCATTGAATCGCCACGTCAAGTGGACATCGATTTGGTGAACGCCCAACAGGCGCGCCGTATTTTGGACCGACTCGTGGGATTCGACTTGAGCCCTGTGTTGTGGCGCAAGGTCAGGCCCAAATTGAGCGCGGGTCGGGTGCAAAGCGTCGGGGTCCGCATCATCGTGGACCGCGAGCGTGAAATCGATGCGCACACCGCTGAATCCACCTTTCGTGTTGTGGGCCACTTTGGCACTGGCAAATCGGCGGTGAAGGCGACGTGCAACAAGACCTTCAAAACCGAAGAAGACGCACAGGTCTTCCTGGCGGCCTGCCAAGGGGCAAGCCACATCGTCTCGTCCATCGAGACGAAGCCTTCCACGAAAAAGCCCACTGCGCCGTTCACGACATCCACTTTGCAACAAGAAGCGTCCCGGAAACTGGGCTTCAGCGTGTCACGCACCATGGGAGTCGCGCAACGCCTTTACGAGGCGGGTCGCATCACCTACATGCGCACCGACTCGACCAACTTGAGCGACTTGGCGTTGGAAGCCGCGAAGAAACAAATCACCAAGACGTTTGGCGTCGAGTACGCAGAAACCCGCTCCTTTGCCTCCAAATCCAAGGGAGCGCAAGAAGCACACGAAGCCATTCGGCCCACCGATTTGTCTGCCGCGTCTTTGGATGCGTCGCGTGAGGAGCAACGGTTGTACGACCTGATCTACAAGCGCACGTTGGCCTCCCAAATGGCCAACGCCAAACTCGACAAGACGGTGGCCAAAATCTCCGTGTCCAGCCGCGAAGAGTGGTTTGTCGCCCGAGGCGAAGTCATCACCTTCGAGGGCTTCTTGAAGCTGTACCTGGAAGGAACCGACGACGAAGACGGCGTGGACGAAACGACCAAGGACATGCTTCCTGCCATGACCGAAGGCCAGAAATTGATCCGCGACGCCATCGTGGCCACTCAACGGTTCAGCAAGCACCCTCCGCGGTACACAGAAGCGAGCCTGGTGAAGCGCCTCGAGGAATTGGGCATTGGCAGACCTTCCACCTACGCCTCCACCATCGACGTCATGCAAAAGCGCGGCTACGTGGTGAAAGAGGACCGCGACGGGGTCAAGAGGGAATATCGCGTGCTGACCCTAAACGGCGAAGGGCTCCAAGCCGCCTCAGAAGAAGAAAACGCGGGTCAAGAACGCGGCAAGCTCTTCCCCACCGACATCGGACTGGTGGTGAACGACTTCTTGCTTGAGCACTTCCCCAACATCCTGGACTACAACTTCACGGCTGACGTGGAGACTGAATTCGATGTCATCGCGCAAGGCCAGCTCGACTGGCGCGCCATGCTCAAGCGCTTTTACAAGCCTTTCAAGGTGACTGTGGAAAACACCATGGAAAACGCCGAACGTGCCTCTGGCGAGCGAATCCTCGGCGTCCATCCTGAATCAGGGGCGCAAATCCTGTGTCGCATCGGACGCTACGGCCCCATGGCCCAGATCGGCGGCCCCGACGACGAGGAAAAACAATTTGCTTCCCTCCTGCCCAGCCAAAGCATCGAAACCCTCACCCTCGAGGAAGCCCTTGACCTGTTCAAGTTGCCTCGCACCTTGGGCGAACACGACGGCAAGAAAGTGACGGCGGCCATTGGCCGGTTTGGCCCCTACGTGCGCTACGACGGCAAATTTGTGTCGCTGAAAGCGGCCGAAGAAGACGACCCCTACACGGTCACATTGGAGCGCGCGATGGAGTTGATCCAAGCCAAGTTGGAAGCCGACGCCAAAGCCTTGATCAAGGTGTTTGAAGAAGACGACACGGTCCGGGTGCTCAACGGACGTTACGGCCCTTACATCAAGGCTGGACGTGTCAACGCCACCATTCCCAAAGACGAAGAACCAAGCGGAGTGACCTGGGAGCGTGCCCAGGAATTGATCGAGGAGGCCAAAAAGCGCCCAAAGCGCGGCCGCCGCAAGAAATCCTGACCGCCACGCCAGGCTGCATTCACATCCCATTGTGAATGCTTGACCCGGGGACCCCGCTGTCAAGGCCGTTCAAGAAGGACCTTGCAGCACCATGCAAGACGGCTTTCTCGACGTGTTCGAGCCGGTCAATGTTCCCGACTTCTCCAATGCCGAGGGGGTGGCGCGCATTGCCGATCGAATCGAAGCACACAGGTTTGACGCCCGCCCCATGCTTGAGGGCGCGAGGGTGGCCATCTTCGGCGTCAACGACGGCCGCAGATCTGGCGACAACGAAGGTTGTGCTGCTGCGCCCGACGCCATTCGCGAATGGTTCTACCAACTCGTGCCACACAGCACTTGGAAGCCCACGGTTGACTTGGGCAACATCCGAGCTGGGGCTGAAGAGGCGGACACCTACGCGGCTGTGCAATCCGTCGTCGCTGAGTTGGTTCAAATGGGCATCGTCCCCATCGTCTTGGGTGGAGGGCACGACGTGACCATCCCACTGTACCGTGCGCTCGAGTCCGTCGGACGCCCCATGAACGTGGTCACCGTCGACCCTCGACTCGACTTCGGGGGAGACCCGGAGGTGGTCAGCGCCAGAAACTTCATGAACGAGGTGGTGATGCACGAGCCCAATTACCTGTTTGACTACAGCAACTTGGGCCACCAAGGATACCTAACCGACCCGGACACTTTGGAGCTCCTGGAACGGCTTCAATTCGAAGCCACCCGCCTCGGCAGCATGCTCCACCACATGCCTTCGGTGGAACCCACTGTGCGCAACGCCGACCTCGTCACCATTGACATGGCGTCTGTTCGCGCGAGCGACCACCCGGCCTCAAGTCACGCGGGACCCAATGGGATGACCGCCGAGCACCTCTGCCAACTGGCACGTTACGTCGGAATGAGCGACCGGTTGCTCGCCCTCGGATTTTTCGAGCACAACCCCGACTTGGACGACCGTGGACGCGGCGCTCAATTGGTGGCGCAAGGCGTATGGCATGCCTTGGACGGCGTGTTCAACCAGAAAGGCGACCACCCCAAATCTTCCACAGAGGACTACTTGCGCTACGTCGTGGACCTCCCAGGCGAGGCCCATGAAATCATCTTCTACAAGAGTCCCAGGAGCGACCGGTGGTGGATGGACGTCCCGGTCCCCTCGACAGGAGAAAATCGGGTTCCTGGCAGCCTGCTCACCCCATGCTCGTACGAGGAGTACGTGGAAGCGTCCAACGGCAACCTTCCCGACCGGTGGTGGCGAACCTATCAGAAGCTGGCATGACAGTGGACCTGACATCCTGCCTGCGCGCTCTGCGCAACGTCTTCAAGGCGCATCCGCATTGGGAAAATCCCTATATTAGCGAACTTCTGCACATTCGTGTGCTGATGCAACCTGCTGAAAATCAAAGGAATAACATGATTCGCAACCTTGCAGTCGTCATGGGTTTTGCCCTGCTCTTCACCGTGCAGGCCTCGGCCCAACAGGATCCTCAGTTGACCCAGTGGTTCAACGACCCCGCCGCCTTCAACATTGGTGCGGCAGGTGAAACCGACTTGACCCACGTCAACGCATGGTACCGCAACCAATGGATGGGCGTCAACGGAGCTCCCGTGACCACCATGCTGAACCTGCACACCCAAGTGGACTTTGTTCCTGGGGCGCTCGGTGTTCAATTGTACCAGGACGAAATAGGCCAGGAAAGCAACACCATGGTCAAGTTGGGTTACGCATACCACCTGTCTCCTTTGAGCAACGGTGCCCACGTCGGCATTGGACTGAATGTGTCCTTGTTTAGCAAGAGCTTCGACGCGAACTGGGTAGCCGTGGATGGCGTGGCCAACGACCCTGCCATTCCAGATGGCGGAGCGTCGGGCACGTCGACAGATGTTGACTTTGGGGTCTTCATGCGCAAAGGCAATGAATACTACGCAGGCATCTCCGCCACCCACTTGGCTGAGGTGGAGATGTCGTCGTTGAGCATTGTGCCCACGCGTCACTACTACCTCATGGGCGGGTACAACTACCCCTTGAGTGGAGACGACTTGGTGTTGCGCTCCAACGTGTTGGCCAAAACCGACCTGAATGCCACTGCGATTGACCTCAATGTCAACGTGCTGTACAACGACTTCGTGTGGGGAGGCTTGAGCTACCGGCACGGTGACGCCGTCGCCCCCATGGCTGGCATTCAGCACAGCGTGTCCAAAAAAGAAGGCATCACCGAGAGCACTCAGGTGTTCAAGTTGGGCTACTCCTTCGACGCGACCACGAGCGAACTCCGCACGTACAGCACAGGGTCCCATGAACTGTTCTTGTCGTACTGCTTCAAGTTCATCACGACCCCTGTCATCAACAAATACGCCAACCCACGCTTCCTTTAAGGACACACGAAACCATGTCCTTGAAGCGTTGTTGTCTTCCTAACCTCTGCAAGAAATACAATCCATGAAAAAGATCCTGATGATCCTTTTGGCACCCGTCATGTTGTCGGCGTGCTACATGGGGCCCCAGGGCGAATTGGTCGGCGTTCAAAAGCGCCAATACTGGGACCAATCGAACCCCTACGGGATGAATTACATCCACTTCGGCTCCTACACCATGGGTCCAAGTGACCAAGATGTCCCCTTCGCACTGAACACGCGCTCCAAGACGGTGACCATTCCTCCGTTCTACATGGACGTGCACGAAATTTCCAACAACGAATACCGCCAGTTCGTCCACTTTGTGCGCGACTCGCTGTTTCTTCAGACATTGGCGGACAACGACGACGACCGCTACTTTGTGGCTGAGAACGCCAAGGGTCAAGAACTTGACCGATTCATTGACAAAGGCTTCTTGCTCAACTGGGAAGAACCCTTGGATTGGGAAGACGAGGACGTGTTTGACCTGTTGTACGACGAGTTCTACCTTCAAGGGTCAGACCAGTTCTACAACCGCCGTGAACTGGACACGCGCAAGCTCAACTACCGTTACTACTGGGTGAACATGGACGCCGCCGCCCAAAAGAGCGGCCGCGACGAGGAATACGGACAGGTGAACGAGCTTAACCAGCTCCACTCGACCCGACGTCACAGCGACCGTGCCCAATTTGTCGTGGAAGAAATCATCAACATCTACCCCGACACCCTGGTGTGGATCCATGACGCGACCTACGCGTACAACGAACCCTACGCGGAGATGTACTTCTGGCACCCCGCCTTCGACGACTACCCTGTGGTCGGGGTGACTTGGGGTCAGGCGAAGGCATTCAACGCGTGGAGAACGCAGATCATGAACGAATGGAAGCAGAAGAACAACGAAACGTTCGTGCAGCGCTTCCGGTTGCCGTCTGAGGCTGAGTGGGAATACGCAGCCCGTGGCGGCCGCAACCTCGCCCCCTTTCCCTGGGGTGGACCGTACGCCCGGAACCCCCAAGGCTGTGTCTTGGCCAACTTCAAGCCCATGCGTGGGGACTACGTGGAGGACGCCAATGCGTACACTGCCCCAGTGGAATCGTACAGCCCCAACGACTACGGGTTGTACAACATGAGTGGCAACGTGGCAGAGTGGACCAACACCGCTTTCGACGAGACGGTGTACGACTTCTCGTGGGACTTGGCGCCTGAATACGTGTACCACGCAAAAGTGGACGACCCTCCTGCCCTCAAGCGCAAGGTCATTCGCGGCGGGTCATGGAAGGACATCGGCTACTACTGCCAGACCGGAACCCGCGCCTTTGAGTACAGCGACACTGCGAAAGCCTACATCGGCTTCCGTTCGGTCATGTCGTACCTCGGCCGTGGAAAATCAGGCTTGCCTGAAGAATGGAATTGACCTCATGTGCGTCCTGAAACCGCGCACTTCACAACAAACACAACCTGCACAGCGTTAAGCTGACATTGAAACCAATCCAAAAACCGCAACCATGAAACCAGGAAGCAAGCAGTGGAAAAACTTTATGGCCAAGCTCTACGGATGGGGCGCCGCCATTGTGATCATTGGAGCCCTCTTCAAAATCCAACACTGGGAAGGTGCTTCCTTGATGCTGATTTTGGGTTTGGGCACAGAAGCGTTCATCTTCTTCATGTCTGCCTTTGAAAAGCCGCACGAAGAACCCGATTGGTCGCTGGTTTATCCGCAGCTCGCCACTGGCGAAGGGGCTGAAAAGACCCCCACCCAACAACTGGACGACATGTTGGCCGATGCAAGCATCGACGCCACCATGATTGAAAAATTGGGCGATGGCATGCGTCACCTGGGTGAGCAGGCCACCAAAATGGGTGAAGTGGCGGATGCTTCCGTGGCCACCAAAGACTACAGCGATGCGTTGGTGAAAGCCTCCAATCGTGTGGACGCGTTGAGCAGCACCTACGAAGAGGTAAGCCAGGGGTTGAGCGGGTTGGTGAACGCCAGCACAGAAGGTGCCTCTGCAGGTGATGGCTTGTCCAAGATGAACGAGAACCTGAACTCGCTCAACAACATGTACGAAGGTCAGCTCGCCCAACTCGAAAAGAACAAGGAATTGTTTGAAGGCATGGGCGACCTCGTCCAGAACCTCAACGATTCCATAGAAGACACCAAGGTGTACAAGGAGAACATTTCCGAGTTGGCCAAGAACTTGGCTTCCCTCAACACCGTCTACGGCAACATGCTGAACGCCATGGGTGGCGGACGCAGCTAAGAACTGAAGCATGGCCGGAGGAAAAGAAACACCGCGTCAAAAGATGATCGGGATGATGTACCTCGTCCTGACCGCACTTTTGGCCTTGAACATCTCCAAGGAGGTCTTGAACGGCTTCGTGAAAGTGGAGAACAGCTTGCAGAACACGCAACACACCTTGAAGGGAAAGGTCTCGGAAACGTTGACCACCCTCGAAGTCAAGTATGCCCAGAACAAAGAGAAGGTCGGTCCATTCATGGACAAGGCACGTGAAGTCCGCGGACAGAGCGACGAACTCGTCAACTACATCACCCAACTGAAGGGGCGCTGCATGGCGACATCCGAGGGCAAGTACGACGACGGGGTGGCCAACGACTTCGCCGATTTCATCGGCAAGGACGCCAGCGGGATGGACACCACCATCAGCTTGTCTGCCATTCAAAAGAAGGACGAATATCAAGAACTGACGGCGTTCATGGTCGGCTCAGAGCCCCAGAATCCCAAGTTTGACCCGAACGACCCTTGGAGCGCCACCGGTTTGAAGAAAAACCTGGAAGCGTACCGCGACTACCTGAAGGAGATTCGTCTGACCGATTCGCAGGGCAACACACGTGAATTGCCTGAGTACATCAAAGTCCAGCTCGACGAACGATTCACGTTCGAAAACGAGATGGAAGACGGGAAAGAAGTGCTTTGGGAAGCGGCCAACTTCTTCGACGTGCCTTTGGCTGCCGTCATGCCGTTGATGTCCAAGATGATCATCGATGTGCAGGATGCACAAGAAGACGTGTTGTCTTGGTTGTTGGGCGGCATTGAAGCAAAGAGCTACAAGTTCACCAACCTCATGCCCTTGGTGGTGCCTGAGTCCAACTACATCCTGCGTGGGGATTCCATTCGCGCGGACGTGTTGCTCGCGGCGTACGACGCCACCAACGCCCCCGACATCTACGTGGACGGCAAGAAGTGGGACGGTCGCGACAGCAGCATGTTGGCCTACGAAGGATTGGAAACGTTGGGCATCGGGGCCGACGGCATGGGCAAGCTCCGCATCCCCACCAAGGGCATGCAACTGGGCGACATGACCTTCAAAGGACTCATCCGCTATCAAGGCCCGGACGGCAACATTGAACCATACGCCTTCATGACCCCCAACATCACCGTGGCAGAGCCCGCCCTTGTGGTCTCACCCACCAAGATGAACGTGTTCTACCGTGGGGTACCCAACCCTGTGGAGGTGTCTGTGCCTGGTGTGCCTCAGGACAAAATCGACGTGCGCATCGACGGAGGACACTCCATCAAGCGTCAATCTGACGGCTCCTACGTGGTGGAGCCCAACAAGAGCAGCTCTGTGCGTGAAGCCAACATCACCGTGTCCGCGGAATTGCCCGACGGAACCAAGAAGACGCTTCCCGCCAAGAAATTCCGTGTCAAGCGCATTCCTGATCCCGTGGCGTTCTGGACCGGGAAGAAGCCCACGGACAAGGGCATCACCAAAGCAGAGATCTTGTCGTTTGCTCCTGTGGCAGCGCGGATGGAAGGCTTTGACTTTGACGTGCAAGTGCGGGTGAAAAGCTTCACCATGCGCATCTCCAAAGACGGTTCGTTCTCGGACCTCCCCTCCGGAAACAACCGCATCACCCCCGACCAGCAAGAAGCGCTGAAGCGCGTTCGTCGGGGAAACATCCTCTACTTGGAAGACATTTTGGTGTCCATGCCTGACGGGACAGAACGCGATCTGCCCCCGATGAAGCTGAAGGTCACCGGATAACCTGATCAACATGAAGCAATTCCTGTCCATCTGCACCCTGACGGTGATGTTCCTCGGAGCATCCACCCAAGTTGCCTTGTCCCAATCGCCCAACGTTCTCGACGGGGCGTACGTCAAGGAGACCAATTTGACCAAACGGGTGGTTCCTTACCCCCACCTGCGTGAGGCCGACGTCATGTACAAGCGCCGCATTTGGCAGGAGATTGACCTTCGTCAGAAGTTCAACCATCCCTTCTACTTCCCGCTCGACCCAATCCAGGATCGCAAGAACTTGTTTGACGTCATCCGCGAAGCATTGTTGGTGGAGGGGTCGGTCGTGGCGTACAGTGCCGGTCCTCTTGGTGAAGACGACGAATTCACGTTCCCGCTTTCTGCCGACAGCATTCGCACCATCCTAAACCCCGTCACCCTGGTCAAGCAGTACGACGATTTCGGGGAGGTCATCGGCACCGTCCAGCAGAGCAACGAGCTGTCTTCGGACAAAATCACGCGCTACCGCATCAAGGAAGATTGGATCTGGGACCGCCAGCGCAGCGAGCGCTACGTGCGCATCCTCGGCATCGCCCCCATGATGGAAGACTTCGACGTCGACGGGAACAGCGTGGGCTTCCGCCCTCTCTTCTGGTTGTACTACCCTGAATGCCGCTACGTCTTCGCCAACAGCGAGGTCTACAACATGTTCAACGACGCCCAACGCCGGACGTTTGAGGAC
>CAJWII010000043.1 GCA_913041065.1 uncultured Flavobacteriales bacterium
TGTTCTTCGAGGTAGCTGTCCTTGCTGCTGGCCTCGGTGGCCTTTTGGGGGGCGATCACCCACACGCCTTCTTCGCCAACGATGGCGCTCGACATGTTTCCGATGGGGATGGACAACGCCGCGCCTGCCACTAGGGGCTCCGATCCGGCTCCGCTTCCGCGGACGGTTGGGAACTTCACGCTGAGGTTGCGTCCGGTCTTCACAGTCTCACCGACCGCGCCCGCCACTTCATCCAAGTTGGCGCCCACCATCTTCTCGGCGTACAATTCACCCTTGGCTAGGTTCATGGCGCCAGTTCGCATCTCTTCTTCCACGGCCTCCAAGGCGGGCTCTCCGGCCTCTGTGATTTGGTCCAAGTGGGCCACAATGTAAAAGTCAGGGGTCAAAATGGGGTTGGAGACTTCTCCTTGCTCGCTGCGGAATGTCCAGCCGACAATCTCAACGGCGTCACGAACGCCTGCGATGCTGCGGGCTGCTGGGGCAATGCTGTTGGCTTCTCCTGTGGCGTAACCTGCTTCGGCAGCAGCGGCCATCAAGCTTTCCTTGTCGGTGGCGTTGATGGCGAATTCGCTCGCTTGGGCGTAGGCATCACGGGCTGTGGTGGCGGATGCACCGACTTTGCGTGTGATGAAGGCGACACGTGCCTCTTCCACTTCACTGCGGCGGTCGAGCACTTCGATCAAGTGAACCCCGTAGGTGGTCTCAACCCAACCGATGGCCCCTACGGGCTTGTCGAAGCAGAAGTCCTCAAATGGCTTCACCATACGGCCACGTGGGAAGAAGTCGTAAATCCCACCGGTGCTTTTTGAGCCCGGATCTCCGCTGAATCGTTGGACCAAGTCGTCAAATTCCCCTCCGTTGCGAAGCACGCGCTTGAGGCTGTCTGCCCGCTGTCCAAGCTCGGCCATTTCAGCTTCGTCTTTGGCGTCTTTGGCAGTCAACAAAATGTGACGACATTTGGCCGCCTCGTCAGGCACCATGGTGCGCTCGAGGACCTGTGCCACGGACATCATGCCGTTCTTCGTGTAGGGACCGACGACCGTGCCTGCCGTCTCCTCGAAGAACTTGCTTTCGTTGATGTCGAGTTCGACTTGGGCGAGGCGCAAGTTGCGGATGTCTTCTTGGCCATCGTTGGCGGCCTTCGCAAACGCTTCGGCATCCTCGGCACTTTTCCACTCGTCCGCCACATCTTCCAATTCGACTTCCATTGCCTTGATGTCAGACTCGCTGGCCCCCAATGGGATCTTGACGTAGCTGATGTCGCGGCCCTCATTTTGTTGGTATTGAGGGTCGCTTTTGTGTGCGTTGTAATAGGCTTTCACCTCGCGGTCGCTCACGCTCACCTCGCCATCGGGAATGTTCTTGTACAACTTGGCGACGTACTGAATTTCAGCTGTGCGCTCGGCGTTGATGTGCTCGTACTTGCCCTCGATGGAGTTGGTGTACACCGCGTCGGCCATCAAGGCGTCCAACTTCTCTTTTTTGCGCTTGGCCAAGATGAGTTTCTTGTAGCTTAAGAGGTTGACCTTGCCTTGGTCGGTGGTCAACATGGCGCCGAAGTTCTGCTGCCACATGGCCTTGTTCTCACCATTGCTGAAGAACGCACGACTCATGTAGGGCGAGTCGAGGTTGCCAAACAGCATTTCTTGGAACTCCGCGTCGGTCACTTCAATGCCGAGCTCGTTGTAGGTGTCTTCCAAGACGATGTTGGACGTGATGTCGCCCCAGACTTCGTCTTGAAGTTGTTCCCCGGAGAATCCAAGGCGACGACGTTCCTCGAGCTCCATGCGGTAATCCAAGGCAGAAATGCTCTCGCCACCCACACTTCCCACGTCACGCGAGTTTCCCTGTCCCATCAACGCGAGTACCGCGTCGTAGGGGATCAAAAAACCGAGCATGCCCACTCCAATCATGCCGAGCAACAAGCCTTGCCTGTTGCGGATTTGTTCAATCATTGCCATCGTCTCAAAGTCTAGTTGTAAGGATTGCGAAGATAACGTTTCCCAGTTTACTGGAAACCACCTTGGTTTAGGCTTCTTTGGCGGGCCTGAACTCCACCCACAGGATGCGGTTTTCTTCCACCTCTCGCACCACGAATTCAAGCCCTTCCACCGCCACCACACTGCCCGATCCTGGGATGTCTTCGGCGTGGTGGAGAAGCAATCCCCCCAAGGTATCGTAGTGGCTGGCCTCGGGCAATTCCCAGCCGTTGGTTTCGTTGAGAGACCGCACTTCCCGACGGGCAGGTACCCGCCAAACGCCGTCGCCCAAATCATGCTCTACGTCTTCTTCGACGAGGTCGTGCTCGTCGTCGATTTCCCCGAGCAGTTCTTCCACGATGTCCTCCATGGTCAAGATGCCCGCGGTTCCGCCGAACTCGTCCACCACCACGGCCAAGTGCCTCCTGCGCTTGAGGAATTGACGCAACAGTTCGTCCCCAGCCATGGCCTCGGGGACGACGAATGTCGGCAGCAAAATGTCTTTCAGGGATCCGGGCAAATCGAAGAGGTCTTTCGCGTGGACGTACCCCACGATGTGGTCCATGTCGTGTTTGAACACCACGAGCTTGGAGAACCCGGTTCCAGCGAATGTCGCCGTCAAGTCGTCCACGGACGTGTCGATTTCAACGCCTTGCACTTCGTTCCTGGGCACCATGCTGTCCCGTGCCTGAACGCTGGGCAAGTCCAAGGCGTTCTTCAAGATTTGCAGTTCGTGTTCCAGCTCTTGCTCGGGTTCCATGCGGCCACTCAGCGTTTCGAGGAAGTGGTCCAAATCTTGGGCCCCGAGGGTTTCAGCTTCTGAAGCCTCCTTCCCTCGAACAAAGGGCCGAAGCAGTCCTTGGCTGAGCTTGGTGATGAGCCAAGCGGGCAAGGCAAGCACGATGAAAATCAGGAGAAGCGGATACGCCAAATTCCTCAGCCAAGCGTTGGGTGAGGCGTGAAACAAAGATTTGGGAATGAATTCCGCCAACACGAGCACCACAGAGGTGGTCACCAGGGTTTGGGTGGCCAAGACAAGCAACGGTTGGGGAGCGCTTTGCCAATCCGAAACGTCAAACACCCATTCGCCTACAAGGGACCCAGATTCGATGCCGCAAAGCACGAGGGCAAGGTTGTTGCCCACCAACATGGAGGCGATGAACAGCTGGGGACGCCCATTCAGAAAGGCCACCACCTGGCCACGCCAGCTTTGGGTGGCGTCAAGTTCAGTCTGAAGCCGGCTCGAAGCCACAAACGCCATCTCCATTCCAGAGAAGAACGCCGACGCGAACAGCGACAGCACCAGGATCAGGATCGAACTCGAAGGGTCAGGGTCCATGCAAGGAAAGATACGACCGACGTCAATTGGACGACGTCATGCGCAGCCGGAAGATTCTTCGAACGCCGTACCAAAGCCAAGAAATGCAGGGAAACAACCCCATGGACCACGCAGGGGTCTCCGCGCTTATCCAAAGCCAGCCGACGTACAGGGTGCCCGCGATGGACGCCACCAGCCAGAACCACTCGGCGGCACGGGCTGTTTTGTACGGGAGGGTTTGTTCGACGGGTTTGGGCTCGGGCATGTTGCGAATGTCGGGCAACGAGACGAAAGTCAGTTCCCGACTTCAAAAGACCCCGTGGGGTTCAAAATTTCGTAGCGCTCAAATCGGCTGTCCGACCGGAGTCCCCGGCCGCGGAGCAAGCCTTGTGCGGTTTCGATGGAGACAGGACGGTTGGTGCAGACCAGGTCGGAATCGTGCGACCACACCAGGTGTTCGGTTTCGAGTCGTTCACCCTTGGTGTTTACCAGCAAGACATTGTCCCACGCTTCCAAGCGGCCGGCTTGGTCGTTGTACGTGCCGCGGTCCGCCTGAAGGGTTGCGGCATGGCGGTCGCGGTTGCCTCCTATGAACAGGGTGAACCCCTCCGAGACTTGCCAAAGGGGTGCGTCTGCCTGGGTGCGTTCTCCTTCGGGATGGTCCCAACGTTCGAGCCTGTTGGCTTCGAGGGCTTGAATCAACTTGCCTCGCTCTGTGTATTCGAAGTACCCCTGCTCAACCACTTGGATGGGGGCGCCTTCTCGGAGGATGTCGGCGGCTTGGGAGTCCACCCCCTTTTCTGGCGGTTCTTGGTCAGGCGTGCTTGCGCACCCCATAGAAAGACCGAGCCCCAAAAGCACAACAGCCGCCCAAGCCCGGGGGGCTGGACGGCTGGTTGTCGATCTCGAGGTCAGGGACATGTCCCTCAGCGTACCCGGATGGTGGTGGTTTCACCAGAACATGGGCAACCTGGCTTGGAGGGCACCGTGAAGGAGCCGCCGGCCTGCTTTCCGTAAGTGAAGATGTCGTCCACCGTGGGGAATTGCTTGGCCATGTTGGCCATCTTCTTGCCGGCTTTTTCCGCGAGCTCTTCGTTCAAGCGCTTGGCTTTGGCGTAGTAATCGCTGGCCACCCAGTACACCGAGCGGCCGCCCAAGGCGCCGTCGTTGCATGCGTTGGAGCTCCCTGCAATGGCATCGCCGATGAGCATGTACGCGTCGCCGTTCTCGGCGTCCAACTCCAACACTTTGCGGGCGTAGGACTTGGCGGTGGTGGTGCGTCCCAAGGCGCTGGCGATTTGACCGGTCTTCAACAAGTAGGTCAACTTGTCGCTGCAGTCGCCGCAACGCTCCACGGCGTCTTCCATATATGCGAAGCTCGAGTCGAGCTGGCTGGACTTGGCAAATCCGATGCCGATGGCAAAAGCTGCAGGGGCAGAGGGCGCCACGCTGTACACCGAGGTGGCCACGGGCAAGAAAAGGTCATTGTCGGTGCACTCTTTCTTGTTCAACAAGCGCAAGACCTTTTGCTTCAGTTCCATGTTGCTGGAATCCGCGGCCACAGCGGTGGCGAGCACTGGCACCATGTCGTCGCAGTCTGCGATTGCCACAAACACCGTTTCGATGTTCTTCTTGGCCTTTTCGTACCGCTTCAAATCGCGCTCCTTGCCTGCTTCTGTGGCACGCGCCACCCCTGCCTCGATGTAATCCACGAGGTTCAAGTAGTCGGTGAGCATCTGGGCCCGCATGTTGCTTTGGGCCAACGTGTCTCCTTTCAACGACCGCTTCATGGTGTAGAAGCTGGCCGTGTAGTACTGGTACAAGGTGGTCGCGGAGGCCTCGGCGCCCAAGCAGTCCAAGCTTTCCTTGAACATGGTGTAAGCCTCCTGGTGGGCGTCTTTGTTGTACTTGTAAAAGTCGGTGGCTTTCCGACCGAGGACCACGCAGCGGTTGTTGGGGTTGCGTTTGGTGCTTGGGTACAACTCCATGCGCTTGTCGTGGAGGTACATCAAGCTGTCCACGAGCACGGCGTGACGGGGGTCTTCGGCGTCCACTTTTTTGAGCTCCTTGCCAATGAACGATGTGCCGTCGGCGTACAAGCCCTCGCTCGCGGTCTCTGGGCAAACCTCACACGCCTTGCGCCATTGGATGTAGGCCTCGTCGTAGTTCTTCTGCTTCTTGTAAGACTTGTAGACGCTCAAAGCTTCTTTGCAGAGCAGCTGTTGCTCCTCGGTTTCACCGTATTTGCTGTCGTTTTGGGCATGCGAGGCCAAAGGGGCCAACAGCAGCATGCTTGCGGACAAAAGGATGGAAGAGAATTTCATGATTTATGGTTGTGCAGGTTCGTGTGCATCAATCGTACAACCGAGGCGTGAGCCAAAGGTTCTTCACGAAGGGGGTCAAGGTGACGCCCACATGGATGCGGAGGTTGGTTTCAGTGTGAAGGGTTTCGAGTACAGTGTACCGCTTGCCAAAGTCCATGCCAAAGTGCAATTGGCTCGCGCTTCGGCTTCCGGCAAGGGGCTTGTTCACCCCTGCACTCACGCGCCACTCTTCCAACGCGACGGGGGGAGCCCCGAATTGGGTGGAAATGCGCAACGGCAATGTCGAAGTGTTGATGCCCATGCGGTATGTGGGGCGGTTGACCTTCCCGGGTTTTCTGGCGGGGGTCCAAACCACCGCCAGCGACCTCGACCATGCGTCACCCCAGGACCCATCGCCGTCCATCAAGTGTCCCAAGGTGGTGTTGGCTTCCGACCAATCTTGGCCGTGAACGTCCGCGAAGATGCCGATTCGATTCCCTTTGGCCCCGTCGCGCTGAATGCCGCCGCCGACGGTCCATTTTTGAGGCACGGTGCCTGCGCGTTCCGACTGTTCGAAGCTCGAGGTGTCGATGCCGGTGGTCACGCCCCCCAGAGGCAGCGTGGATTGCACGAGGCGCTCGTAGTCGGTGTTGAGCGTCCTGGCCGGGCTGTAGGTGCCGCCAAACCGCATCACCCAACTGCCTTTGAACTGCTTGTTGTCGTCGTATTTCGCTTGAAGCACCTGGAACCCTTGTGCGCCGAGGATCCAACCGGCCGCACGGTGGCGGAACGAGGTGACGGTTTGGACGTCCCGGAAGGAGGGATCTTCCAAGTCGAGGGTGGAGATTTGACGGGCGTCTCCAAACCAGTGGTCGACTTGCGCCCCCAGGTCCAACCCGCGGTGGCTCACCAACACGCTGTCCGTCCCTGCTTGAAACCAGGTCTTGCCGCGCCATCCGTGGCTGACTCCAGCGTGGGCACGGGCCACGCCGCCGGTGCCTTCGTAGCGTTCAAGCAAGTTGCCCACGAGGCTGTCCTCTGCCGCGCGTTGGACAGAAAAGGCCTTGGAGGTCAACGGAGTCAGACCCATACTCAAGGCGCTGTTGGAACGGGGTTTTTTCACCACCAACCCCATGTTGCCTGGGCCGCCGGTCCAGGCATTTGAGGTGCGCTCGCCTTCGCTCAGTTGCATCCGTTGGCTGTGCGCTGACACTTGAAACGTGGGGTTGGCCAATCCCGCAGCCGAAGCAGGTTGCTCGGCGTGCAAAAACACGTTGTCGGGCGTCACAGACACGAGGCCGACTGTGCTTGCAAGTCCAGGGCTCAACATCCCCTGGTGCGTGCCTAACCCAAATCGGGCGTAAGGGCTGAAGTCGGTCTCTTGGCCCCACATCCCGAGGGCCAGCCCCCAAATGCAGACACTTCCCACGGCCCACCGGATCGTGGAAACAAACTGGAATTCAGTGCGAGTCATGGAGGTGTTTGTGCAGTGCATGGTGGCCCTTGAGGGTCAAATTTGCGTCCGCGAATCTCGGGGAGACCGCACGGAGTTGCAAGTGCTGGGCGTCTCCACCGGTCAGAATCATGCCAAGATTTGGGAACTCTTCCTTCAAGCGCATCCAAGTCCCCGACAATTCAGCGTCCAAACTGTGAAAGGCGCCGGAAACCATGGCTTCTCTGGTGTTGGTGCCCAGCACAGGCGTGTTGCCCATGCTTGACACCGCATCCTCGATCCAAGGCAAGGCGTGGGTGTGTTGGTGCATGGCTTGAAGTCGCATTCGAACGCCTGGGGCGATGGAGCCGCCCAAGTGACGCCCACCAACGACGAGGTCCACGGTCATGCACGTGCCCGCATCGACCACCATCCATCCTTTGGATGGGTCTGCCCCTGGTACACTGCCCGTGGCTACAGCCCAGGCATTTGCGACGCGGTCCAACCCAAGCTTGCCAGGTTCCGTCGCGTCGGTGAGCAGAGGGACGTCGTCGCCAGGGCGAAACACTCTGGAGGGACGAAAGGCCACGATCCAAGGCTCCAAATGTCCAGATCCAGTGACCACCACGTGGTCTTCAGCGTCAATGTCCTGCACCCAGGCGTGAGCAGTCTCAGGTAGGGTTTCCGCGAGGGGGCACACGTTCACGCTCAGCGGATCGTCCTGGGGGGAGGCCTCAGAAGAGAACTTGGCCCATTTGGCGCGTGAGTTGCCCACTTCAAGGATCCAAGTGCTCATGGCCATTGCATGGTTTCCATCATGACGCGAACGTCGTCCTCGAGCCGCCGGAGCACAGGCGCCACACTGTCTGGGTTGGGCTTGTGGCTGAAGTAGAGCGAACCCCTCATGAAGTGGTCGACGCTGTCGGTCACAAAGAACTGCAGTGGGGTGGCCACCGGTCCTTCCAACGCGTACAGCATGCCGCTCGTGGAAGGAAGGTCCAAGGCTTGGCGCCGTATGCCGGTGGCGGCCACCTCATGGCCAAACACCAGCGACTGGGCGTCTTGCAACAGGGAGCCCAAGTCGGCGACAGGCACCTCGGTGCAATGCAGTTTGGCGTTGAACCTCGGGAAAGACAGGTTGAACCAGCAACCTTCTTCTTCCGTCAGATTCCTCAGCTCGACCTTGGCGTGGTTGGGGATGCGGAATTGGCTCCCGCAAGGGGTTGTGTAAGGGGAAGTCGCCGTGTCAGGTAGGGCGATTCGAAGGTGTCCAAACGGCCGGGGCACCTCCGCATCTTCCGGCTTGACCCACCAAAACCCAGTGGCCACCACGGCCACCATCGCCACAAGCCAAGGCCAAATTCTTGGACGGGACTTCACGATTCGGGATCTGAGGTGGGCTCGTTCGCGGGTGGAAACAACACCACTTTGATGCGGTGGATGCGACGCGCGTCTCGTGCGTCGACGCGCAGCACGGTGCCTTCGAACTCGATGGACTCGCCGCGTTTGAGCATTCGGCCGGCCTGTTCGAGCATGAACCCGCCAAGGGTGTCGCTTTCCCCTTTGGCCGCTTCCCAAACTTCTTCGTCGAGTTGGAGGATGCGGTAGGCGTCAAGCAACGGGGTTTTGGCTTCCATCAAATAGGTGAATTCGTCCAGCACGGAATGGGTGATGTCTTCCTCGTCGAACTCGTCGGCGATTTCACCCACAATCTCCTCCAGCACATCTTCCAACGTCACCAAGCCGCTGGTGCCGCCGTACTCGTCCACCACGACGGCCAGGTGGACCTTTTTCTCTTGGAATTCCCTCAGGAGGTCGTCAATTTTCTTGCTCTCAGGGATGTAAATCGGGTCGCGGAGGACTTCGGTCCAGGCGACGGCGTCGTCCTGCAGGCGAGGCAACAAGTCCTTCACATGCAAGACCCCTTGGATTTGGTCAACAGAGCCCTCGTGGACCGGGATGCGGCTGAACCCAGAGGCGACGATGGTTGCCCTGACGTGTGCCCACGTGTCTTCCATGCTGAAGGACAGTATGTCCGTCCTCGGGGTCATGACTTGCTTGGCGTCCTTGGACCCGAAATTCACGATGCCCTCCAGAATGCGTTGCTCTTCTTCAGATCGCTCCGCGTTGTCGGTCAATTCCAGCGCCTGCTCCAGGTCTTCCACGCTGATGTCCGCCGCGGGGTTGGCGAGCTTGTTGTCCATCCAACTGCCCATGCCCACTAGGGGTTTCCAAATGGGGCGGAGCACCTTTTGCGAAAGAAGGAGGGGAGCGGCCATGAGTTTGGCCAAATCCATCCCAAACGACGTGGCGTAGATCTTGGGGATGACTTCCCCAAACAGCACCAATAGAAATGTGACGCCGACCACGTGGATTAGCGTGCCGAGCCAAAGGGGCATGGCGTCGCTCGGAAACAAATGTTCTGCCAAAACTGTGGCGATCAGAACGATGGAAACGTTCACTAAGTTGTTGATGACCAAGATGGTGCCCAGCAGGTTTCGCGGTCCGTCCACGTTGTTGGGGGAGCGCATGAGGGTCAGGACGTTGTGGGCCCTGGGGCTGTCTTCTTGTTCGAGGTCGTGCAGCGCCCGAGGCGACAAATTGAAGAACGCCACTTCAGACCCGGACACAAGGGCGGACACCACGAGCAGCACAAGCACGGTCAACATCGACCATCCATGTTCAGCCCAAGCGCTAAGCCAATGTTCACTCTCCATTCAGCAGGTTTCGGTTCAGAAAGGCAGGTCGTCGGCAGTGCCGGGAGCTGCGCTCGGGCTTGCGGCCGCGGGTTGCGCGGGCTGAGCAGGCTGTGCGTGTTGAGCCGCGGCAGGTTGAGCCGCTGCAGGTGCGGTGGCTTGTGGGGCGTTGTCTTCGCGTCCTGGGGCCCGTCCCAGCAATTGCATCACGTCGGCGACAACCTCTGTGGTGTACCGGTTCTGGCCCTGCTGGTCCTGCCATTGGCGGGTCTTGAGCTTGCCTTCGAGGTACACCTGGGAACCCGTCTTGAGGTATTTGCCAGCGGTTTCAGCAAGCCCTCGCCACAGGACCACGTTGTGCCATTCTGTGTTGGTGATGCGTTCGCCTGAAGCACGGTCGGTGTACGACTCCGAAGTCGCAACACGCAGGGAGCACACGGCCACACCGTTGGGGGTGTAGCGCAGTTCGGGGTTCTGCCCGAGGTTGCCCACGAGAATCACTTTGTTGATGCCAGCCATGCGTCGAAGGTACTTCTTCCGTCTCAGTTGCCCGCCATGCAGGCGGCCTTCAATTCAGACCAAACCTTGGTCGCCAGCCTCGGCCAGGCTTTGGCTTCACATTCCTCCCAAGTCATCACCACACCATTCACTTCCTGGGCCCAGGTGTGCAGCTCTTCCGTCGACGTCATCGCCGTGCCCACCATGCGGGCGTGAATGCGTTTGTGGGTCAGGGCATGCACGACATCTGGAATCAATGGACGGCTGGGGGTGTTGGATTTGGAAGGCGCTCGCTCCGGGAAGGCCCACAGCGTGGCCCACACGCCGGTGTCGGGCCGTTGGATGGCCACCACCTGATTGCCGTGGTGGGCGACGTGCCACGTGAGGTCCCAACGCGCGGCTTTTCGCTTCGGCGTTTTGCGGGGCAAGACAGACCACATGTCTGGATTGTCTGCGGAGGTGCACGTGAATCTTACAGGGCATTCGGCACAGCGCGGCTGCTTGGGCGAGCACACCAAGGCGCCCAACTCCATCACGGCTTGGTTGTGATCGCCTGGACGGGCTGCATCGAGCCAGGCGTCGGCCACCCCTTGGATGGCTTGGGCACCAGTCTTGCTGTCTACAGGATCGGTCACCCCGCCCCATCGACTCATCACCCGTTGAACGTTCCCATCGACGGCGGCCACGGCTTCGCCCAAACCAATGGACGCAATGGCGGCAGAGGTGTAGGGACCAATGCCAGGCAAGGCGAGCCACCCTTCCCGGTTTTCAGGAAAGCCCCCTTTGGACACGACGACCTTGGCGGCTTGGTGGAGCAACCTCGCGCGGCGGTAGTACCCCAATCCTTCCCAGGCCTTCATCACCTCCGCCTCCGACGCCTGGGCCAAATCCTCCACAGAGGGAAACAACTCTTGAAACAAATGCCACTTGGGAATGCCAGTGTCCACACGGGTTTGCTGAAGCATAATCTCACTCAGCCACGTGCCGTAGAGGCTGGGGGTTAGACGCCAAGGAAGGTCTCGGGCATGGCTGTCGTACCACTTGGCGAGGGACCGTCGGGCGCGTTCCGCGTCGGTTTGGCACCAATTTTTTTGCAGAAAATCCCCCTTACTCATGTCGTTTCCAAAGGTATGGGTGTATTTTCGCACCCCGAAAACCAAAGGCCCCGCCCGAGGTATACTTCATTGAATTCAAACAACATCCCCCTCTCGACCCATGACCAAGGCAGACATCGTTAGCCAGATTTCGGAACAAACCGGAATGGAAAAAGGAGACATTCAAGTGACAGTGGAAGCGTTCATGCGCGCCGTTCGGAACAACTTGGAGAACGGCAACAACGTGTACCTCCGCGGATTCGGAAGCTTCGTTGTGAAGACGCGTGCCGCCAAAACTGGCCGCAACATCCTCGCAAAGAAGTCCATCCAGATTCCCGCACACAACATCCCTTCATTCAAGCCAAGCCGCGATTTCTTGGACAACGTGAAGGCCAACGTGAAGGCCAAGTAAACAGACCTCGGCATGGCGGTTTCCAAATCATCGTGGATCTTGATTGCTGGTGCTGGTGCATTGGCGGCGGGACTCGTGTTGATGCCCAGGACACCCGGTTCATCTGAACCGGCGTTGCCTGTGGAGGAAGACGTTGCGTTGGAAGACATCGGGACCGACCCCGTGGACGTGGCGGTGGCCAAAGTGAGTGGCGAGAACCCCATGGAGGGCATCCTCGAGCTGCGTCAACTGGCCGAGTCCACCCCACCCAACTTGGACGCCGTGATGTGGCTCGGCCGCTTCAGCGTCCAGAGTGGTCAATTGGACAAAGCCCGTGAGCGATTCAACCAAGTCATCGATGCGGCACCTGACCGTGTGGAGGCCTATTGGGAGCTCGCCATGTTGGACATGGAGGAAGGGTTTCTGGAAGACGCCGTGGAGGGATTTGACCTTTGCGTGTCTGCCGACGAACTTTACGTCAATGGCCGGTTCTTCAAGGCGCGATGCCTCGAGGCCATGGAGAAACCCGACCTCGCCCTGACTGAATACAAATCTTACCTTCCGCTCGCTCCTGACACAGCCGTGGCCAAGAGCGTGGAAGGAATCATCGAACGGCTTGAATCTGTCCTGTCAGAAACAAGCATCTAAACAACATCATCATGCCAAGCGGAAAAAAGCGCAAGCGTCACAAGATGGCCACGCACAAGCGGAAGAAGCGTCTTCGCAAGAACCGTCACAAGAAGAAGTAATGTGCGTGATTTGAGGCTGTGATGTGCAGCGTCAAATCGCTGTACTTCATGTGATGGACGCGGAACTCGTCATCAATTCAACGCCGAAAGGCGTGGACATTGCCGTTCTGGAAGACGGCCAGCTCGTGGAGCTGCACCGCGACCGTGGGGACGTGCAATACGCCGTGGGCGACATCTACGTCGGCCGCGTCAGGAAAGTCATGCCCAACCTGAATGCAGGTTTTGTCGACGTGGGCCACGGGAAGGATGCATTCTTGCACCATTCTGATTTGGGCCCCCAATACAAGACGCAACAGATCTGGGTCAAGCGTGTGATGTCAGGCAAACAACCCACAGCCGACATCAACAAGTTCAAGCGGGAAGAGGACATTGACCGAAAGGGCAAGATGAAGGACTACGTGTCCGCATCTCAGCTCGTGTTGGTTCAAGTTGCCAAGGAACCCATCAGCACCAAGGGCCCAAGGTTGACGGCTGAGGTCAGTCTGCCGGGGCGCTATTTGGTGCTGGTGCCCTTCAGCGACAAGGTGAGCCTGTCTTCTCGCATCAAAGGGGAGAAGGAACGCAGCCGTCTGCGTCGCCTCATGCAGAGCATCCAACCTCCGGGATTCGGCATCATCGTGCGGACGGTGGCGGAAAACAAAGGCTCGGCAGACCTGCACACCGATCTGCAGGACTTGGTGGACCGTTGGCAAAAGCTGTACACCAACCTCAAGAATGCCAAACCGGGGAAACGCGTGTTGGGCGAAGTGAACCAGGTCAGCGCTGTCCTTCGCGACGTCATGACCAAATCGTGCACCGCCATTCACGTCAACGAACCGCGCGTGGCAGATGAGGTCAAGGAGTTCTTGGCCCAAAGCAAATCTGGGGACGAGGCCATGGTCAAATTGAGCCGGGCCAAAGACCTGTTCAACAACATGTCCATCCACCGCCAAATCAAGGCGGCGTTTGGTCGTCAGGTGAACTTGCGGTCGGGATCCTACCTCGTGATTGAACAAACGGAAGCCATGCACGTCATCGACGTGAATAGCGGCGGCCGCAAGAAAGGCGCGTCAAGCCAGGAGGAGAACGCGTTGCTGACCAACTTGGATGTGGTTCCAGA
>CAJWII010000044.1 GCA_913041065.1 uncultured Flavobacteriales bacterium
TCCGACGCCACCAGCCTCTTCACACGCTCGTCGACAGCCACCTCCGCGGGGGTCTTTTTCACCTGCGAAATGGGTTCCCGCTCAGCCGACTCAAGCGCTTCGGATCCTCTTCCGCATCCCACTGTGGCCCCCAAGGCCAGCCCCCAAAACCAAACCTTGTTCATGGCGCAAACTTAGCCGCATCTTCGCAGAGTGAAGTACGCCATCGTCGACATCGAGACCACCGGAGGGACCCGCAAATCGCGGGGCATCACCGAGGTGGCGGTTGTGGTGAGCGACGGACAACACGTGGTGGACACTTGGAGTTCCCTGATCAACCCCTTCGAGTCCATCCCACCTCGCATCTCCGCCCTGACCGGCATTACCGACGACATGTTGGAAGACGCGCCTGGCTTCGACGAAATCGCAGAGGAACTCATGGGCAAGCTTGAGGACTGCGTGTTCGTGGCGCACAACGTGGGGTTCGACTACGCATTCTTGCGCGGGCACTTCGAAGCCATGGACATCTCGTTCCGAAGGCCAAAGCTGTGTACCGTCCGGCTGTCCAGAAAGGCGTTCCCTGGCCTCCCCCGTTACGGACTTGGGGCGCTCTGCGACGCCATGGACATCCCCCACACCGACCGACACCGGGCGCTGGGGGACGCCGAAGCAACCGCGGTGCTCTTTCACAAGATCATGGCATCGGAACGCGGTCAGCTCGCCGTGGCAGACGCCTTGAAGCGCGGGACCCGCGAGCAATGGATGCCCCAACACGTGTCCGCCAAAGAATTTGACGTGCTCCCAGATGAACCCGGAGTCTATTGGTTCATGGACGCCGCAGGCAAGCCCCTGTACATCGGCATGAGCATCCACATCCAAAAGCGGGTGCGCAGCCATTTCTCAGGCACCACCGCCTCTTCCAAACGCCAAATCCTGATGCGCGACATGCGCAGCTTGGAGCACGAACTCGCCGGCAGCGAATGGATGGCCGCCGTGATGGAAGACGTCCGCATTCGCGCCCACTGGCCTCCCCTCAACAGGGCCCAAAAGCAACCCCGCGCCTACCGCTCCATCGTGCATTACGTCGACCGGCAAGGCCGCAACCGCCTGGCCGTGCGTGCCCAACAAGGCACACGCGGCGCCCTCCGCACCTTTCACAGCGAGGCCTCAGCCAGAAAGTGGCTCCACCAGCAAGTGCAAGACCACGACCTGCGGTTTGACCTTTTGGGGTTGGGCGCGTTGGTCCCTAAAGAAACCGTGAGTGTTGAGGAGCACGAAGCGCGCTTCCCCGAAGCCATGCAGGCCTGGAAGCAAGCGCCTTCAGGTTGGTTCTGCGAACGCGGCCGCACACCCGACGAACGCGGCTTCATCGCCGTCCGTGAAGGACACGTGGTGGGCTACGGGTTTGTGGAAGCCGACGACCTCCAAGGCGACCTCTCCTCCTCTGAGGGTCAGGTACGGCTGGAGGCGTTGTCGTCTGGGCTCCAACCGGTGGCGCCGTCGTCCACCCTCGACGCCCGATTGCGCGAAGAGATGGCCTCCAACCTCACTTGGGTTGAAGCGAAAACGGCCTGAAACCCGCGTAGTTACGAACAAAAAGGCCGCCAAAGGCCAATGTGTCACCCAAAACAAGACCCAACAAAACCCAGTGTTTACGGGGGACTGTGAATGCGTTTGGGTGACAAAATGGGTGACACACTCCCTCACCCTGTGACCGATTTACATTTACACGGAGCCTAGGATTTTTGTGAATGTAAAATCACTCCGAGTCGTGAATGACCTGGACTGAAATCTCCGAGAAAGTCAACAGCGCGCCTTCCAACGAATACACGTACACACCAACGTTGTATACACCCACAGCATTGGGGTCAAAGGCGACGTCTACTGCTGAAGCCAATTCAGACCAGAACCCAAAGTCGAAATTCTGGCTGTCCTGGAAGATGTTTGCCTGGGCGTAGTCAATGCCAGTGCCAGTCTGCACTAAAGGAAATGCCTCAGAGAACGAACCGAAAATGGTGTAAGAGCCTTCAAGATTCGAAGCGTCGAAGTTGTCTGATGGATCGAAGTCCAAACCAAACTTCACGTCCACGTCCTCAAACGTATGCTCGCCCAAGTTTACACTCAGCAAGTAGTTCCAACGGGCTCCTGGCTCGGCGCCCCCTGGCACATCCGCATAGCCGTTGTTCACTTGGTAGTTCGTTAAGTTGACAGACTGAGGCTCCACATTGCCTACGAAGCGCTCCACTACACCCAACGAAACGGTGGTGCCATTGCATGCATCAATGCCCACATTCATGTGATTGTTGGATAAGCCAGAACCAATCGTGATTGCCTCCTCGGGTGAGCTGTTCAAGTCATTCACAGGAGCACAATATGCACATGTGCCCTGGTCTCCAATGTAATTCGCTGCAAATGTATCGGTGCAATCGTCTGCGTTATCCCACAAACCGTCATCATCAGAGTCTGAGACACCGAACAGAGACAAAATGGACAAGATATCTGAGATGTCAATGGTCCCATTGTCGTTAGAGTCATGAAGCAAAGGACATGCTTCATTCTCCACTGAAGCTCCGAAGAATGACAATATTGATAGCACATCTGCTATCTCAACAGATGAATTGTCATTGGAGTCGTGCAGCAAGGCAGGACATGTTCCTTGGGCAAAGGTCAAGGACGTAAGGAATAGAGTGAGAAAAGAAAAGACAACCCTCATGATTACGATATTTAGACTGATATACTACTGCTAATTTATACACATCGGCAAATATTCGCCATTTGTCTACAAAAAATTTGAGTCTATACCGACATCTCCCTCACCCTGTGACCGACATCCATTTACACGGAGCATAGGGTTTTTGTGAATGTAACATCGTGAGGTTCAGCTGTCAGTCGTCCTTGTCAAATTGGACCTCGAGGCAAGTGATTCAAGGGACAACAAGGTCTATTCCTGTTCAGGGGCAATTCATGCCCAAGTGTAAACCTTGAGCCTCGGATCGAGGTTCTTGTATCCATGAAAAGGTCTACTCTTTTATACGTGGTGTGTCTGAACGTGTTCTCGGCGGACATCTCAACATGGGGGCAATCCATTGAGCCACCAGTTCAACAATGGAATAAAATGCTGCTCGAAGCAATCAGAAACGACCTCGCGCGGCCAAACGTGCACGCCCGGAATTTGTTCCACTTCAGCACCGGGCAGTACGCGCTTCACATGCTGGCAGAGGGCCACAATGGAACATTGGCAGATGGCAATGTCAGCTGGCCCGCGGTCCCCGAGGACGTGTCCTCCTGGGTGCCTGGAACAGACGAGTATCGGGACATGATGGCTTCCTACGCTTTTCGATTTATCTCATTGCGCTACGAGAACTCGCCTGGATGGGTCGAAACTCTGGAGGATCTTGAGGCAAACTTCAACAGCACCACTGGAACAACCCCAAACGTCATCTTGAACAATTCCACGGCAGCGACCTATGGATTTGACGTGGCCAATGCCATCAATTCAGCCTACATGAACGATGGTTCCAACCAGGCGAGCAATTACGAGAATGGCTGTTATCAACCTGCGAACAACCCACTCGATGTCACGGCGGAAGGACTCTGCGATTTCTCCTTAGAAAACCCAGATCGTTGGCAGCCACTCTCGTTTGGAGGAAGCTTTGTGGACCAAGCGGGGAATGAGACTTTTGAGGACGTCGTGCCCTTCAGTGGGGCCAACTGGGGAAATGTGACGCCATTTGCATTGCAGAGCGGAGACGCCAGTTTTTTCAACCGTGATGGCTGCGAGTACCCCGTCTACTTTGACCCAGGGCCCCCAGTGCTGCTGGGTGAGGAAGACGAAAGCCTGAACAACTGGCAACAAGGATTCGCCTTTGTGGCAAAATGGCAAACCCAACTCAACATTGAAGACTCTGTGGTCGTGGACATCAGTCCGAAAAGTGTAGGCAACTTGAATGCGGATCCCGAGGTTCCAGACTTCCTCTACAACGAGCATGAGGGTGGTGACATCGGGCCGGGGCATGCATTCAATCCAATCACTGGGGAGCCTTATGAGCCAGAATTGGTGCTGAGGGGAAACTTCACGCGAGTGCTTGCCGAATTTTGGGCGGATGGACCGGACTCAGAAACGCCGCCAGGCCACTGGTTTTCCATTCTAAACGAAGCGGCTTCACATCCAGAATTCGATTGGCGGTGGAACGGTCAAGGCGAGGTTTTGGAACCTGGCGCGTGGTTGGCGCGAGCGTATCGTCTTTTGGGCGGTGCCATGCACGACGCCGCAATCGCAGCTTGGAGCATCAAGGGCTATTACGACTTCGTGCGGCCGATTTCCGCCATACGATTCATGCTTGCTCAAGGACAATGTTCAGATCCAACCAAAGAGAATTTCAGTCCCGAGGGTGTGCCGCTGATCGACAACGTCTTCGAAATTGTTGAGACAGGTGATCCCATTTTAGACAGTCAACCGCAAGCCCTCGGCATGGTCAAGGTTCATCAGTGGGTGCCCAATCTTGAAACTGGAGTTCCATCCTTTGAATGGCGCACAGGCTGCTCATGGTGGCCCTACCAACGCCCCACTTTTGTCACACCTCCTTTTGCTGGTTATGTCAGTGGTCACTCCACCTTCTCGAGGGCTGCAGCTGAGGTCCTGACCTACGCCACCGGTTCAATGTACTTCCCGGGTGGTTTGGGTAAGTACGACATTGGAGCCAATGACTTTTTGGCCTTTGAGTCAGGTCCAACTGAGTCATTCACATTGCAATGGGCAACCTACAAGGATGCCGCAGACCAGTGCGCACTGAGCCGAATTTGGGGTGGCATTCACCCTCCCATGGATGACATTCGTGGCCGGGTTGTTGGAAGTCTAGTGGCCGAGCGAGCCATTGCTGCCTTCGAGGAAGGAGCCAATGAGGAAGGCCCCACTGTGACATGTCCAGCGGACATTGATTCAAACGGCCAGGTTGGAACTGGCGATTTGTTGCTCCTGCTTTCTGAGTTCGGTGACATTTGTGAAGAAGGATAATGTGGGGCGCAGGGGTGTCCGCTCATGATCATCGCCTCAAGATTCCGACGGGCACGCCCGCCGGGCGTCTCCGTTTTGGTTTCAGAAGACGTATCCCAGAGTTGCCAACACCCGGGATCTTGGATGACACTTGGAGTGACACCAACCACAACGGGTTGCCAAACAATTTTTTCGAAACCTGTCTCCGGACCTCATTGAGGTTGAGGCGAAATGAAGGGCTCTCAATTCTGATTCACCCAACCGTCGCCCACGCGGGTGGGGACGTGCGCAGTGGCTTTGGAGAAGGCCAAGATGGCTTGGACCGTGGAAGGCTTGGGGAGCAGTTCAACGGTGGTAAAATCGGGGCAAGAAAACGTAAGAGGGTCGAATGAATCCATGCAGTGGAGTTGAGTTGTTCACCCCTGAAACGACAAGAGGCGGACCCTATTGTGTCCGCCTCTCTTTTTTTCATTTCTGGCCTGTCGCGCGTCAGCCCGTGGTGAGCACGAGCCGCTGCTCGTCGACCATGCGCCTGAGGTTGATCAAGGCATAGCGCATCCGGCCCAAGGCCGTGTTGATGCTCACCCCCGTCTCCTCGGCAATCTCCTTGAAACTGTATTGCTGCTCGAGGCGCATCTTGACCACCTCGCGCTGCTCTTCAGGAAGTGCTGGGATCAACTGACGCAACTCCGCGAGCACCTCCTCTTGCACCATGGTGTCCATGGCGTTGGGCGCATCGTGGGCGAGCGTGTCGAAAATGTCGAACTCGTCGGTCGGGCGCACCATGCGCCTCTTGCGGTTGCGCCGGAAGTGGTCGATGGCCGCGTTGTGGGCGATGCGCATCACCCAAGGGCCAAACTTTCCCTCCTCCACGTACTTGCCGGACTTGAGGACCTTGACCACTTTGATCCACGTATCTTGGAACAAGTCGTTCGCCACCTCGTGGTCGCGGACCACAAAGACAATCTTGGAGAATACCCCAGACTGGTAACGGTTCAACAACGTTTCGAATGCTCGTTCGTCACCTTCACGGTAGGCACGAATCAAGTCGCGGTCAGACAAAGAAGCTCGCATGACACCTCTGTTTACTTCACACCTCTATTCCGGGGCTCTCCCGGCTCAAGGCTTCATGAAATGGAACAAGGGTAGAATATGTCGATGCGCGTCTGTTTGAAATCCAACTCTTACTAAAGTAGCTCTTTTCCTCAAGGGCGCCAAACCTCAGGTACCTTCACGCTGTTAAAAACTGCAATGAAGATTGACATCCACGGGGCAAAAGTCCACAACTTGAAGGACGTCGACGTGAGCATTCCCAAGGAGAAACTCACGGTGGTGACAGGCTTGAGCGGATCGGGAAAAAGCAGTTTGGCGTTCGACACCCTCTACGCGGAGGGTCAGCGCCGCTACGTGGAAAGCCTCAGCAGTTACGCCCGCCAATTTTTGGGCCGCTTGGACAAACCAGATGTCGACCGCATCGACGGCCTCTCCCCTGCCGTGGCCATTGAACAGCGCAGCGCCTCGGGCGGTCCGCGCTCCACAGTCGCCACGCGCACTGAGATCATGGACCACTTGCGCGTGCTCTTCGCGCGGATCGGGGTCACCAAGTCCCCCATCTCCGGCGAAGTGATTCGGAAAGACCGCGTGACGGATGTCGTGGACCACATTCTCGCCTGCGGCGCAGAACGCATGATGCTCGTGGCCCCCCTCGCGCCGAGGGACGACCGCAGCCCAGAAGACCAGCTTCGGATGTTGCAGCAGCAAGGGTACACCAGGGTTTGGACCGCGGAAGGCGCCATGCGCATGGACAGCCTCGACGGTCACGACGTCTTGGGCCTGGTTGTCGACCGCTTTTCACCGCAATCCGCCGCTGAGGACGAAGGCCGCGTGGCGGACAGCGTCGAGACGGCGCTCTTCGAAGGGGGCGGACGGTGCCAAGTGTGGACGAACTCCAAGGACGGCAAGGCCGAGTCCGTGGAATTCAACGACCGCTTCGAACGGGACGGCATGGTCTTCCCCGAGCCCACCCCGGACATGTTCAACTTCAACAGCCCTGTCGGGGCATGCGGGACCTGCGAAGGGTACGGCCACGTGCTCGGCATCGACCCCGACAAGGTCGTGCCCGACCCAACCCGAAGTCTGTACGACGGAGCCGTCGCCCCTTGGCGGGGCGAACGCACAGGGCGGTGGCGCGAACGTTTGGTCATGGCGGCGGGCGCCGTGGACCTTCCCGTGCATGCGCCTTGGCAGAATTTGAACGACGCACAGCGGGATTTGGTCTGGAACGGATGCGCCCACTTCAAGGGCATCCACGCCTTCTTCAACATGCTTGAAGCCAAGAGTTACAAGATTCAGAACCGAGTGATGATCAGCCGGTACCGAGGCCGGACCAAGTGCACCACATGCCACGGCACACGAATCGGACCGGACGCCCGACACGTGTTCGTGGGTGGCCAAACCATCCACGACGTCTTGCGGATGACCGTGGAAGAAGCCTTGGCGTGGCAAGACGGCCTGGCGTTGACCTCGGCAGAACGCGCCATCGCCGAGCGGCTCCTTTGGGAAGTGAAGCACCGGTTGACATGCTTGATGGATTTGGGCCTCGGCTACCTGTCCCTCATGCGCGGCAGCCCCACCCTGAGTGGCGGCGAATCCCAACGTATCGCCTTGAGCACATGTGTGGGCAGTGCGCTTGTGGGCAGCACCTACGTGCTGGACGAACCCAGCATCGGCCTTCACCCGGAGGACACCCAAAGGCTCATCTCCGTGCTCGAACGGCTCCGCAACCAAGGCAACACTGTGGTGGTCGTCGAGCACGACGACGACATCGTGACGGCGGCGGATTTCGTGGTCGACATGGGGCCGCAAGCGGGCTCATTCGGAGGCGAAGTGGTCTTCAGCGGTCCGCAAGACGGCCTGTCCCAATGCGACGAAAGCCACCCCTCCCTGACCGCAGCGTACCGCAATGGGCACATGGCGATCCCTGTTCCTGAGCAGCGCCGCGCACCTCAAGACAAACTGTCCATGCGCAACGTGCACACCCACAACCTGAGGGGCTTCGACGTGGATGTGCCCCTGCGCAGCTTGGTGGCCGTGTCGGGCGTGAGCGGTTCAGGCAAGAGCACTTTGATCACCCAACTCCTCGTCCCAGCCGTCCAGGCCCAACTCGACGGGTTCGGCGGCCAAACCAAAGGCTTCGAAGCCCTCGAAGGCGACCTGGGCACGCTGGAGCATTTGGAGTTTGTCGACCAAAACCCGATCGGAAAAAGCTCCCGCTCCAACCCCGTCACCTACGTCAAAGCGTTCGACGAAATCCGCACCCTCCTTGCAGAAAGCGCCCACGCCAAAGCGCGAGGACTCAAGCCGTCTCATTTCAGCTTCAACATTTCAGGGGGACGTTGCGAAACGTGCGAGGGCGAAGGATACGTCACCGTTGGCATGCAGTTCATGGCGGACTTGAAACTGCCCTGCGAGGATTGCGTCGGCAAGCGCTTCCAGGACCACGTGCTGGAAGTCACTTACAAGGGCAAGAACGTCCATGAGATCTTGTCCATGACGGTCGACGACGCACTGTTGTTCTTCGCCCCTGAAGACCAAAAGAAACCTCCAACCGCCATCCGGCGCCTCCTCGCCAAACTGCAACCCCTGCACGACGTTGGCTTGGGATACATCACGTTGGGTCAGGGCTCCAACACCCTGAGTGGCGGGGAGGCCCAACGCATCAAGTTGGCCGCTTTCTTGGCCCGGGGCGACCGTCAAGGGCACACGCTGTTCGTGTTCGACGAACCCACCACAGGCCTTCACGTGCACGACGTGGCCAAGCTGCTCGATTCATTCCATGCCTTGCTCAGCCAAGGCCACTCCATCGTGGTCATCGAGCACCACTTGGACATCCTCAAGTGCGCCGACTGGGTGATCGACCTCGGCCCCGGTGGCGGCGAACACGGCGGCCAACTTGTGCACGCCGGCACGCCCGAATCGCTGGCCATGTGTCCCCAATCTGTCACAAGCAAGCACCTCGCCCCCAAACTCTCTCCCGCCTCATGACGTTCCGCACGTTCTTCTTCGCCTCTTGGGTCCTCCTTGCTGCAAGCTGCCAAGCGCAAGAACCACAGGACAGCGGCCGCGCTTCCAGTTGGTGTGGCGAATTGAGCCCTGACGCGTACCGAGTGCTCCGAAAACAAGGAACAGAGCCGAGGTTTTCCGGCGAGTTCTGGCTGCACGACGAAGACGGCGTCTACGTCTGCATGAGCTGCGGCGCCCGTCTGTTCGACTCTGGCACCAAATTCAAAAGCAACAGCGGATGGCCGAGCTTTTTCAAGCCTGCTGGCGACACGGCAGTCGATGCCCGCATGGACCTCAGCTACGGCATGCGCCGCATGGAAGTGGTGTGCGCCGCATGTGATGGCCACTTGGGCCACGTGTTTGAGGACGGCCCCCCTCCCACCGGCCTGCGCTACTGCATCAACAGCGTGGCACTGGATTTCGTGCCACGGGACAGCGTGGACATCCTGCTGAAGAAGGCCCCGAAATGACCTGCACCGATGCGCAACAAAAAAAGGCGTCCTAGGGGGACGCCTTTTTTTTGTGGATGCACCTGTCAGTCAGCGCTTGGGCTTCTTGCATACGAAGGTCAGGCCTTCGCTCTGGATGACCTCTTGGCCTCCGATCACATTGCCGTCGGCGTCGGTCACAGGACGGGTCCGTCCGTGCACATTCAACACCCCTTCCACTTCACCCGCGGTGGTCAATTGCATGAGCAAGATGCGCTTAGAGGGAGGTGCGGCAGCTTGACGCTTGTCTGGGGTCACGAACCACGCACCGTCGTTGGTGGCCAGCTCGTCGCCGGCGTTGAACGACTCAAAATCCATGATGAAGCCAGAGACGGCGTTCATGTAGTTGTCCTCTGCACCGATGGTCACCCACGAGTCGTACAACAAGGTGGGGTCTGTGGTGGTGTCGTAGCGCTGGATGTCCGCAGACATCGCGCCTCCTTTCAAGTGCTGGAAGAACGGCGCGGTCGACGTGATTTTCATCGGGGCAGACTTCTCGCCGTAGATGGCGTCGAGGATGTCGCCTTCGTTCTCCATCACCGCGTACACGCGGTAGGTGTCACCTGGGACGACCCCACCGTTGTCGATGTAATCCACCTCCAGGTGGGAAAACTGGGCCACCGCAGTGGACGCCATGCAGAATGCCGCGAAGGCCAAACATGTGTTTCTCAAATTCTTCATGTTCTCTAAGATAATTCAGAGTTGGTTATTTCAAGATTCGGTCGTTGGCGCGGGCTTTGCGTCCGCTGCCAGGTCGGCTCCGGAACGCAGAGCGCACGGGCAAGAAGTACCCAAACGACAATTCATGTGAATGGGCGCTGAGGTAATTGTCGCCCAGAGTGATGTCATAGTTGTACGCCAATGTGAAGGCGCCGTAGTTGATGCCGGTGCCAATCACGAAAGCATCTTGCGGCCGCAGGCCCATGCCTGCCCAATAGGTGCCGTTGTAGATGGCACGGAGGTGGAAATCCAATTGACCTGGCGTCGCTTCAGTCATGCGCATCAACGCACTGGGCTGCAACGAAAACATTTGCGTCACCTTGTACAAGTATGACGCCATGAAGTTGTAGTGGCGGAACATCCGGTTGGCGTCGTCGTCGACCCCACTCAGGTTCAGCTTGTCTTCCAAGAGGTTGTAGACAGACATCCCGAAGTAGTAGTTCTTGCCGTACACCATCATCCCGGCGTTGAAGTCCACACCAAAGGTGGATTCGATGGTTTGGGGCAAGCTCTGGTCCCCGGTTTGCCACACGTTCAAGCCGGTGCCGTCAAACACAAACTGGTTGCCACGCATGCTCAACCCAAACGACACGGCGTCTTGGTTGCTGAGGAGCACGCTGTACGCCCCGGTAAGTTCAATGCCCGTTTGTTTGATGGCGCCCCCCATGTCGTCGTTGTAGAGCACAAAGCCCACGCCGCCTCCACCAGGAACAGCTTGGTGGCCACTCAACAACTTGGTGGTTGGCGCCCCATCGAAACCCGCCCACTGCTGGCGGTAGCTCGACGACAGCACGGTGCCAGGCTCGGTGCCGGCCACGGCCGGGTTGGCCAAGTAGGTGTTGGTGATGAACTGCGAGCGACGCCATTGCTGCTGTCCCCACACCACAGATCCTGCGGAGAACGCCACCAATGCCAGGCTGGTCAAGTACTTTTTCATCTTGCTCAGTATTTGATGGTCACCGTGCCACGGATGGGCAGCGATCCAGGGTTCAACTCAATGGTGTAGTAGTAATCAGCCACAGGCAAACGCTGACCGCTGAAACGGCCGTCCCAGCGCTCCGACCCGCCTTGCGTCTCAAACACACGCTGTCCCCAGCGGTTGACCACCACCACCCGCGACTGCGGGAAGTCCTCCAAACCACCCACGACCCAATCGTCGTTTTTGCCGTCGTTGTTGGGGGTCAGGGCGTCGGCGATGAACAGGCAACCCTCAATGGCCCCCACCGCTTGGGACGCCGAGCGGCGGCAGCCCAGCGCGTCGGTAACCACCACGGTGTAGGTGTCTTCTGTCAAACCCACAGCGGTCGACGCCGTTTGACTGAACGGGTCGCTCCACTCGAAAGTAAACGGCGCTTCTCCCCCATTCACACTGACCGTGGCTGTTCCGTCGGCCGCACCCCAGCACGTCACCGGCGAGGTCAAGGTGGACAGCTCCATGTCTGTTTGAAATTGAACGCCGACCTCAAATATCGAGTCATGCGTGCATCCAATCTGGTCAGTGATATAAGCTGTATATATCATCTCACTCAAATTGTTCAGACCGTTTTGATTCAAATTGGTTGCGACTTGTTGACCAGCAGAGTCAACCACATACCAAGACCACTCTTCGAGTGTTGCAGTGCCTCCTGCTCCAAAGATGTCAATGGTGCCATCACTCATGCCTGTGCACGTTGCTGGTGTCATATTCTCGAAAAGAAAGGACAGAGGTGGAGGCGCATCGACTGCGAACTCCTCTCCAATGTCGCAACCGGCGGCATCCGTGACCTGCAGTAGATAATCTCCAACACAGAGACCGAAGGATTCATCGACGGGAGTTCCCATGGGCATTGAAACAAACTGCACATCTAGCTGGCCACTGCCCCCTATCGCGGTGTACTCTATCGACCCATCGCAGTCCGACTCACATGTCAAATCGGTCACGTTTGCAATGGAAAGTTCGAGCGGCGCAGGCTCCTCCACCGTGATGAAGGCCGTGTCCGAAGTGCAGTTCAACGCGTCGTACACCCACACCTGATAGAGCGTGGGACCGAGGTTGCCGATCGACGCCGTCAACGGCAGGGTGTCCGCCGCAGCCGAGAGCAAGACTGGCGCAGACTGGTTGTTCGTCAAATAGAGTTCGCCGCCAGAGCCGCCAGAAGCCTCCGCCACAATGGTTCCATCCGAAGCGCCGGCGCAGACCACGTCGGTCCAATCTACGGTCCATTCAATGGGTTCAGGGCAGTTGACGTACACCGTGTCCACACGGAAACACCCGTTGTCGTCGGTGGTGGTCACTTCGTACGTGCCGTCCCCGTTCAAACACACCAGGCCAGACAATTCAAAGCCTTCGTCGGTGAAGGTGCCGCCGCCCATGGGGTTGCCTGCTGGGCTCAACACTGTGACGTTCAAATCACCCGTACCTCCCACCAGAAGAGATTCAGGGATGACGATGGAGGCGTCCGCCTCGCCAAAGCACGAATTCTGGTTTCCGATGCTTGGCATGGCTTCAATGGGATCAGGGGCCACCACCGTGAACCGGGTGGTGTCCCTGCACCCGTAGTCGTCAAGCACCAACACCGCGTAATCCCCTGGCTCGACGTCAGAGAAGCTGTTGACGTTGGTTTGGGCCACCAAAGCGCCGTCAGTGAAATCCAGGATGGTTTCCTCCTCGTCCGAGAAGGCGAACCCGTCTGGGAAAGCGTACAAGTCGTAGGCGGTGCTCGGCACGTCCGCGCTCCCGAGGAATTCCAACTCAACCTCCGCGTTGTCGCCAGGACAGGTCGTCAGCTCCCCAGACACGTTGGCTTGTTGTTCCGCGGCGTAATCCAAGCAAGGGTGAGACACTTCAATCACGCCATCCACATCTTCCTCTTCGATGAACCAGAGCTGTTGTTGGTCCTGGTCTCCATTCTCAAACACTTGGCAATTCGCGGAGAAAGACCAGTCGCCACATGTGGTCACTCGCGCCACTTCCACACGCAAGTCGCTTCCTGCAATGGCATTGGGCGCCCCAATCGCCAACAGGGATCCGTCATCAACACTCGTGTTGCATACCGCGGGGTCAGCCGCGTCGAAAACAACAGTTGGAACAATTCCCGGAGTGCCGGCAAATTCTTCATCAGATGCAAGCATGCCAATGGTCCAGAACGAGTCGTATTGATGCAAAGGGAACAACAGATCAATCAAGTTTTGGCTGTTCAATGTTTCATCTAGGGTCACAGTGCCAGGGACGGGATCCCAACATCCACATGGGGCATCTATTTGGAGCGGGAAGGCAGACAATCCTGCAGGAACGTCGGCAAACACCGCAGACAACACGTCAGTGGGG